>JAISXR010000166.1 GCA_031270375.1 Synergistaceae bacterium | reverse complement strand
CTCCGCCCGCGGCTGAGGCTTCATATCCATAACGATAAGTCGATATGGTAAAATCAAGCGAGGGGGTTTGCCATGCGGGGACTTTTGATATTATCGATAATCATCGCCATAGTGATTTTTTTGATGCCTTTCATTTTGGGCGCGGTGATTTTTTCCATAGCCGCCATGACGCCGCTGACGCCGCTTGCCAGCTTCGGACTGTTGCCGGGCGCGGCGGCACGGATGGATAAATCATGCTACAATTTACTTAATAAGAGATATAAAGTCTTTCATTGAGGCGAAAATGGCGGGGTTTTTGATGAAAGGTGATGAAGATGACGATCAGTTCAATCGAATTATTCAGCGGAGCCGGAGGACTGGCACTTGGCTTACACCAAGCGGGTTTTGAACATCGCGCGTTGTTGGAACGAGATGAAGATTCTTGCGGTACCGTTAGCGCCAATACATTACGCGATTTTCTCGGTATTCAAAAATGGCGCGTCGTACAAACAGATGTAAGATTAGTTAATTACAGCGATTATGGGTCAGGTATTCAGGTTGTTTCAGGAGGACCGCCTTGCCAACCATTCTCCCTTGGCGGAAAACATAAAGCCCACAACGACGCTCGCGATATGTTTCCAGAAGCTGTTCGCGCCGTTCGCGAGATACGTCCTGAAGTGTTTATTTTTGAAAATGTGAAAGGTTTGATTCGTAAATCCTTTAGTACGTATTTCAATTACATTTTACTACAACTTACTCACCCGGAAATTATCATGAGGGAGGGAATGGATTGGACAGAACATTTAAGGCTCCTTGAGCAACAACACACGTCTGGGATATATTCCGGACTCGCGTATAATGTGGTATTTAGATTGTTTAACGCCGCGGACTATGGAGTCCCTCAGACACGGCAACGTGTTGTAATCGTGGGGTTTAGAAATGATCTAGACGCGAATTGGTCTTTTCCTGAAGCGACGCGTTCAAGAGAAGCCCTCTTGTATTCAAAATTTGTGGATGGTTCTTATTGGGATGAGTATGAGATAGCTTATAAAAATCGGCCGGAAATCTCGAAAAGGGAGCGAGAAAACATCATACGTTCTTTTGATGGGAAAGAACGCGTGGAGAGATGGAGGACTGTTCGAGACGCGATCCGAGGACTACCAGACCCACGAGCAAAGAATCGCCGGACTTTTTTGAACCATGAATTTAGAGCCGGGGCAAGACCATACGCTGGTCATTCCGGCAGCGTTATGGATGAACCTTCAAAGACGATAAAGGCTGGGGCGCATGGTGTCCCGGGCGGAGAGAATATGTTAGTCCTTGATGATGGTTCTTTGCGTTATTACACAGTCCGTGAAAGCGCGAGAATACAGACTTTCCCCGACAAATATTTTTTCTGTGGTTCATGGACGGAAAGTATGCGTCAAATAGGAAACGCCGTACCAGTCAAACTGGCGGCTATCATTGGTGAATCGGTGGCAAATACACTTAAAAGGTTGAATAACAATGGTTACAAGGGAGAACCCGCTAATTGTAAAGCCGTTTAACCCGTTGGATAAACAAAACTTGGGTGAAAGTATCGCCGACGCATTGTTGGAAGTGAGTGCCCAACCATTACCGCCCACACCTTTTATTGGCGCGGGAGTATATGCTTTATATTATACGGGTACTTTTTCAGCATATGAAGAATTGTCTAACGTAAACAAAGGTGGCCAGTTTCACTATCCGATTTATGTTGGTAAGGCTGTACCCGCTGGGGCAAGAAAAGGTGAGGTTAGTTTAGAAATAGAACATGGTCCGGCCTTGCGAAAACGACTAAACGAACACGCGGAATCCATAAAAGCTGTTCACAACCTTGATTTGAAAGATTTTTTTTGCCGTTTTCTCGTTGTGGACGATATATGGATACCACTTGCTGAATCAATCTTGATTGAACGTTTTAAGCCTGTTTGGAATCGCGTTCTCGACGGTTTTGGTAATCATGACCCAGGAAGTGGTCGGCATAGTGGGAAAATGCCACTGTGGGATCGCCTGCATCCAGGTCGTGAATGGGCGACAAAGTTACAACCATGCGCGTTCACAAAAGGACAATTAGAAGAGCGCGTAGTAACTTACCTTCACGAGCTTCTTTCCAAAAGCTATTTACGTTGATGGAAGTTATCATGAGACGCGCGCCAGAGGTAACGCATAAAATCATGGCGGCTGTGAAGTCAAAAAACACTCGACCGGAGGTTGCTTTGCGAAAGGCGCTATGGCGGCGAGGGTTGCGCTTTAGGGTGCATTATCATGGATTACCTGGGAAACCAGATATTGTTTTTACAAAAGTTAAAATCGCGGTATTTTGCGACGGTGATTACTGGCATGGTCACAATTGGGCATTGCGTGGCATGAAAAATTTGGAGGAAGAATTGGCGCGTTACTCCGAGTTTTGGGCAAATAAAATTCGTCGTAACATTCAACGAGATGAGGAAGTTAATCGTCAATTAACCACGTTAGATTGGCAAGTGCTCCGCATTTGGGAAAGTGAGATCAATAAAGATATTATTAGTTGCGCTCTAAAAGTGAAACAACTTATTGAGGAAAAGAGAATTCGATGAAATTAAAAAACTTTGGGGTGCCATCCCGTTCAATTTGATATGGTACGATCAAGCGAGGGGGTTTGCCATGCGGGGACTTTTGATATTATCGATAATCATCGCCATAGTGATTTTTTTGATGCCTTTCATTTTGGGCGCGGTGATTTTTTTCATAGCCGCCATCGCGTTGCTGACGCTGCTTGCCAACTTCGGGTTGTTGCCGGGTGTGATGACGCGGCGGCACAGATGGATAAAAAATGGCACGCCGCGCGCCGACCGGCGGACGCGAGCGCATTCCGATCAAGCGGGGCGCGTTTCCGAAGAAAACACAGGGGAACGCGGTTTCCATGACGACAACGAAGTGATAAACCTGCCCGAAACCGCCCTTCGCAAAGACGAACACGCTGAAAAATAAACGCCAGGGTACCTGCCGGACCATAGAGGACTTGCACCCAATGGGTGAAAGATTGATTTTGTGTGAATTGGCGTTATTACCGGACTTAACGCCATTACCAACTACCTAACCTGTGGTTTGAGGGGGGACGCGCTATCTGGACAATCGCGATTCGGGGATGTAGAATACGGAACACCGGTAAGGAAGTTCGTTATCGCCGGAGTTTTCGAGGAGGGGAAGTTTTTTGCTGAAAAAGGTCATATTGCTCTGCGCGGCGGCGTTTCTCGTTTTGAACACAATGTGCGGCGCCCTGTACGCCGCGTCCGATAAGATAGGTTTCATAGACACCCAGCGCATCTTAGTCGCTCATCCCAGATACGCCGAGTCTCAAAAATACGTCGACGAATTCATCACGAAGAAGAGCGACGAGGCGAGGGCGGCCGCCGAAAAAGAACCCGACCAGCAAAAACGTATGCTCATTATCGACACGGCCCGTCAGGAGAGCGGCGTGGAGGAAATGAGAATAATGAACCCGCTGACGGAGGAAATCAATAAAGTTATCGAAAGCGCGGCCAAAGCGAAGGGCGTAACGGTAGTCGTGGAGAAAGTATATATCTTCTACGGCGGTGTCGACCTGACCGATGATGTGATAAAAGGTGTTCAGGCTATAAAATAAAAATTTGAGCCGAATTATGGCTTGACGTTCGCAGGTTTGGGACTAGATTCGCCGCAAGTATGAGCCGACGTAATTCTTGCGTCCGGTTCTGAGTTGTGTTAACATATATTCGCTAAAACGCACGCTGGAGGACCGTCAGCTTGTCGCCTGAGAGGGCGGGCATGACGGGACGAGTCCGGCGGAGGAAAAAACGAGGAGGAATGTAAATTTGGGCGTTGTCAACATGAAACAACTGTTGGAGTGCGGCGTTCACTTCGGCCATCAGACCCGCAGATGGAACCCGAAGATGAAGCCGTATATTTTTACGGAGAGAAACGGAATCTACATCATCGACCTTCAAAAGACCGTGAAGGGGTTGGAGCGAGCTTATGATTTCGTCCGCGAACTCTCGAAGAACAACGGCAGCATACTGTTCGTAGGCACCAAACGTCAGGCGCAGGACCCGCTTCGCGAAGAAGCGATCCGTTGCGGTCAGTTCTTCATCAATCAGAGGTGGCTGGGCGGGCTTCTTACGAATTTCACCACCATACGCAAGCGCGTGAATCGCATGGTCGAGCTGGAGACGATGGACGCCGACGGTTCCATCAACAAATATCCCAAAAAAGAGGTCATCAAGCTTCATAAAGAGTGCGACAAACTGGAAAAATCCCTCTCGGGCATCAAAGAGATGAAAGAAATCCCGGGAGCGCTGTTTATCATCGACCCGCGCAGAGAGGAGAATGCTGTGCTGGAGGCGCGTAAACTGAGCATTCCCGTCATCGCCATTGTTGACACGAACTGCGACCCGGAGCTGATAGACTACCCCATTCCCGGTAACGACGACGCGATAAGGGCCATAGAGCTGATAGTAAATCTCATGTCGAGCGCGTTCATCGAAGGACGCCAAGGGGTGGATGGGGAGTCCTCCGCCCTCCTGTCCAACGGGGAAGAATCCGAGGACGGCGAAAACATCGAACGGCGCGAGAAATACGAGGAAAAATACGCCGAAGCCGGCGACAAGGTCACGAACCAGGAACTGAAAGACCGTAAGGGCTGGGAGGAAGTGATTTAACATGGCTGTTGATACCGAATCCGTAAAAGAACTGCGCGCGCGCACAGGAGCGGGCATAGTGGATTGCCGCAACGCCTTGGCGGAGTGCGGCGACATCGAGAAAGCCATAGATTTTCTGCGCGAGAAGGGCCTCGCGAAAGCTGCGAAGAAGGCTGAACGGGTGGCGTCACAGGGAAGCGTTTTCAGCTATATACACACCAACAGCAAGATCGGCGTGCTGCTCGAACTCAACTGCGAGACCGATTTCGTCGCCAAGACCGACGAATTTAAAGCGCTGGGGCACGAACTCTGTATGCAGATAGCGGCGGCCAGTCCTTCTTACGTATCGGCCGAGGAAGTGCCCGCCGATACGTTGGAGCGCGAGAAAGAAGTTTACCGCAAGCAGGCCCTCGAAGAGGGCAAGCCGGAAAAAATGCTCGACAGGATAGCCGAGGGTAAATTGAAGGCTTTTTACGAAGACAACTGTCTGATCGAGCAAAACTACATCCGCGACCCGAAGGTGAAGGTGAAGGATATCGTGATCGCCGAAATTGCCAAGATGGGCGAGAACATAGTGATTCGCAGGTTCGCGAGGTTCGCGATAGGGGCATAAAGGCAAAAAATATTTCCGGCGAGGGGTAAATCCCTCGCTTTTTTGTGCGCGCAAATTCTGGGAGGTCGGTTAAAATGCGAAAATACAAGAGGGTATTGTTGAAATTATCCGGCGAAATTCTCGCCGGCAGTGAAAAATTCGGCTTCAGTTATCCGGTGATAAACGAAATTTGTCAGGAGATATCGGAGGTAGCGAAAGCGGGAATAGAAACCGCCATAGTAATCGGCGGCGGAAATTTCATTAGGGGCGTGCAGGCCGAGGAACAAGGAATGGATAGGGTTCAAGCCGACCAGATGGGAATGCTCGCGACGGTCATAAACGCTCTCGCCCTCCAGAACGCCCTCGAACAGCTCGGCGTGCAGACCCGCGTGCAGACCGCTATAGAGATGCGCTCGGTAGCGGAACCGTTTATCACGAGGCGTGCCATCAGGCACCTCGAAAAAGGCCGCGTCCTGATATTCGCGGCGGGCACCGGGTCGCCTTTTTTCTCGACCGATACGGCCGCGGCATTACGCGCCTCCGAAATTAAATCCGATTGTCTCTTGAAAGCGACGAAAGTAAATGGTATATATGATAAGGATCCGGTGAAATTTCCCGACGCGAAATTTCTGCGGAAGGTCAGTTTTGCCGAAGCGCTCTCTCTTCAGCTGAAAGTCATGGACGCGGCGGCTTTTTCGCTTTGCATGGAAAACAAAATGCCGATAGTGGTTTTTGACTTCCGGCAGCGAGGCAATCTGAGCAAACTGCTTATAGACGGTGAAAGAACCGGTTCGATGGTATCGTGAAAAGACGGGAAGGAGTGGTTGACAATGCCTCAAAATCTGATCAAAGACCTTAAAAATCGCACCTCCAAAGCGCTCGAGCACCTCAAAGGCACCTATGCCGGCGTGCGAACGGGACGCGCGCACCCGGCGCTGGTCGAGGACATCAAGGTGGATTATTTCGGAACGCAGATGCCGGTAAAGCAACTGGGAACCGTCAATATTCCCGAACCGAGACAGATAGTGATAACGATATGGGACAAGGGCGCCATGAAAGCGGTCGAAAAAGCCATTCAGGCTTCCCCTCTCGGCATAAATCCCCAGCCGGACGGAGAGGTCATAAGGCTCAACATCCCCGAATTGACCCGCGAACGCAGGGGTGAACTCACAAAACTTGTCAACAAATACGCCGAGGAGCAGCGCATCGCCACTCGCAACATTCGCCGCGAGATAGTCGACTCTCTCAAGAAGTTGGAGAAAAATTCAAAGATAAACGAGGACGATCTCAAAAAATATCAGAAAGAAGTCCAGGATATCACGGACGAAGCCATCAAAAAAATCGACGCGTTACTGGCCGAAAAGGAACATGAAATAATGGAAGAGTGATCGATATAGTTTTTCGGAACACACAAGAGGCCTCTCAATCAACGAGAGGCCTCTTGTGTGATAGATTGAGGAGAATTCAAGGTTTCGATATCGCGTTTTTTAAGTTTTCAATACGCTTTCGCCAGTATTGCCCTTCGGCCTTCCGGTTTTCCGGTGTATACGCATTTGCCTCTCGATTCGTCGTCGAGCGGCATACAGCGTATCGTGGCGCCTCCCGTGACGTATTTGATCTCTCCTTCGTCGTCGGAAGAGCCGGCGAAGTAGACGCGGGCGAATCCGCCTTTGCCCTCGGGCGAGAAAAATTTCTTGAGGTCGTCCATGCTGTCGATATCGTGGGTGTTCGCCTCGCGGAACGCCTGCGCCTTGTCGTAAAGATTCCGCTGGATGCTCACCAGGAGGTCTTTCACTCTCGCGGCGCACTCCCCCATCGGAACACGCTCGCGCTCGGACGTGTCGCGACGCACCAGTGTGACCGCGCCGTCCTCGAACTCCTTGGCCCCTATCTCCACCCGCACCGGAACACCGCGCTGAAGGTGGCGGAAGAACCTGTCGGCCGGGCGCATGTGATATTGCCTGTCGATTTTGGAATACATGCCGCCCAATGCCGCGTCTATTTCGCGGGATACTTTTTCGGCGGCTGGCTCCAATTTGTCGCGCAGTAAGCCTTCGTCGCTCGATATGGGAATTATCACGGTCTTCACCGGAGCTACGCGCGGCGGCAGTATCAATCCGTCGTTGTCGCTGTGGGTCATGATTATCGCGCCGATAAGACGCGCCGATACTCCCCAGCTCGTCGTCCACGCGTAAGCGCGCTCGCCGCTTTTGTCCTGAAATGATACGTCAAAGGCGCGCGCGAAGTTCTGGCCCAAAAAATGGCTCGTGCCGGCCTGAAGCGCCCTCTTGTCGCTCATCATGGCCTCGCACGAATAAGTGTTGTCGGCGCCGGGGAAGCGCTCGTTCTCGGATTTTTCCCCGTAAAGCACCGGTAGCGCCAGCTCTTTTTGCATTGTGTTCCGATAGACGTCGAGCATCTTGAACGTTTCCTCGAACGCCTCATCTCGGGTGGCGTGGGCTGTGTGCCCCTCCTGCCACAAAAATTCGGATGTCCGCAGGAAGAGGCGCGGGCGTTTCTCCCACCTCATCACGTTGCACCACTGGTTTATCAAAATGGGGAGGTCGCGCCACGACTGTACCCACTGGCTATACATGTGTCCAATGATGGTCTCCGAAGTCGGGCGCACGACATAGGGCTCTTCGAGTTCCTCGCCTCCGGCGTGGGTGACGACGGCGCACTCCGGGGCAAATCCCTCCACGTGCTGGGCCTCGCGCTCCATGAAAGAATTCGGGATGAGGAGGGGAAAGTACGCGTTGACGTGACCCGTCTCCTTGAAACCGCGGTCGAAAACGGCCTGAATGTTCTCCCATATTCCGTAGCCGTTTGGTCTGATGACCATGCATCCTCTCACCGGCGCGTAATCGGCGAGTTCCGCCGCCCTTATGACATCGAGATACCAGTCGGAATAATTTTTTTCCTTTGGAGTTATGTTCCTTGCCATAAAACGATCCCCTCTCGAAATTACGTGTTCCAAACTTGCGTTAGTTTATAATATTATCGGTAAAGAAACAACAGGAAGAGCTTGGAGGGATTTTTATGAGGACCAAATTGAAATTTATTCGTCTCGTTCTTGCCGCGGCGGTTTCGCTCACGGCAGCCGCCATTTCGGGCCGGAATGCCGACGCGGCGGACGCGGCATATGATCCGATTCACACCATGAACGCGCTCAATATGGCGATCGTGTCGATCAACCGCGTGGCTTCGTCGGAAGACCGCGTCACGCTGAACGCCGAATACGAAAATATCATCGACAACCTGTACCTGGGGAACATCGAGGACGATCCGGAACTCAAGGCGCTCTACCTCGAACTGATCGACACGATAGGCAAAAAGACGCTGCGTCAGGACGAAGCGGCGCGCGTGAGGGAGGAATACGATTCGAGGGAGAAAAAACGCCTCTCCGCCCTGATAGCGAAATTCGCCGCGGCGCCGTCCGCGCCCTGGAGCCTCGTCGGAAATATTCTCGCCGGAGAGCTGGCGGGATATTTCGGGATCACGGCGTTCGCGGCCGAAAAAACGAGCGACCTGCCTGACGAGCTTCGAAAATTGGAGCGCGAGAACGTCGAGGATCTCACACGCCTTCAGGAACGGCTGTTGGATACATCGTGGACGCTCGTCCGACGCTACGGCCTGCCTGACGAGTACCGTCTCGCGCAGCGTGACCTGAGCGATTTCGACAAAGCCGTCCTCGAACCCGACAGGACGAAAAGCTTACGTATGCTGAACGCCCTCGAACGAAACTTCGCTATGTACGCCCCGTTCTGGTACTATCGCGCGGCGGCGGCGCGGGAAATCGGCGACGAGGCGGCCATAGCGAAATATCTGGCCGAATTCGACCGCGCATGGCGTCCGGTGCTGCGACGCGATCCCTACAAGGCAGAGGCCGCCAAGATGAGGGCGCGCGCCTTGTCCGGCGCTGGTGCCGCGAACGCCGAAATTTCGGCCCAGCTCGATATTATCGCGGAAAACATCCAGAGGGAGAACTGGGCCGACAACCTCTTTGTGGGCGTCATGTATTACGCGGCAGGGAACGCCGCGAAAGCCCGGGAGCAAATATCCATAAACATCGACTTCGGCGCCGAGCGCGACATCAGCGCGCTCGCGCTGCGCGACATCGAAAACGGCACGCTCGACGCCGGCGTTTTTCTCGATGAGGTGCAGGCGCTTCAGGCCGCGCGCGAAAGAGGTTTCGGCACTGCGAACGAGGGAGGTGCCTTTGCCGAAAGAGGGCTCGTCGCATGGTTCCGCGGCGACACGAACATCGCCGCGTCACTGATGACACAAGCGCTCGGCGCGGACGCGGGCGATCCTCTGCCGTTTCAAATTCTCCTCCGTCTCTCTGGGGCATCACTCCCCTTTCAGGATACCGCGGCAGCGGAAACGTTTCGTAACGCAGCGAATTTGCGCAAGGAGACGGAGAGGCGCCTCGCGTCCGCCGCACCCTCGTCCTGGGAGGCTCTTCTGCCGATAGCGGAGCGTTACTCGGGCGTCAGCGCGAACGCGAAAACGTTCCTCGCCGACATGTACATGACGGGGCGCGGCGTGGCCGCCGACCCGGCCAAGGCCGCCGAATTGTTCGCGGGCCCGGCGGACGCCGGCGATGCTTACGCGGCGGGACAGTTGGGCGAAATTTTGGAGACCGCGGACGGCCTGAAAGATTTGGGCGAGTCGGCCCGATATTACGAGACTGCCGCGCGTCAGGGATTGCCGAGGGCGGCCATGAAGCTCGGCGACATGTACCGCGACGGGCGCGCGTCGGCCCCCGACGGAAAAAATCTGGAAAACGCGTACATGTGGTACGCGCTCGCCCAGATGGACGGCGAGCCATCGGCCAAAAACAAACTCGACGAGATGGAGGGCAAGGGACTCTTAAAGCTCAAAAGCGTCAACGCGGCGACCGTCGCGCGCGCGACCGCGAGGGCGAGTGAAATTTACGACGCGCGGGAACGGTGATTATCATGTTTGCGGAAGCCAGGTTTCGCTCTCGTCACAACTTGCCGTACCTCGCCATCAGATAACAGTCCACGTACTCGCCGTCGCGCGCGGCGGCGTATTTTTTCGTTCCCTCCACTACGAAACCAAGACTTCGATAGAGGGAGATTGCGTGTTCGTTGTCGACGAACACGTCCAGTTCGACCCGTTTAAGCATCAGCCAATTATCTGCCAGATCAAGAGCGGCCGCCATCAATGTCCCGCCGATACCTTGCCTCTGGTAGTCGGCGTCGACCATTATCCCAAGGGACGCCGAATGTCTTGCGCGAGGCATAGACTGGACATGCAGAGACACACAGCCGACAACCGCGCCGTCAAACTCGGCTACCAGCATGTGATCATTCGCGGTGAGTTCGCGGATATATTTCTCAGTATCAACGATTCGCTCGCTGGTTATGCTGATGATATTCTCGCGAACACCGCTCATCGTGCGTATCCGATTGATGTCCGGCGCGTCCTCCGTTTTCACCGCCCTGATTTTCACAGCTTCACCGGCCAAAAATATCCCCCTTATTGGATAGTAATCGGCGTTTACTCATTTACCGCGTCCGCGAAGGCGAAGAACACTTCGTCGCTCGTGGCGGCGGGTATCTCGCATCCCGCGCCGAGCATGAACTTTTTGCCGCGCGTCGACTCGACGCATCTCCGGGCGGCGTCACGCGCGTGCTCAGGCGTGGCGGACATCAGGTCGGTCACCGGATTTACGTTGCCTTTGACCGTGCCTCCGGCACTCGAATAGATATTTCCCGCCAGGGCGAGGTCGACCATGTGGTCGACATTGTAGATGTCCGAGCCGTTCGCCGACAAATCCCCCAGAAGATGTGTCGAGTTGCCGCACATGTGCAGTTTGGTGAAACTTCCCGCCGCATGCGCCGCCTCGTTCACTCTGTGCTCGTAAGGCAGCGCGAACTCTCGAAAGAGGGGCGCCGAAATCATCGAGGCCGCGGCATCCCCGCACCCTATCGCGTGAGCGCCCGCTTCGATCTGCGCGCGCGCGAAATCTATCTCTATGCCCGTAATGAATTCCAGCACCGAATGCGCCAATTCCGGCGCGTCGATCAGCATCATCATGAAATTAGCGAGTCCGCAGACATTGCAGGCCTCAGCAAAGGGCATCTCCACCCACCCGAATATCATCGTCCGGTTCCCCATCGAACGCCGAAGCTCCGAAACAGCGTCCAACCTGTCTTTCATACGGCTGCCTTTACGCCGAGGATCGGGGATTTTCAGCGAACGAAGGTCGGATTCGTCCTTGACGAGCGGGCTCGGCATGTAAGGGGTTTGATTTTCAGGAAACACCATGCCGCCTCCGAGATCGGCACACAGGCGGAACGCGTCGCTGCTGACCGTAACCGCGTCGACATGGTAATTTTCGGCCATGTTTATCTGGGCGGAAGCGAGAGAATGTCCGTCGGAAGCGTATTCGCGATATGCCATGCCGCTCCTGTCCGCCGCGAAAAACATCAGCAGCGGAAAAAACGGCGTCCTGTCGGGGCGCTCATCCCTAAGAACCGCCGCGCACCTTTCGTAACCGTTCATGAAAATCCCCTCCATCCTTCCATCGTTCACATACAAGCATGCTCTTCAATTATACAATACCTCCCCTTGCTGTTAAAATATTGACGCTTGTTGTGCCGTGAAGTTTTTCAAGACGGAGGAAAGCAATGAAGCCGGAACCCACGGATATATTGTACGGCGAGATAAAAGTTCATCAGCCGCTTGAGGGGCGCGGGCCGCGCGTGAGTGTCGATACCGTTTTGCTGGCACACTTCGCGCGTGTCAAGGAGCGCGCGAAAGTGATGGAGCTGGGATGCGCGCACGGGGCCGTCAGCCTTATAATGGCGCGCCGCGCGCCGCGCGCGTTTTTCGAGGGAATCGACATCAATCCATCGCTCGTCGAATTGGCGTTACGTAACGCCCGATTGAACGGCATGGAGGAACGCGTCTCGTTTTCGGCCGCGGATCTTCGCGAACACAGACGCGATTTCGAGGCTGAAACTTACGACACCGTGGTGATGAACCCGCCATACGACGAGCCTGGCTCCAGCAGACCGAGTCCTGACGCCGGCATGGCGACGGCGATGCACGGGGAACAGTGCACGCTCGAGGACGCGGTCATCTGCGCGAAGTACCTTTTGCGAAATGGGGGAAAATTTTTTCTCGTGATGAGAGCCAAGAGACTGGGAGAACTTTTCTGCCTGCTTCACCGGCACAACGTGAAGCCCAAGAGGATGCGCGCCGTGCATCCGAAACCCGGCCGCGCCGCGTCCGTCGTGCTGGTCGAGGCGAAGCGCGCGTCAGGGGACGGCGTGTCCGTGGAGCCGCCGCTGTTCATATACGGCGCGGACGGAAATTATACAGAAGAACTGCTCGCGGCGTACAAGCTGGAGGATTGCCCTCAAACCGCGGACAAAACCTCGGGCGCTGCCCGAACCCGCCAGGGAGCGAGCTCCCTGGACCCTCTTACGCAATGCCGCTCGTGATCGTACCGACGCCCGTCGGGAATCTGCGCGACATGACCATGCGCGGGCTCGACGCATTGAGGGACGCGGACGTAATCGCGTGCGAGGACACTCGGCGCACGCTCAAACTGCTCAATCGCTACGACATCCGAAAGCCTTTGATCTCATATCACAGACACAACGAGCGGACGCGCACCGGCGAGATACTCGAACGCCTTGGGAGGGGGGAGAACGTCGCTCTGGTGTCGGACGCGGGCACTCCGGGAATATCTGACCCGGGACAGATTTTGGCGGCGGCGGCCATAGAGGGCGGTTTTTCGGTCGACGCCCTGCCGGGGGCGAACGCGATACTGCCCGCGCTGTTGATGTCGGGGATAGTCACGCGCGGGTTTCATTTCGCCGGATTTGTCACCGGAAGCGGCTCGGAGGTCGAGTCGGCATTATCGGAGCTGGCGGACATCCGCGATGCGTTGATTTTTTGCGTCGCCCCGCACGACCTCGCGGCGTTTCTGGCGTCGGCGCTCAACGCGTTCGGCGAACGCCGCGCGGCTCTGGTTCGCGAGATCAGCAAAGTCCATCAGGAGGCGATTCGCGGGACGTTGGGAGAACTCGTTCTCGTGTCGCGAACGCGGGAGCTGAAGGGCGAGATGTTGCTCGTGACGGAGGGCGCTGATTGTCCGAAACAGGACGAGGAGCGCTACGGCTGGCCGATTTTGGCATCATGCATGAAAAAAGAGGGAATATGGGATAAAATAATCGCGAACGTGCTGTATGAGAGTTATGGTATAGCGCGCAATACGGTGAAGAAATTCTTGTCGCGGGAGGCCGCCGAAAATGAGCGAGAAAGAGAATAAGCAGAGATTTTATCTGACCACTCCGATATATTACGTGAACGATGTCCCTCACATAGGGCACGCCTACACGACGATAGCGTGCGACGCGCTGGCTCGCTGGCACCGGATGCGCGGCGACGACACGCGTTTCCTGACCGGCACCGACGAGCACGGCCAGAAGATACAGTCCGCGGCCGAAAAACGCGGTATGACTCCCATACAGCTCTGTGACGAGGTGGTGACCAACTACAAAAAGCTGTGGGAAGTACTCGATATCTCGAACGACGACTTCATACGCACCACCGAGGAGCGCCACATACATGTGACGCGGTATTTTTTCCAAAAGCTCATGGAGAGCGGCGACATATACATGGGCACTTACGAGGGCTGGTATTGTACGCCTTGCGAGACCTATTTCCCCGACGCGCAGGTGGGCGACGACAAAATATGTCCCGACTGCAAGCGGCCATTGACGCGTATGTCGGAAGAGAGTTACTTTTTCCGCCTCTCTAAATACCAGGACGCCCTGATAGAACATTACGAGGCTCACCCGGACGCCATAATGCCCCGCTCGCGTTACAACGAGGTGATGAGTTTCATCCGAAGCGGCCTTCAGGACCTGTCAGTATCGCGTACGACCCTCAAATGGGGCATACCGGTTCCGGGCAACGACCGCCACACGGTGTACGTTTGGCTCGACGCCCTCATCAACTACATTTCGGCCGTCGGTTACCCCGAGAAGGGCGAGAAGTGGGAAACCTGCTGGCCGAACGTGCGCCACATGGTCGGCAAGGATATCATCAGGTTTCACTCGGTGATATGGCCCGCCGTGCTGATGGCGATGGGCCTAAATCCGCCTGTCCGCGTGTTTGCCCACGGCTGGTGGACGGTCGAGGGCGACAAGATGTCGAAGTCGAAGGGCAACGTGGTGAACCCTTTCGAGATGGCGGATATATACGGTGTGGACGCGTTCCGTTATTTCGTCCTCCGCGAGGTGCCGTTCGGCAACGACGGCGATTTTTCGGAACTGGCGCTCGTGAACCGTGTCAATTCGGACCTCGCGAACGACATGGGGAACCTGTTGAACCGCACGCTCCAGATGATAGAAAAATACAGGGACGGCAAACTGCCGCCCTCTTCGGTCTTTGATCGTTCGAGCGATATCGACTCGGCTTTGCGCAACTTGGCCGTTTCCACACTGGCCGACATGGACGCCAGGATGGACGATTTCTCGCTCGACGGCGCTCTGAAGGCCCTTTGGACGCTCATCGGCGCGGGAAACAAATACATCGACGAGACGCAGCCATGGAAACTCGGAAAAGACGACCCGGACGAAAGGCTCGACATTGTTTTGCTGACGCTCTGGGAGGTGCTGAGGTTCGTTGCCATGCTCGTCCACCCATTCATTCCGAATACCGCCGCGCGGATTCACGCGCAGTTGGGCCTTGCCGGGAACCCGTCCGAAGAGCGCTACCCCGATTGGAATTGGGGGAAACTGACCGGAGAGGTCATGGTGAAAAAGGGCGAAGTGCTGTTCCCCAGAATAGACATACCGAAGTGGAAAATCGGCTACGACGCCCGGATGAAAGCAAGACAGGTCGCGCTCGACCCTGCGGCAGACAAAGAAGCGTCGGCGGCTTTCGACGCGGAACACAAACCTCAGATAGAAATTGACGATTTCAGCAAACTCGAGATACGCGTGGCGAAAATCGAGAGCGTCGAGAGCGTCGAGAAAGCCAAGAAACTTTACAAGCTCAACCTCGACCTCGGTTTCGAGCGACGTGTGATAGTGTCGAGCATAAGGGAATTTTTTACCCCGGAGGACCTGATCGGCAAAAAAATTCTCGTTCTTTGCAATCTCAAACCGGCGAAGTTCCGCGGCATCGAAAGCAACGGAATGCTCCTAGCGGCGGAGGCCGACGACGGCACTGGAGAGATTATTTCGCTCGCGACGGTGGACGATAGCTTCCCGCCCGGAGCGCCCGTTCACTGAGGCAAATCACAGCGCGTCATGAGCGGCGAGATAAAACTTTTTGATTCGCACTGCCATCTCGACATGGAGGCGTTCGACGGCGACTTCGACGCCGTCGTTTCGAGGGCGGCCGAGGCGGGAGTGACGTGCGCGCTCCTAGCGGCGTGCGACGTTCATTCGAGCTTTGAGGTCATTCGTATCGCGCGCGAGGTGAAACGCCCGGACCTCGCGTTTCTTGCTTCCGCCGGTGTACACCCTCATGAGGCAGCCTCAGTGCGCGGCGGTTTGCCGCGAGAATTGGAAAAATTGGTGGAAAATTGCGAGGTCGCGGCCATAGGTGAAATAGGGCTCGACTACTATTACGACAATTCCCCTCGCGACGTCCAGGTGGATGTCTTCGAGGCA
Organism: Synergistaceae bacterium; assembly: GCA_031270375.1. Taxonomy (GTDB): domain Bacteria; phylum Synergistota; class Synergistia; order Synergistales; family Synergistaceae; genus JAIRKI01. The sequence continues at coordinate 55,918 of JAISXR010000166.1, read as the reverse complement.
CAGATGGAATGGGCTGAACGGGCTAAAAAACCCATACTCGTCCACCTGAGAAACGCCCCGTCGAGAAACGCAGGCGACGCCTACGGAGAGGCGATGGCGGCCATAGCGAACCACCCTAATTTATCGGGCGGAGTGATTCACTGTTTTTCCGGCTGCGTCGACGACGCGCGGAGAGCTTTGGATTTGGGTTTTTACATCTCGTTTGCCGGCCCGATCACCTATCCGAAAGCGTCCGAACTGCGCGAAGCCGCGGCTTATGTCCCAACTGACCGCATACTGTGCGAGACCGATTCGCCGTACCTAGCCCCGCAGACGCATCGCGGGAAGCGTAACGAACCGGCGTTTGTGCGCGAAGTTTACGAAAAAATCGCTCAGTTGCGAGGGGTGAGGCTGGATGAGTTTTCGGCCTCTTTATGGGAAAACGGCAAAAGGCTGTTTGGCGCGGTATGAGCGGTTCTGCTGCGTGACGCTGTTGAGTTCAGTCCTCGATATATTTCCCCGGAGTTTAAGGGGAAGACACCGTAACTGACAATAATTCGAGAGTGCCGTTTAGACAACGATGGAAATCATTGGGAAAACAGCACTCTCGCTTTTTTAAATTTTTTAAACAGCCGTCTCTATGATTTTCTCGAACGATTCCACTTCCAAAGAAGCTCCGCCTATCAGCAGGCCGTCTATGTCATTTTGCGAACATAGCGACGCGCTGTTTTCCGGCTTCACGGAACCGCCGTAGAGTATCCGGAGCGAGTCGCTCGCGGCTATGCCGAATTTTTCGAACGCCAGAGAGCGGATATAATCACACGCTTTTTCCGCGTCGGCGTCGGAGGCGGTCTGCCCTGTTCCTATCGCCCATACCGGCTCGTATGCGATGACCACCATTTTGCCCACCACGTCGCTCGTCAGCGATTTCCACGCGGACTCCAGCTGTCTCGCAAGGACTTTTTCGGTGTTCCCGGAGGAGCGTTCCTCCAACAGCTCTCCGACGCAGAATATCGGCAGCACCTGAGACTCGAGCGTTGCGATGAGTTTCTTCTCAAGCGCCTCGTCTGGCTCGTGAAACACATGCCGGCGCTCGCTGTGGCCGATTATCGCGTACTTGCAACCGGCCTCCTCCAGCATGGACAGCGATACCTCGCCGGTGAAAGCGCCCTTTGATTCGTGATAGACATTCTGCGCCGCTATCTGGATGATCTCGCTCTTTTTGGCCGCGCGGGCGGCCTCGATGGAAGTAAAGGGTGGGGCGATCACGATTTCTATCTTGCCGGAAGCCGCAGCCGACGCGGCTTTTTTGCCGGCCGGCTCGGCCGCGAACCAAGATTCGAGGTTTTGGACGAATGTTCTCGTGGCAGCCTGATTGTTGTTCAACTTCCAGTTGCCAGCTATCATCTTCATGCGCATGACGTATCCCCCTTATATTATGTAAGGCTCCACGCCGGGAAGCATTTTCCCCTCGAAAAATTCGAGGGAAGCGCCGCCGCCCGTGGAAACGTGGGACACTTCATTTTCAAGACCGAGCTGCGCTATAGCGGCGGCGGAATCCCCTCCGCCGATAACCGTCGTCGCGCCGTTTCCGGTGATCTTTACGAGCTGCTCGGCGATAGCTTTGGTGCCGCCCGCGAAAGGCGCCATTTCGAAGACGCCCATCGGGCCGTTCCACAGGACGGTTTTGGCGGATTCGAGAGCTTCGCTGAAAATCTTCCTTGTGTCGGGACCGATATCGAGACCCATGAGATCGGGCGGTATCGCGTTCGCGGGAACCGTTTTCGGAGAGGCTTCGGCAGATACCTCCGAGGCGGCCAGCACATCGGTCGGCAACAGTATCGAGACGTTCTGTTTCTTTGCCTTTTCGGACATTGCGCGCGCAAAGTCCAGTTTTTCGGTCTCGCAGAGCGAGTGCCCTATCTCGAGCCCTTGGGATTTCAGGAACGTGAAGGACATGCCCCCGCCAATGATGATAGTGTCCGCTTTGGAAAGCAGGTTTTCTATGACGTCTATCTTGTCCGACACCTTCGCGCCTCCGAGTATGAGGACGAAGGGATGCCTGGGATTGTCGCGCGTCTCGCTCAGGATTTCTATCTCCCTGATGAGGAGAGGCCCGGCGAACGACGGCAGGCAATCCACCACCGCGCGCGTCGACGCGTGCGCCCTGTGCGCGGCGCTGAACGCGTCCATGATGAAGACCTCGAACGGAGAGGCCAATTTTTTGGCGAACGCGGCGTCGTTTTTCTCTTCTTCGGCGTAAAAGCGCAAATTTTCGAGCACCGCTAATCCGCCCGGTTGGATTGATTCGATCGCGGAAGAGACGGCGGTGCCCACGCAGTCGGAGGTGAAGGCGACTTTTTTGCCGATTATGCCTTCCAGCTCCTCCGCAATCGGTTTCAGTGAGTATTTGGGATTCACCTGACCCTTGGGCCTGCCCAGATGAGAGCAGAGCGCAATTTTGGCCTCAGCTTTCGACAATTCCTCAATCAGCGGGACGTGCGCTTTTATTCTGGTGGAGTCCGATACTTTACCGTCTCCGGTGAGGGGAACGTTGAAATCGACCCTGACGAGCACCCGTTTGCCGGCGATGTCCTCGGGCTGAAATGTTTTGAGTTTCAATTTCTACAGCCCCTTCTTTATGATGAGGTCCGCAAGATCCGCGACGCGCGAGCTGTAGCCCCATTCGTTGTCGTACCAGGAGAGAACTTTCACCATGTTGTCTATGACCGTCGTATGTTTCGGGGCGAATATGGAAGAATGGAAATCTCCGAGGAAATCCATCGACACGAGGTCGTCGGGTTCATACGCGAGAATACCTTTCAGCGGGCCATCGGCGTATTTTTTCACCGCCTCGTTGATCTCTTCCTTGGTGGCGGGTTTTTGGAGTTCCGCTGTGAGATCGACTATCGATACGTCCGGTGTCGGCACGCGGAGGGAGAATCCGTTCAATTTTCCTTTGAGATGGGGAAGCACTTCCGAAATGGCCTTGGCCGCTCCGGTGCTGGTCGGAATTATGGAGAGCGCGGCTGCCCTTCCGCGCGTTATGGCGGAAATGCCCTTCTTGGGCGGGAAGTCGAGCGTCACCTGGTCGTTCGTATATGAGTGGACCGTGTTCATAAGTCCCTTCACTATTCCGAAACTCTCGTCGATCGCCTTCACCACGGGAGCAAGGCAGTTGGTGGTGCAGGAGGCGTTGGAGATGATGTGATGCTTCGCCGGGTCGTAGTCAGCGTCGTTTACGCCCATGACAATCGTGATGTCCTGATTGGTGGCCGGCGCGGAGATGATGACTTTCTTGGCTCCGGCGTCGATATGGGCCTTGGCGTTGGCGGCGTCGGTAAAACGCCCGGTGCTCTCGACGACGATATCCACGCCGAGTTCGCCCCACGGCAGTTTCGTGGGATCGGATTGCGAGAGGGCCTTGATCTTCATCCCGTTCACGCTGAGGACATCGCCCTCGAGTTTGACTTCGCCCTCGAAGCGCTTGAATACCGAATCGTACTTCAGGAGATACTCCAACACGTCGGGCGGAGTGAGATCGTTCACTGCCACCACGTCGAATTCGTGCCCTCCTTTTTTGAAGAACGAGCGGAGGAACACGCGCCCGATACGACCGAAACCGTTAATTGCTACTTTGCCTTTTGCCATTATAAAAACCTCCTTAGGTTTGAAATCGCACACTCTTATCAATGCGTCAGATTACCAAATAAAACAAACTTGGTCAATGAGATTCCTCACGCCATATCTTCGTGCATCACTCTGAGCAATTCGCCTATCGAAACCGCGCTCAGTATGTCGCCGTTCGGCATGTATGGCATTACGCCGTCGAAGTACTCCGCGACCCCTCCGAGGCATCCTCTGCGCAAATGCGAGGTGAAGGGACGGACAAACCGCCAGCCCATGTCGACGTTGCCCGGGTTGAAACGCATGTACGCGGTGATAAACTGCCCCAGCAGCCAGGGGCATGCCATGCCGCGCAAACGCGCCTTCTTTTTTTGATCGGGGCGCCCCTCGGCGCGTCCCTTGAATTTCTCGTTGTGCGGGTCGAGAGTGCGAAGCCCGTAAGTAGTGTAAAGTTGGTTCCAACATGTCGCGAACACGGCGCGCCCCATTTCGTCCGGCAGCACCGCGTAAGGCAGGGACACCGAGAATATCGCGTTCGGCCGGATCAGTTCATCGCGCCGCCCGTCGGCGGGATCGACCCAATCGTATAGGTAATCGGCAGCGCCGTTCCAGAATATATCGACGAACGATTTTTTCACTTCCATAGCCAGATTCGAATATTTTTCGACCGGCCCGCCTTCGATCGCGCGAGCGGCCTCATCCATGAAACACAGGACATCGTACCAAAGGGCGTTCACTTCCACGAGATAACCCTTGCGCTCCACGAGCGGCTCGCCGTCCGCGTCGCCGGACATCCAATTTTTCGTTTTGTCCGTGTCGAAATATTTTATCAGTTTCGTGCCGCCGTCCATCACCGCGCCGAGTTCTGGAGGGCCTTGTATGTATTTGTCGATTATATCGGCGAGTTCCGCGAAATTTTCGCGCGCGAAATCAAATTTCACGTGCGCGGTATATTTCTGAAGCGCGTACAGATACCAGAGACCGGAGTCGATATCCTCCGTTACCGATTCGCCGCCGAGGATATATGAGGGCATGATTCCGCGGCAGCGACGCGAACGTTCGAGCCACGCCGAAAGAATCCCGCGGGCTGTCTCGCCCCGTCCCGTCGCCAGGGTCAACCCCGGAAGGGCTATGAAAGTATCGCGGGCACGCAGTTGCGCCGACGGGAAACCCGAAATGACGGCCGGGGACGAGTCGACGTTTTCGGATACGAGATGGCGCGAGCTGCGCGCCAAATCCTGAGCGAGGCTGTGCTTGGCATTTATCGGGAGTCCTTCGACGAAGCATTGCTGGCGCTCCACCGTATCTTTCAGCATTGTGTCGAGTTCTTCGGGCATGTAGGATATCGGCTCTTCGGACAATACCTCCCACACCACGTCTCCCGGTTCCATCTCCACCGTCACGTAGCCGGGAGACCAGAGGGAATCGACGGAGGGCGTCTCGGTTTCCGCGTTTTTCTCGTATACGAGGTTCTCGAACCACAACGGCTTTTCGCACCAAATTCCTTGATTCGGTTTGCCGGCAAAAGAGACGTGGCTCAACGCGTCACGTCCCGATACGTTTACCATGCCGTCGGAATTTATGGCCTCGAATCCGGCGCCCGAATGATCCGGGCAGGTGACGCCGTTGGTTCTGTGCGCGAAAAGCGGACGTATTTCCAGCGTCACCGGCTTCGGGGAAGCGAGGAGTTCATACCTGACCACGGAACAGGTTCCGTTGAAAGGCATGAAAATGGATTTCCTGAGGAAAACGCTGTGTATTACGAACAAAAAATCGGGGTAAGGATTCCCCTGATATTCCTGCAGGTATCTGAATCCGTCGGGATATATCAGATCCTTGTAACGGTTCGTCGATAGTTGGTATTTTCTGCCGCCTGAGTGAAGGGTTTCTTCGAGTTTGCTGATGAGCACCGTATGGGTTTCGCTCTCTTTTGAGCGGACGACCAAAAGTCCGTGTCCGCTCCTCGTGTTCGCGCCTATCACCGTGGAAGACCCGTAACTCCCCGCGCCGTTCGAGACGAGAAATTCGCGCTCGGCTCCCTTGTCGTAAGTATTGACGTCCGCCTTTCCAAGGTACAACTCAATCATCCCCTCTTCGTTTTCATAATATTCGCTTCTGACAAAAAAGCTTCCAGTTTTTTCCATCTGTATTCAACCGTGCTCTTGCTGACCGGCTTCGATAAAATCTGTCCGAGTTCTCCCAGGGACGCGCTCGGGTGTTCGCGTCGTGTCCTTGCCACTTCGGCCAATTGCGGGGATATCTCGTTCCACAGCCTATGTTTGTCAAGCGTTTCCACAAGCCGCATTTGAAGCTTTGCCGCCTCGATCGTCTTTCCTATATTCGCCCTGTCACAGTTCGTTATCTTGTTGGCCATGCCGCGGGCGGACCTCAATACCGCCGTCTCCTCGAACATAAGGGAAGTTCGGACGAGTCCCATACCGGCAAGGATTGTCACTATATCCTCGAGTCCCCTTATCATATACTCCGTCCTGTTTCTTTTTGACCTCACACCGGCGCTCACCCCAGCCGAACGCAGTATCGCCGACAGTCTCTTTTCGCTATTCATGCCGGCGGGAAGCCTGAGTGACATGTAATATCCCACACGGGGAAGATACAGCGACCCGCATCCTCCCCATACTCCCCTGAACCAGGCCCATTTTCGCGGTTTTCGCGGGTATATCCGCGTGTACGTATACGCTTCACTTTGAATTTGTAACAGAGCCCTGCCGCGATTTTTATCCAGATCCAGAAAATTTCCGCCGCGAGGGATAATTTCGTGCCTCGTTTCCTCACTCAAATCCCCGATGAGTTTCATTATTCTTCTCGCTATGACGAGTTTTTGCGTATCCACCAGAACACGGTCTCCGTCCCATTTAGCCGGAAGTACCGACAAAAAGCCCGCGAATTCCGAGGGCGCGTCACTGACTGGCAAATTAAGCAATTCGTCCCAAGTCTCGGCAAGATAATTCCTCACGCCGTTCTATCTCCGCAGATTGTCTTCACGGTAATCCCCCGCGATACGCGTCAGTATCTCGGCCAGATTTTTCGAGTGATGCCGCAGGTACTTGCCTTCCTTTATGTTCACGAGATCAGCGGAGACGATCTCGCATCCATTCCGTTCAAGATACAGCTCCTCTTCACGCGAAAGATACAGCGGTTCGGCCCCCTTTTCGCGGTATCTTTCGAGGTAGTCGTCGGGAATCGGGGTGTGATTCACAACGATATAATCCGGCATCTCGCCGAGTACGCTCGCTATCCAATCGAGATGGGCCGTTATGTTCATCCGCTCCGTCTCGTTTTTTTGAGTCATGAGGTTGGCGACATAAATCTTCGGCAGGCCGGCATTGCGAATAGTTTTGGTCAATTCCTCAAGCAGCAGGTTCGGCAGGATGCTCGTGAAAAGGCTGCCCGGCCCGAGAACTATCGCGTCCGCGTCGGAGATGGCCTCTATCACTCCGGGAAGCGGTCTCGCCGACGGAGGTTCGAGCCACATTCTCTTCATCTGCGCGCCGTACTCAGATATTTCGAGCTCTCCCCGAACAAATTTCCCGTTTTCCGCCTCGCCGCGAAGGACTACTGTCTCTGTTGTCACCGGCAGGACGCGTCCTCTTATCGCAAGCAGCCTGTTCATCTCCTCGACAGCCTTGTTGAAGTCGCCGGTGAGTTCGCAAGCCGCGAGCAGGATGAGGTTCCCTAGGCTATGCCCGTTAAGTTCACCCCTGTCGAACCTGAAATTCAGTATTCTGTTCAGGGAACTGTCGTCCTCGGCGAGCGCGACGAGACAGTTGCGGATGTCACCCGGCGGCAGCACCCCCCATTCCTGTCTCAGACGCCCCGAGCTGCCGCCTTCGTCGGTCACCGCCACGACGGCCGTGATATTCCTCGTGAAGCTCTTGAGCCCGGCGAGCAGCGTGGACAGACCGGTACCTCCGCCGATGCACACAAAACTGGGGCCTTGCAGCAATCTGTGTTCAATCGCGCTTTCCATTACCTCCCGCCTGCGACGGGAACTTTTACCGGGCACGACGGGGCGGCGGCGCGACCGAAGCGGCAGAAGAGCCGTGACCACGCAGCCCAGAAAGAAACCGGCCGCGACGAGAACCGTAGCGCCCGGCATTCCCTATCGGTCCTCCATGTCTATATCCCTGTGGTCGATGGCCGTCCGAAGCCCGGTGTCGGAAATTATCTTGGAGAGCTGCTCGGCTACGGCCACCGACCGATGCCTTCCACCCGTACAGCCGACAGCCACGTGAAGCTGTTTCTTGCCGGTGTTCTCGTAATGTTTCAGGATGAATTCCATAAAAGATACGAGGTGCTTCATGAACACCTGTTTTTCGGGTATTCTGTCGAGATATTTCTGCACTTCGGCATCCCGTCCCGACAGCGGTTTCAGTTCGGGAACGTAGTTTGGATTCGGCAGAAACCGCGTGTCGAACATGTAGTCGCAGTCCCTGGGGATTCCGTTTTTGAAACCGAAGGAACTCACTATCACCGTGAAAGGATGTTCGTTCATTCCCAATTGTGCCATTAGCGAAGAACGAAAATCCGACACGTTGAAATCCGACGTATCTATCACTGTGGATGCTCTCTTTTTCAGCGCGCATAATTCGGCGCGTTCGCGCGTTATTCCCTCGATGATGGTGACGCCTTCTCCAAGGGGATGACGTCTTCTGGTCTCCTCGTATCTCCGAATCAAAACCTCGTCGACGGCATCGAGAAATACCAATTCGGTTTTGACGCCGGCACTTTCTAAGTTTTCGATAGATTTTTCGAGTTCGCCCAGGACTTTGTCTCCCCGCACGCCGACCACCGCGGCCACTCCCCATGTCTCGGCGGCGTTGTTCGCGGAAGCGGAAAGGGTATCAAGAAGCGAGGGCAACAGGACCGGAGGCAGGTTGTCTACCGCATAAAATCCCCTGTCCTCCAGTATCCTGAGTGCCGTGCTCTTTCCTGCCCCGGAAAGTCCTGAAATAATCACGCATTTCGCCGCAACACTCATTATCAATGCCCTCCACAGTCGGCATCGCGCCCGATCAATATTTCCACCCCGTGACGCAGCGCCGGTGCAATCGCCTCGAAACACTGCCTCACCGCCCGTTCGCTTCCTGGAAAAGCGATGATCAAGGTTTTCCTTCTCGTCACGGCTATCCCCCTGCCAAGATAACCCCGCGGCGTATAATACATCGACCTGGCGCGCATCGTCTCCCCGAATCCTGGCACGACCCTGTCGCCTATATCCGTCACAGCCTCCGGTGTCACGTCGCGCGGCGACAAACCGGTACCTCCCGTCGTCAGTATGAGTTCCAAGGCATATGAATCGGCCCATTCGACGAGCTTGCGCGATATGATATCCCTCTCGTCCGGGACGATGTCCCTGCGCTCCACGACCGCGCCCACAGCCGACACAAGGTCTTCGAGCGCGGGGCCGGCCGTATCGGCCCTTTCTCCCGCGTAACCTTTGTCGCTGACCGTCAGCACGCCGGTTCTTATCGGGCGGAGAACGTCCGCTCGCGACGACGCGCCTATAAAACCAGGACAGACTATCGATATCATGTTTCCGGGTTCAATCCTGAGCATTGTCTCTCCAGCATTGATTGAAATAAAGTCGCCCGTCTCGTATTTCATGTCCGAAGAGACGACGATGCGGAAATCAAAATCGTCCGGCGCAAGTTTACCCGCGCGGCTGAGCGTGATATTTACCGATTCTCCGTTCACGCATGGCGCGCCGTTTGAATCGCGATGCACGTAGACGAGCTTGCAAAACTCGCCGCGCTTTGAGTTATAAAGTCCAGAAACCCGCATAGGACGCCCCATACGCATGCTCCCCTCCAAAATTCAATCCTTTTTCCAATGCCCGCTGCGCCCTCCGGACTTTTCGATCAGCCTCGCTTCTTTTATCTTCATGCCCTTATCCAAAGCCTTGCACATATCGTAAAACACGAGAGCCGCCACCGTAGCGCCGACCAAAGCTTCCATTTCCACTCCGGTAACATCAGTCGCCGACACCTCGCATTCTATCCTGACGGCGCGCTCCTCCTTGAAGAACTCGCACTTGACGGAAACCGCGTCAAGCCTGATGTTGTGGCAGAGCGGAATGATGCCGGGCGTTTTTTTTGCGGCCATTATGCCGCCCAGTTCCGCAGTTTTGAACGGATCTCCCTTCGATATGCCCCCTTCGAGCAGCGCTTCGTATACTTTATCGGTCAGCGAGAGAATGCACTCGGCCACCGCCCGCCGGCGCGTAACGGATTTTTCCCCGACATCGACCATCCTCGGTCTGCCCGATTCGTCGAAATGAGAAAATTTATTCATATTATACCCCTACCCCCCGATGTCCGACATATGAGATACCCCATCGGCAGCGTCGTTCCATTTTCTGGGCTTCAGCGCGATGCCGGTCAGTATGGCCTCGCGAGCGGCCGCTTCGTCCATGTCCCTTATCGCGGGCAAAAGCGGCGTCTCCGCGTTGTTGAAAAGGCACGCCCTCATGTTCCCGGCGGCCGTTATTCTGAGCCTGTTGCATTCAGAGCAGAAATGGTTGGATATTGCCTCGATCACGCCTACTTTGAGGCCGTTATGGGCATTCCTGTAGTATTTGGCCGGCCCGCACGCCGTTTTCTTCTCCGCATTTCCCTCGAGCTCCCAGTCACCCATTGGTTTCAGGAGATCAAAAATCTCGGCTGAAGGCACGAACGTTTCACGTCCCCATAAATTTCCGCGCATGGGCATAAATTCGATCATCCTCGGGATCAAGCCATGGCTCCAGGAGAATTTGACGATATCGGGCAAGTCGTGTTCGTTAAAACCGCGCATCACGACTGTGTTGGTCTTTATGTTCGGTATACCGCGTTCCGCGGCGGACGCGATGCCTGACATGACGTCGGATATGTCTCCAAGTCTCGTCATGTGCGCGAATTTATCGCTGTCGAGCGTATCGAGGCTGATGTTCATCCCAGACAAGCGCGCTCTCTCGATGGTTCCGGCAAAACTGGGCAGCAAAGATGCGTTCGTCGTCATGGAAATATCCAGTCCGGGGAATTCTTCCCTGAATGACACGAGGAAGTCGGCCATTCCCCGACGGACGAGCGGTTCGCCGCCCGTGAAGCGAATATGCCTTATCCCGAGCGAAACAAGGATACGGGATAACCACAGGATATCTTCGTACCGCATTATATCGGCATGCGCGCGCGATTTCACACCTTCTTCAGGCATACAGTAGACGCAGCGGTAATTACACCGGTCGGTGACAGATATTCTGGCGTAATTTATGCAGCGTCCGCGACCATCCACTATCCCCATTGGGAGCAGGCCGTACAAAAAACTGGCGCCCTGCGCGAGACGCCAGCCCTGCAAAAAAATGTCGGAAATTTGCGCAAAACTTTGCACATAGACATTTCGGAGAATCGTTTCTTCCTGTTACAGCATGGGTACGACAGAGACCGGATAGCCCTTGTCGCGCAATTTCACGGCCAGACTGTCAGCGTCTTCCCTGGAATTGCCGGCTTCTACCCTGACCCGATGAAAAGTCTTGCCGGACAAATCCGCTTTGCTGACGGAAGCTGAGTACCCCTGCTTTTTGATCTCGGAGACGAGCGTGGAAGCGCTGCCTTCGTTGACGAAAGAGCCTACCTGAACGCCCCACTTCGCATTTGTGCTGGGTTTCGCCGCGGCGGTAGACGCGGGGCGCGAAGTTTTTGCGGCGCTGGCGGCCGAAGCGCGTTTCTGAGTATTCTTGGTTCCCGCGGTCTGTTCGGCTGTTCCCGACGACGCGCGAGCCGGATTTCCCGATTGAGTGAGCGGGCTCGCGAGCACCAAAGAGACATCCGTCGTCTCCAATTTTTCTGGCACAATTATCTCAGGGTCGCTCTCTGCGAGCATGAAGTCCGGTTCATCGGCTAGCGCCGCCGGTTGTTCCGAAAACACGGGCGTTTCTATGCGGGTAATTTCCGCGGCGCCGTGATTGTCCGGTGTGAGGAAAAACAGCTTTATCCCCACAAAAAGGAGCCCCAATGCCACCACGGCGGCAACCGGAAGGGCGAAATGCCCGAACGTTATCCCCGATCCTTTCCTTTTGATAATTCTCGATCTCCTCGTTGTCGCGGCCATTTTTCAGGCGCCTCCTTTCATGAAATGCGGAAACGCGAGTCCTATTCTGCGCAATTCCGCTTCAGTCTCTTTTCTGTCGGACAGTTGCAGAAGCTTTTTGTGCGATATGCCCGACAAAACATTGCGGGCAATGAACCTCGATGCTTCCGTCCCGGCCCAGGAAAGCACGTATTCGACGCAGGCCTCCCTTATTCCGGCCGTACGCAGTTTCACTCCGCTCACACCGCCGAAAAAGCGCGATAAGTGAGAAAATAAAACTTTGAGTTTTTTCTCTCCCGCAAACACCTCCCCCGCCCAGGGCGTTCCGGGTTTCGGAACGAAGGGCGATACTGACGCCGTAACGGCAAGACCCGTTTTGGACCTCACATCCTCGCATAATGCTGAAATGGACATCACCTGTTCGTATGTTTCTCCAGGCAATCCGATCATAAAATACATTTTCGCCGATCGAGCGCCGGCGCGCGCTGCCATTTCCAATTTTTCGATCACGTCCTCGTTGCTGAAACGTTTTCCGCATTTTCTCCGCAGAGAGTCTTCGCCCGTTTCCGGCGCAACCGTGACCGTCCGGCCCCCTCCTAAAACGAGCGCTTTTATCATGCGTTCGGTCAGATTATCCACACGAAGCGACGCGAACGAGACGCCCTTTCCCCTATGTTCCGCAAAATCCAGCAACTCGTCGATATATCCGTAATCTCCGGCTTCCGGCGTCACAAATCCTATTCGCGAGAATTCCGCGACGCTGAGAGTCTCATCGATATCGCGTTCGACGAGTTCCGGGCCGCGAACTCTCACCGGCGAAAAGCAACCCGTCAAGGTGCAAAATCGGCATCCGTGCGGACATCCCCTTTGAAGTTCCAAAAGCAGAGTGTCCTTGAATACGCTGTTTTTGGAAATCCACGTGCTTCGGCCGTAATCCCCCGAGACGTCATTCTTAGCGGCGATGAGCGAATGTTCTCCGACTCCGTGAACCGACGGAACGAATATCGAGGGGTGTTCCGCAAGCGTCGAGAGCGTTTCCTCGCGCGAGCGCCCTTGTCGCAAGACTTTGACCAGAAACCTCACGGTTTCGGTTCCGTCCCCGAGAATTATAAAATCGCAAATTCCCGATAACGGCAGAGGATTGATGTAAGTCAGTGCGCCGCCCGCGCCTATCAGCGGCTGCGCGTACGAGGACGATTCTCTGTATTCCCGGGAGGCCCGAATTCCCGCGAGTTCAATCCATTGGGCGAACGTTATCACGTCGGGTTCGTATGATATACCTCCCAAAACAAGGGGGAACCTCTCCAGCATCGTGTCGCTTTCAACGGAGCGGAAGGGCAGCGGCGAGGCGAAGAAACGTTCCGCCGAAACGCCGAGTTCTCTTAACGCTCTGTATATATAATGAATGCCAAGGTTCGCCATCCCGATTTTGTAATCCGCGGGAAAAAATATCGCACAAGGCAAATCCCCGCCGCCGGGCAAATCTACAGTTAGAATTTCTTCACGTCTTTTTTCCGACCAACTGGTCCAGTCATATGGAACTTTCGGCAACTCGCCTCCTCACTGTTTTCTTTTTCTGATGTAAGAAGGAATATCCACTTGATCCTGCGGAACGCCCTGGATCCCGAACAGATTTTCGTCGTCGGGAAACCCTGAGAACATGACCGCCGTCTCGCCCATATCGGAACGTCCCTTAAGCGGCTCCGGGTCTTTGATATTATTTGCCTGCGCCGGGGCGGGAGCGCCCGGAGACGCCACGGCGGTTCCCGCGATGGTCATCGAGGGAGGTTTCTGGAGTTCCGAGTCGGCGGTACGTTCGGAAACCGGCGGACCTCCGTTCGAACCGGGTGCGGCACAAACCGCGGATTCCTCGAAATCCGTGGCGATAATGGTGATTCTCACCATATCCTCCATGTCAGGATCGAATACCTGCCCCCAGATCAGGTTCACGTCCCTGTCGGAAGCGTTGTTGATGATCTGTGCGGCTTCCTCCACCTCGTGAATGCCCAGTTTGGAACTGCCGGTGACGTTGAAAAGTACCCTCTTCGCGCCTATCATCGGGGCCTCCATCAACGGGCTGTTTATCGCGTTATGCGCGGCGGTCGCCACTCTGTTTTCCCCGTAACCCTCGCCGATGCCCATGATTGCCGATCCGGCGTTGCTCATTATCGTGCGGACGTCAGCGAAATCGACATTGACGGTGCCGGGCCTCAATATAAGGTCGGTGACGCCCTGGACGGCTTGATGCAAAACGTTGTCAGCGAGTTCGAAGGCTTTGTTCACGGGCGTCCGTTTGTCCGAGATGAGCAGTAGTTTGTCATTGGGGATTACTATCAGGGCGTCGACCTGTTCCTTGAGTTTCACGAGGCCCTCCTCGGACACGGCGATGCGTCGCTTGCCTTCGAACGAAAAGGGCCTCGTCACGACCGCGACTACGAGCGCGCCGGTTTCCTTGGCAATGCTCGCTATCACCGGAGACGCGCCCGTGCCGGTGCCGCCGCCCATGCCGGCCGCGATAAAAATCATATCGGCTCCATCCAGCGCCGCGCGCACTTCGTCTCTCGCTTCCACGGCGGCTTTTTCGCCGACATTTGGATCGGCGCCCGCTCCGAGTCCGCGGGTGAGTTCCTTCCCAAGCATTATCTTGACAGTAGCGTCCACAATATCCAAATGTGCCCTGTCCGTATTGGCGGCTATGAATTCAACGCCGCACACATGCCCCCGTATGATGTGGTTGAGGGCGTTGCAACCGCCGCCGCCAACGCCGACCACTTTTATCACTTCGCGGCTGGTACTGGAGTGGCCCTGATTTTCAAGCTGAAATATCTCCGGCATACTTACTCCCTCCAATTCTTTTTTAAGAGCCACAAAATCATCTTCGTTACTAAAACAGCTCCCTGAACAAATTGACCACGTACTGCAAAACTGTCTTTTTTCTGTGCGGCGTTTGGGCATTTGTCGGATTGATGATCTCGAGGTTTTCCGACTCGAACGAAGAGTCTATGTACTTGAGCGGATCTCTCTCTCTTTCCAGCACGTAGCGTATTATTCCGGAGGCACAGGTATATTCGACTCCGTTGCGGGAGGGCGGCATACGGCCTGAATCCAGGGGCAGAGAGACGCGCACCGGCATATTGACTATCTTCGCGAGATATTGATCTATGCCGGCGCTCTTCGAGCCTCCGCCTGTGATGATCAGACCACCCGGGAGCGAAGCGACTCCGGATGCCGCGATTTCGTCCTTGACATAGAGCGAAAATAACTCCTCTACTCTGCACCGCACGACATCGGTGAGTTTATCGAGCGGACAGGTGTAATTGCGTCCCATATATTCGAATTCGAGATCGTTCGGAGTCTCTGGGACGATCGAATCCGAAAAAAGAGCCATGTCTTTTTTTATTTCTTCTGCCTTGTTCGTTGGAATTTTCATCACTAACGCTATGTCGTTGGTGATATGATCTCCTCCGACGGGCACGACGGCGATATGTTTCGGCCTTCCCTCGAAAAAAACCGAGACGCCGCACGTTCCGCCGCCAAAATCCACCACCGCGGAGCCCACGACGCTCTCTTCCGGAGTGAGAGTCCCGAGGGCTGACGCGAGCGGTTTGATGACGAGACCGCTCACCTCGAGGCCGGCTCTCGTCACGCAGTTCTTGACGTTTTGGATGATGGCCACCGGAACGATAACCGACATGAGTTCTATATTCAGTCTCATGCCCGACATACCGAGAGGATCGTCGATGCCGGTCGTGCCGTCGAGAGAATACTCGACCGGAATTGTGTGAAGTATCATTTTGCCGCTGGGCACGGACAGGTCAGTCTGCGCGGCTTCTATCACGCGATCTATGTCGAACCTTATCACCGAACGGGGGGCCTTGCCAAGTGAGATCATACCAGTCGTCTTGACACTCTGGACATTGGCGCCGCTGAACGCGACCGTGGCCTCAGATAAATTCTCGCCTACCATGTTTTCGGCGTCATCTATGGCGCGTCTGAGGGATCTTACTGTCTGATCTATATTTACTATCTGCCCTCTCCTTATTCCGGTCGAAGGCGCCTGACCGATGCCGATTATCTGGGCCTCGCCGTACGATCCCTCGCGTTCGGCCACGACAACGGTTATTTTGCTGGTGCCGAGGTCCAAACCCACCAGGTATTCCGATCCTCTATATGCTGACGAAGTTGAAGCTTTCATAAACGATAACATGCGGGGCCCTCCCTGTCGCTAAAAATAAAATAGATTCGCGCGTCGCGTGTCTCACATATGTCTCTTTTCAACAAGCATTTTTCCATCCGTATATGTCGCGTTTACAACGAGCCCCTCCGGGAGTCCTCCCGATGCGCTGGGGTATATTTTTTCAAGCGCCGCCGCTATGGAAAGCCAGTCGGACGCATCGTCTTTCACCACTATTTCACCGAATACCCGTCCCTTGCCGCTCAGCAATATCCGAACTATCCTGCGTCCCGCCATCTTGCTTGCCAGAATATGAGAAACGCTTTTGTGCCAGTATATTTTCTCGATAGTGTCGTACCATTTTCGTATCCTTTCCATCGGTAAATTCGACGTGTAGATATCGCCCCTCTTCCGCTCCGCGTCTATCGGCACAGGTAGTTGCGAGTCCCAGACCAGCGTGGGGCGCGTCGGATACTTCAGGCCTTTTACCATGACGGCGGCAGGGAGATTTGCCTGCCACATCATACCGTCGGAAGACAAGAGCCATAATTTCGAGTCCCATGATACGGACAGAATTACATCCAGCGGCTCGACGGTCAATTTATATTTTCCCCATCCAGAGAATCTGAGTTTCATAGAGACAGGGTAAAAATCCGTCACCCGTTCAGCGAAAACGTCTCCGTTGAAGATGAGGTACGGCCAAAAATTCACTGCTCTCCTTGGCATAGCCTGCCATATTAACTCCTCAGGTATCACATTGCCGGGGGATATCTCCATTTCTCTCAGCCTGAAAAAATCGTATCGCATCTCCGCGAAATACAGTGAGCCGCAAAAGAAGCTGATAAATACCAGATATTTTTTCCAAGCGCTTCCTTTACTCACCGGCATCCGGATACACCCCCCAACCCCCCGCCATCTTGACTTCGAAATCCAAATATGTCCCAAATTTCTCGAGGACTCTCTTTCTGCACAAGAGCGCGAGTGACAGGATATCCCGCGCGCTTCCCGAGTAATTTTCTATGAAATTAGCGTGTGATTCGGACACTCTGGCGCCTCCGACGGAAATCCCCTTGCAACCCGCCTCGTCCAACAATTTTCCGGCGCTGTTCCCGGGAGGGTTTTTAAAGACGCAGCCGGCGGTTCTCGCAGAAACGGGCTGAAATTTTCTTCCCCGCATCGTCTCGGCCACGAGACGCGCCACTTCATCCCTCGACGACTGCCTGGTTCGAAAAGTGACGCTTTCCGCGATCCTTTTTTCCCCGCCAAACAGCGGACAACTCCGATAGCCCCACTCGATTTCCTTCCCGCTCCACTCGGCACGGGACCCGTCACATTCCAGCGTGACGATGGATTCGACCGACGAACCGATAGAGCCGGTTTTGGAACCCGCGTTGCCGGCCACGGCGCCGCCAACTGTTCCCGGAATACCGGAAACGCATTCGAGGCCGCTCCAGCCGTTTTTCACAGAGAGCGCCAACACTTCTTTTATGTGTGTCCCCGCAAGACAGTCGATATAAACGGTGTCCCCGGATTCGCGAACCGTTATCGCCGACATCAGCACGGTATTTATGACGGGGATTTCAAACACGGCGTCCGATATCAGGACGTTCGAGCCTCTACCAAGGACGAAAAAATCCGCCCCGTTCGAATATATCCACGAAACAGCCCTCGACAGGTCCTCCTCCGTTCGTGGAGTGAACATTATCCGGGCGGCGCCTCCCACGCCCCAGGTTACAAGAGGAGCGAGCGGCACGTTGTATCTGACGCACGAATGCGAAATGTCAGGTGAGGGCGGTTTCCGCATTTACGCGCGCTCTTTCCTGAAGGCATTTCAGTATCTGCCTGCTGAGATATTCGATACTGCCCGCGCCGATCGTCAGCACCATATCACCCGGACGTACGTTATCGCATACGTGTTCCGCGGCTTCCTCGAAATCGACGCACATGATCGCGTCGCCCCTGCCCGCCGCGTGCAGTTCATCGGTTATCAAGAACGACGACACGCCCGGAATGGGAATTTCGTCGGCCGAATAGATCGGAAGAAGGTATATTTTTTCGGCGGCGCTCAAAACCGCCGCGAAATCGCGATAAAGTGCCTGCGTCCGTGTATATCGGTGCGGCTGAAAGACCACGTGCAGTGGCCTCCTGAAAGCGCGCGTCACGGCCGACATCGTCACGGCTATCTCTCTCGGATGATGTCCGTAATCGTCGTATATGAGCACACCGAACGCCTCCCCCACATTCTGGAGCCTGCGTTTCGCTCCCTTGAAAATACCGAGGGCCTTGCACGAGGACTCAAAGGGTATGCCCATCATCTCGCCGGCCGCGAATGCCGCGAGCGAATTCAACACATTGTGCTCCCCCGATACTTTCAGGCTCACCGCGCCGACGGGATGCCCGGAACGATTTAACGTATACCTCACGCCGCCGCCGCCAAGATGCTCAATTTCGGTGGCTCCCCAGTCCCAGCCGGTCCCCCAGCCATAGAGGATTGCCTCGCCGGCGGGTCTGTTTTGCAGCATTTTCCGCACTCCGGCGTCCTCGCCGCACGCTATCAGCGGAGAATTCGGTTTTCTGCCCGACGCGAACCTCCCGAACGCGCTCACGACGGATTCATGCGTCGGATAATGATCCACATGGTCCCAGTCGATGTTCGTTATCACCGCTATTTCCGTCGAGAAAAGCTCAAACGACCCGTCGCTTTCGTCAAGTTCAGCCACCATATACTCTCCCCCGCCGACTTTCGCGTTGCATCCCATGTCGGACAACTCTCCCCCTATGGCCGCGGTAGGATCGAGTCCGGCGAATTCGGCTATCATCGATATCATTGAGGATGTAGTGGTTTTTCCGTGCGTTCCCGCTATGCCCACGCCTTTTTTGCCGTTGAAGAGCATACTCAGTATTTCGGCCCGGCGCGCCACTTTTATTCCGCGTCTGCGCGCCTCTATCAGCTCAGGATGATCCTGGGCTATCGCGCTCGTATGTATGATGAGTTCGGGAGTATACATGTCGAGATGCGATTTATGATGGCCCATCGCGATCTCTACCCCTTCCCTTCGCACTTTCTCTGCGTAAAAGGAATTCTCGGCGTCACATCCGCTCACCGAATGCCCCATCTCGTGCAGTATGAGAGCGAGACCGCTCATTCCAGCGCCCCCAATTCCCATGAGGTGAATTTTTTTATATGCTTTTATATCCATGAGAGAGCCGTCAGTCAACGTCAACCTCTCCTTTCCGATAATTGGACACGTAATTCCACAACCTGCGGCAATTGGTCTCAGCGGTTTCGCCTGAATTATACAACAAGTTCGCCGTGCGGCCATTTTTCCTTATATATTTATCGTAAAGATGCTCCAGTTTCAGAACCAATTCACTCAAGAGACCCCCGCGTTCATCCCATACGATCGTCATATCGCCCGAGACCGCGAGCGCCTCGTGCGCGTTTTTCATCTGATGGTCGTCCGCCGCGCCCCTCCACGGAATGACCACGGTCGGTTTCCGCATGGCGATCGCCTCCGTCAAAGTCGAAGCCCCACCCCTCGTTATCAGCATGTCGGACACGCAATAAAGAGGCGATATGTCCCACATATGGGGTACATGGGCTATATTGCCGGCCGAATGCGGCGTTTCAGTCTCGGGATCGAGCAAGAGGAAAAACCACGATGCCAGGCGCTCCGATTGGGTCAATTCAATCAGGATATTCGCCATGCCTTCACTGCCAAGCGAACCGGTCATAACTGACACGACAGGCCCGTTCCCGATGTACGGGCGCACTCCGAGCGCGTTCCAGGCGGTTGCTTTAGGCATAAATGGCATATGTCTTATCGGAACCCCGACCGGAGTGTAACGTGAACGTTTCAGGCCCTCGCAGTTTTCCCAGCCCGACGCGATTTTCACCCCGAGCTTCGAGGCCAGTCTCGTCACACGGCCGGCCAGGGCGTTCTGTTCATGCAATATCGAATATATTCCCTTGACGCGGCCGGACACGAGGGCTGGAACGGAAGCATATCCGCCGAACATCACGCACGCGTCGGGTGAAAAGTTTTTCAGTATGCGTCCGGCTTCGAGGATGCCGTTCATCAAATCGGCCCATCTCCGCAAGGAACGGACTCCCTTTATTCCGGCGGGTGAACCTGTTATACCTATCGCGAAGGGCTCTATGTTCGACGCACGGTATATTTCGCGTTCTATCGGACGCGAACCCGACATGTACTCTATCGTGACGTTGGGTTTTTCGCGCCTGAGCCAGTCTCCGAAAGTTATCGCGGGCAATATGTGCCCTCCGGTCCCGCCGGCTACCAGCATCATCTTGCGCAAAACGGCCCCCGGCATCATTCTGCTGCCCTCAATGAGCTTTTATGTATCCGAAGAAGAATTCCGATTCGCATCCACGCCATGGACATGGCGCTGCCGCCGTAACTGATGAAGGGCAAGGGCATCCCGGTAAGAGGGATGAGTTTGGTCACGCCCGCTATATTGATGAAAAAGGGAAGCAATAACGTGAGGGTAATGCCCCAGACCACAGCGGTTTCAAAGCCGTCGCGCGCACGTTTGTACAAGAAACGGCATCTCAAAACCCAAAACGCGAAGAGCGCGATGACGCCCATTGTGCCCAACAAACCCATTTCTTCGGCCAACATCGCATAAATAAAATCGGTATATCCCGCGGGCAGGAAGTGAAGTTTTTGAAGACCATGCCCCAGCCCCGCGCCCCATACTTCTCCGTTGGTGAAGGCAATCAGGCTTTGTATTATCTGATAACCGGCGTCGAAACGTTCCTTGAAAGGATTTATAAAAGAGACCAATCGTATTATCCTGTAGTCTTTCATAAAAACGAGCCCGACAATTACCGGTAGTAACAGCATCCCATACGTGAGCGGATATTTCCATCCGAAACGTTCGACGAACATGCCCATACAGACAGCGACGAACATGAGGGTCGTGCCGTAATCGGGCTGTTTGAGAAGCGGGAAAGCGGAAACACCCATGATTATGAGAATTATGTGCATGCATTTTTTTTCATTCGAAGAGTTTTTTTCAAATATTTTCGCGGCTTCAAGCACGACCGCGAGAATCATCAATTCCGACGGCTGAAAGTTAAAACCGCCGAATCTCAGCCAACGCCTCGCGCCGTTCACCGGGGCGCCAATGCCCAAAGTCCCGAACGTCAGCACGACGGAAACGACCCAAAGGACGGGAGCCAGTATGCGCCATTTGTCCACTGAAACGGAGAAAGAGAGGAACATGATTATAAAGCCGAGTCCAAGATAACGCGCCTGACGGAAGCCGATGGTAAATGGAGAACCCGACTCGTCGTACGTGATATAGCTCGTCGCCGATGTCACCATAAGGATACCTATGCCGCTCAGGATGAGCGGTATCAGCCATAGCGAGATATCTGCCCTTATGTTGATTTCGCCGCTGCCGCGGTCATATTCGACGAAGCGCGTCATCTTCATACTCCGGTGTACTTTCGCACCAGCGACGCGAAATGGTCTCCGCGTTCGCGGTAGTTTTTGTAAGCATCCCAACTGGCGCAAGCCGGGGAAAGAAGTACCGAATCCCCCGAACGCGCCGAGGAAACCGCTTCTTTGACCGCGTTTTCCATATCCCCCGCCATGCTGAAATCGACGAAACCGTCGGCGGAAAGAGATGTTCCGATTTCCTCGGCGGCTTCGCCTATGAGATAGGCATATTTGGCGTATTTTTTCAACGGTTCGGTGAGACCGCCGTAATTTTCCCCTTTGCCTCTTCCCCCCAGGATGACTATGTGCGGTCCCTTTATCGCCGACATAGCCGTCACGGACGCCGCTATATTGGTGCCCTTCGAGTCGTCGATGTAACGGACTCCATTTTTCTCCAGCACGAGGCTGCATCTGTGCGCGGGAGCGGTATAGGACGGGAGTGACGCGCGCGCGGCCTCGCCCAGTCCGAGCATATCCACCATGCCGATCGCCATCGCGATATTCTCCATGTTATGCGTTCCAAGCAGGCTGGTCTCCCCAAAACGGAACAGCTCTTTTCCGTTCATGACGGCGAACGCTTTCACAAGAGAGAGGAATATGTCGTCTTCCTCATGTGGTGAATCCCACGTCAAATACCTCATCGAGGCTCCGCCGGTTTCGAATATTTCCCGGTCCCGTTTCTGGACTATCGCAAAGCCTCCATGTTCGACGAAACCGACGAGCTTAGCTTTGGCGCGTACGTAATTTTCGTACGAACCGTGCCAATCTATGTGGTCGGGAGCGAGATTCGTGACAATCGCGCCGGCAAATTTCACGTCCTTTGCCCAATGCAGCTGAAAACTGCTGAGTTCGAGAACGGTATAATCGGCCTCGTTTCCGGCGATATCCGCGGCCGGGTTTCCTATATTTCCGGCGACCTCGCAGTTTGTGCCCTCCGACTTCAAAAGATGCCCGAGAAGTGAAGTGGTCGTGGTTTTGCCGTTGCTGCCGGTAATGCCGATGACGCGCCCCTTCATGAACGGCATGACGAAATCCAGCTCACCAACGGGAGTTATTCCTCTCGACGCGAGTTTCACCACTACCGGTGCGTTCGGCGGAAACCCGGAACCGACTATGACCTTATCGCAGTCGAATATTTTTTCGGTATGGCCTTCTTCTTCGTACCGTATCCCTGCGGATTTGAGAGAAAGGGCGGTTCCCGCGGCAATTTTCGCCGCGTCGGATACGAAAACCTCGGCGCCCATGCGAACCGCCATGCGCGCGATCGCGGTTCCACTCGCGCCGGCGCCGAGAATCGTCAGCCTTTTTCCCTTCAAATCTCTCTCAGTCACGGAGAAACCCTCCTTCGAGAAGCGTTTCCATGAAAATCAATATCACTGCGATCCCGGCCGCGTGAGCGATGACGAAACGGGCGACTATTTGCGGTTCCTTCATGCCGACGATTTCAAAATGGTGATGGAGAGGGCTCATCCTGAAAACCCGTTTGCCCAAAGCCCTTATGGTGAAAATCTGTATCGCCGATGTGGCGAGTTCTATTCCGAATATAAAGCCCACTGGCAGCAAGAACAGGAGAGACCTCGCGCCGACACAGAGGCTCACCAGCAAAGCGCCCCAAAGATGTGACCCGACGTCTCCCATGAACACGAGCGCCGGATTTGAGTTGTGCCACAGGAAAGCCACCGTCATGGCTAGCCCCAATGCCGCCGAAGCGAGCACCGGCATTTTGTCCGTCCACAGGAAAACGGAGATCAGCGATACGGTGACCGCGCTTCCGGCAAGCCCGTCGAGGCCGTCCGTGACGTTGACGGCGTTCAATGCGGCGACCGATAGAAAAACCAGCGCCGGAGCGGCGGCTTTGACCGGCAGGACCAAACCTGGGATGAGAAATATACCGTCGAGTGAGACGAAATATACCCACAGGGAGCAAACGGCTATTTGTAAAAACAGTTTTTGCAAACTTCTGAGTCCCTCGCTGGAAGAACGGTACGCTTTCAGCAGGTCGTCGACGAGGCCAACGAGCCCTGCCAGCAACGGGAAGACCCATATCGCAAAAACGTCGCGTCTTCCTCCCAACCCGGCATGGTATATCGCGATGGCGGCTATCGGCGACAGCATAAAAGCCACTATTCCGCCGAAGCCGGGCGTGCCTTTCTTTTTTTTGTGATCGCGCGGTCCGTACTCTTTGATGGTCTCGCCCATGCCGAAATTTCTCATCAGCGATATCCACAGGCTCTCCAGAAATACGGCGCCCGCAAAAAAAATCAGGCCGAGACACAGCATTTTTATCTTCATATCATTCACCAATTTCTCCCGTGAAAAGCGGCAGCAACCGTTCGAGGCCGTAAAAACGCGACCCTTTCAGCAAAAACACCGAATTTTTGACCGATTCGAAATCGAACTCGGATATGAAACGGCCGACATCCGGCCATATCCCGCGGACCACCTCGCCCTTCGGTAAAGCCGCGCCCCATTCGGATCCTATGAGATAGACGCCGTCGAGCAACGCCACCCTGCTCAAGACGATCTCATGCAGACGCGGCGACTCGTGTCCCAGCTCTCTCATTCCACCCAGTATAGCAATCCGCGCGAAGTCATCGGGCAACTCCATCTCGAGCAGGTTTTTGACGGCATAGGACAGCGACGCGGGGCTGGCGTTGTAAGTTTCGTCGATGATCGCGACTCCGTTTTTCCCCGGGAATATGAGTCCCCTTCCGGGAGAAAGTTCGAAGCGCTCCGCGGCACGCTCGAAAGATCTGTCGTCGAGCCCTGCCTGGACCGAGACGGAATAGGCGAAAGCTATGTTTTTCGCGTGCTGTTTTCCAAATATCGGAGAACGGCACGACGTTTTCCGTTCCTTCATCGAGAGCGTGACGTAAAGAGCGGGGACAAAATCTGGCCCAATCGTCTGCCTGACATCCGATATACGCACGCCCGAATTGGAGTATCCGACGCCGACCTGCGCTACACCGCCCTTTTTCATCTTCTCGCCTTGCGACATACGCGCCACGGCGGAAAATAATAAGTCGTTATCGGAATTATAAGACAAAAACTCCAGTTTTCGCGATTCGATAAGCTCCATTTTAGCGGCAAGCACGCCTTCGATATTCCCCAAACCTTCCAGATGTGCCTCGGAAACTTCGGTGATTATCCCGTACGTAACCGGAAAGTGGTTCACTATCTCCCGTATCTCGCCTGGATGATTCGTCCCGAGTTCGAGTATCAAAATTTCGATGTCGCCCGGCATGGCGAGTACCGTCATCGAGACGCCCAAGAGCGTGTTGTAGCTCTTTACGGCGGCGTGTGTCCTGTACGTTCCGCGAAGAGCGGTGTGCAGAAATTCCCTCGTCGTGGTCTTCCCCACGCTGCCGGTTATGCCGGCGACCTTCGGAGATACCATGTTGAACCATGTCTTCGCCAGTTTTACGACGGATTCGCCGACGACGTCCGTCAAAATGAACGCCGTCTCCTGGGCGGACAACTCGTCTTTATGGCTCTCGAAAAACGACTTCTCGCAAATCACGCAGACGGCCCCGTTTTTTACCGCCTGCGCTATGTAGTCGTGTCCGTCCTCCATCGCTCCCTTTATCGCTATAAACCCTCCGCCGCGTTCGACGACCCTGCTATCCGCCCTGAAAATTTGCGGAATTCTCGTATCGGCCAATTTCTCGGGATAATATCCGAAACCGTGCGTCTCGGCGGCTTCCCTCAGCGTGAAGAATTCCCTGCCGCGCTTCATCGGACTTCCACCTCCGACTTATGCGAACGCGCCCATTCCAGAACGTGATCTCCGTCGACGAAAGGCTCCCTGTACGTCCCGTGATCAATAAAACGTTCTGGGCCTTTGCCCGCTATGAGGACGACATCGCCGTCCTGGGCCGAATTCAGGATAAAATCTATCGCCTCACCCCTGTCCAGAATGGTGTCGCACTTCACCCGCCGCACGCATCGCCCGACGCCTTCTTCGACGCCGCGCGCGATATCGGCGGGATTCTCGCTCCTCGGGTTATCCGTCGAGATCACC
This sequence comes from Synergistaceae bacterium, assembly GCA_031270375.1. Taxonomy (GTDB): domain Bacteria; phylum Synergistota; class Synergistia; order Synergistales; family Synergistaceae; genus JAIRKI01. The sequence continues at coordinate 30,567 of JAISXR010000166.1, read as the reverse complement.
ACGTGGTCTGCCAACCGTGCCATTATCTCCCCCACTATTGGACGCTTGAACGGCGTCCTGTCACCGCCGGCTCCCCACAGTACCCTCACGGGGCCGGGAGCGAGGCCCTTAAGCGTCGAAAGCGCCTGCTCCATTCCGTCCGCGCTGTGCGCGAAATCCACAAAGACCGTGACACCGTTCGCCATCGAGTATCTTTCGAGACGGCCAGGAACCTGCGGACAGTTTTCTATACCATTCTTCACGATGTCCCTGTCGAATCCCAGCACATCCCCCAAAACCGCGCTTTCCAGGATATTCGACGCGTTATAACTGCCAACCAGCGGGGAATCCGCCACGAAGGAGCTTCCGTCGGGATAGGTCACCGAAACCGTCATGCCTTCGACTTCTTCCCGCAATATGCGGACTCTGTACGCGAGGCCGCCGTATGCTCCTGCTTGGCAGTCCGCGGAAAATGGCATCGTGTTTTCGCTAAATTCCGCCAGCAGTCGAGCGCCAAAGGCGTCGTCCGCGTTGACGGCGCCTTTCCATGAGCCTCTTGCGTAATACGAAAAAAGACGCCTTTTCGCCATGAAATAGCTTTCCATGTCATCGTGATATTCAAGGTGCTCGGGGGTCAAATTGCTGAACCCCGCCGCGTCGAATCCGCATCCCTCCAGACGCCCCTGGTCGAGCCCGTGCGAAGAAGCCTCCATGACACAATGCGAAGCGCCGTTTTCGGTCATTTCGGACAACAGTCTCTGTATATCGGGGCCTTCCGGCGTGGTATGTTCCGCGAAAATTTCACCGGCGGCGTTATCGTAGACGATCGTTCCGATCATACCGGCGCGTGCCCCGGAAGCACGGATTATGGATCTCGTGATATATGCGGTTGTTGTCTTTCCGTTTGTGCCGGTGACACCTGTCATCGTCAGTTTTTCGGAGGGATTTCCGTAAAGGACGGACGCCGCTTCACTCATGGCGGCCCTCGTTCGGGACGTGATTATCTGGGGAACGTCTATTGACATCTCGCGCTCGCAAAGTATGGCTGCCGCTCCGCGCGATACAGCCTGCGCCGCGTAGTCATGCCCGTCGGCATTATCACCTTTCACGCACGCGAAGATGATTCCGCTCTTCTCCGAGACGCGGCGCGAATCATATTCGACACGGGTGATTTCGCAATCGGCCCGCCCGTTGACGAGCTTTTTATCGGAACGCGGCAATTTGTCAAAAAGTTCGCGGACTTTCATTCGGCAGGACCTTCTTTCCTGTAATTTTCATTTCGTCTCAGAAATGTTTTTCGCAAAAAGCGCCAATTTAGCCATATCCTCGACCACGGCTTTGAAAACCGGAGCCGCTATCTCACTGCCGTAGTACTTCCCCTGTGGCTCCCCAATCACTATGAGAAGAAGATATTCAGGTTTTTCGTAAGGCCAGAAACCGACGAAAGAACTGGCATATCGGCCCTTTGCGTAGGTGCCTGACGCCGCTATTTGTGCTGTGCCGGTTTTACCGGCGATGGGGATGCCTTTTATACCCGCTGCCTTGCCGGTGCCTTCCTCGACGGTTTTATACAGCGCCCGCCTCAACCATTCGGCCGTCTTGGCGTTCAGCACAGAATTGCGGACCCGCCTCTGGCCTTGATGAATGATTTCGCCATTCGAATTTTTTACCTCTTCCACTATGTACGGTTTGAGAGTCTCCCCGCCGTTGGCTATGGCGCTTATCCCTATCGCCAGTTGCAGCGGAGTGACCGCAAGCCCCTGACCTATGGCGATGTTGGCTTTGGTCACACCGTGCCACTCATCCGGATTCCGAAGCAGGCCTTCTTCCTCTCCGGACAGCTCCACGCCGGATTTGATGCCGAACCCGAACTGCTTCAACATCCCCCAGGCAGCGTGCGATGTCATTTTTTTATTGTTGCCTATGAAGGCCATGCCCGTGTTGCACGACTTTATCAAAAGTCCTTCGAGCGTGACGTTTCCGTGTGCCGCGACGTCATTGATATCTTTGTCGGCCACCCTGATCTTCTTCGTACATTTAAAATAGAAGTTGTCCGAAACCACGCCCATTTCCTTGGCGATACCCAGTATTATGGGTTTGAATGTGGAACCCGGTTCGTATACCCTTCCCGTGACGTTATTCCTGAGTTTTTCCGAGTTGTTGAAACTTTCCCTGTTGTTCAGGTCAACCGACGGGTAACTCGCCATGGCGTATATCTCCCCGGTCTGCGGATTTACGCACACGCCGGCGCCCCATTTGGCGTCGTATTTTTTCGCGCCGTTCCCCAGTTCCCGCTCCACAATCTGCTGTATTCTCGAGTCGAGCGTCAGTTTTACAGACCCTGCGCCGGTGTCCAACATGCCGGAATTGCTGCCTATAAGATCGTGCAAATTGTATCTCGCGTCCCGGACGAAAAACCTGTTTTGCGACTTTGAAAACAGCGCGTTGTGCCACTCGCGCTCTATACCCGACAACCCGTAATTGTCGATGTCGCAAAAACCTATCACGTGTGACGCGAGTTCGCTGTGCGGATATATCCGATGACTTTCTCTGACCGCGGATAATCCCGGAATTTTCTGATCGACGACCTGTTTCGCTATGTCCCTCGGCACGTTCCTCTTGACCCAATGGAATTTGCCGGATAGTTTCGTCCTGAACTTATTGGAAATGTCGCGCCCGAAAAAAGGCGCCAGGGCGTCTGCGCTCTCCGCCGACCAATAATCGGGATCAATGGAAAAGCTGGTCGAGGACACCGAAAGTGCCAGCACCTGACCGTTTCTATCTCTGATGTCCCCCCGTGACGCGGCAACTGGGACATAAACCCAATATTGGTTCTGAGACTGCTCTTTGATCCTCTCGTCCGGAAATACATGCACAAATACCGTCCTGACGGCGAGGCATCCTATCAAAACGAAGCACAAAAACCACGCTGTGCCGGAACTCCAGGAATTTTTCGGCAGCCGAGGACTATTCTTTTGCATTTGCGGCACCCACAAATACCCGGCTCAACCCGTCCGGCCGAGACACGCTATTTTCGCCCCGGGCGGCGTAACTGGCGCTTTTTGGATCGTACGAATCCGAGAACAGTTTGATCGTCTCCGTTTTGTCCGCGGCGACCATGTTGAGTTCTGATCTCGCGTAGTTGTATATTCTCGACGGTGATAAAAGCGCGGCGTGCGTTTCCTCGAGCATGGCGTATTTGTCTTCCTCCGCCATGATTTTCATCGCACATTCCGCCAGCCTGTGTTCGAGAATAAAACCATAGATGCGTATGCTGCCGAGAAGCAAAGTTGAAATCACTACACCCACCAGAAACAAGACGCCAAAAAACAAATGCCCGCTGTTTTTTGTGTGATTTGGGACACATGATTTCATTGAGCTTTACACCTCCATGTGTAGATGCTGCCTTTTTTAAAAGGTCATTTCCTTATTGTTTGTTAATCGCGAAAGCCCTCATCTTAGCGCTGCGCGCTTTTCTGTTAGCCTTCGTCTCTTCTTCCGACGGAACCATCGGGCGTTTCGTCCGGACGACACCCCACCCCTCGTCCGCCCAACTCCGGAATGTTCTCTTGACCAAACGGTCTTCGAGTGAATGGTACGAAACAGCGATTATGCCCCCCCCATCCCCGGTCAGCTCCAAAGCGCCTTCGAGTCCTTTCGGTATCTCCTCCAGCTCTGAGTTCACCGCTATCCGCAGTGCCTGAAAAACCTTGCGGGCCGGGTTGCTTCCCATATGTCTTTGAATCGCCGCCGGAAGCGACCGCCTTATCACGGCGACCAATTTCATGGTGGTATCCGGCGTTTCTCCGGCTTCTTTGGCGCGCATGATGCCTCTCGCGATACGCAAAGCGTTTCTTTCCTCGCCGAAAACGCGAAAAATACCCGCAAGTTCGGCCGTGCCTGATTCCCTGATGATATCCGCCGCTGTCGGGATATCATCGCCCGGGGACATCCTCATGTCGAGCGGGCCATCTTCCTGAAACGAGAAACCACGCTCCGGACTCGACAATTGCATATTCGAGACGCCATAATCGAACAAAACCCCTATGGCGTATCCGCCATGCTCTTCCCTCAAAGCGGCGGCGCGCGCTCCGAGTTCGCCAAATTTCGCGTGCACCGCCGTAAATCGCGTTCCGTACTCCGACAGTCTCTCCGCCGCCGCCGCTAAAGCCGTTTCGTCCCTGTCCATGCCGACGATTCGGATATTTGGAAATTTTTCAAAGATCGCCTTCGAATGTCCTCCCCATCCCAGGGTCGCGTCTACAAAAAACACATCCTTCCCGGAAGGGACGACATATTCTAAAATATCGAGAATTTCCCGAAGCATTACAGGCACGTGTGCTTCCATACTACAATCCCAGGAGTAATTGATGTACTTCCGCGAGCAGCAGTGACTCCTTTTCGGCAATGTACTTATGCCAGCGCGCGGAATCCCACACCTCTATCTTGTTGGTGTTGCCTACGATAACGACATCCTGTACAATACTAACGTCTTTGCGCATTTTTTCCGGCAGGAGCATTCTCCCTGCCGAATCGACCTCAACGGAGAATGAAAGGGACATAATGATACGCTTCGCGTCCGCACCGTTCAAAGTCTTCAAAGCATTTTCCTCGACCCTGCTGACTACCGCCTTCTGCCAGTTTTCTTTCGAATACACCGATATGTATTCCTGGTCCATTGATGTGATCACGATATGCTCGCCAAGTTCATCGCGAAAGCACGAGGGAACGACGATCCTGCCCTTTGAGTCGAGCTTATGTTCGAAGCTCCCGTTGAAACTCATCCGATACTTCGCTCCATTTCATGACACTTCCTGACATATCGGCTTTTTTATCTCCCACCGCTCGCACTTTACCACTTCTCTTGCGTCTTTTCAAGAGAAAATTTTCTATTTTATTTTGAAAATGTCTTTGAAGTTTCATACATGACAGTTTGTAAACATAATTAACTTCTATTGTTTTGAATAGAGTCTCTGAAGCAGATTTTTTCAAAATATAAATACAGAAATTCAAGCGAAGCGAGACCGGCGGCATGAGTACCTGTTATCTGTTCGTACAATTTTTTCACAATCTGATATTTGACGCAATCAGTAAAGCACCACACCTTGTTGTTGAGGTGGAAAGAACCGCGTTTCACATTGTAAAACGCGATATCGGCTTTCACGTCACGGCATATGACCGCAAGGCGTTCAGCGGAGGCGAAGGACGCTACGGTTCCTCTATTCGCGCGTCCTCGAACTTGCCGCTGAAAATGCTGACCGTTCCGAGTGCGATGAAACCGTGCCGTTCATACAGACGGCGGCCGGACGGTGTGGCGAGCAGCGTTACGTAACGGAATCCGCTTTCGCGTGCGGCGCGCTTGAGGTAATCGACCACTGCTCCGCCGAGTCCCTGTCCCCTGAATTCCGGTCTGGTGGAAATGTAGTAGATTCCGGCCGTTTCGCCGCCCGCGAACAACAGGCCGGTGGACGCCCCTTTTATTCCCACGGGGAGGAATTCGCCGCGCGAGGCGAAATAACGCGCCTTCGCGATGAAAGATTCCGACGCGTCCTCGCCCGAATCGAAGCCGCGCCAGACGTCGTCGGCCCACCCGCGCACATCGTTGGCTTGAACGGGCCTCACCCTGTCGTCACTCATCGCGCAAGTCTCCGATACGTTTAAATCAGCCCACATGGCCGTGAAGTCGTCCTCCCGCGCAAGACCGTTCGATTCGAGAATTTTTTGACACGCGCCGGATATCTCGAAAAAAAACGGCCATATGTGCGGACATCCGGTGACGCCGAAAAATTTCCGGCCCAGTTTCACGGCGAAGTCGAGAGTTTCGGCGAAATCGGAACGCGCGTCCGCGCCTCGCGCTGCGTTTACCTGATCCGGCAGCGCGTAATTTTCGTGCGCGTCGTCGACGCCGCTGTCGTAAAAGGCGGCCGTGCCCGTGTGCGCAATGTATCGTGCGCTTTCGGCCTCACCCAGGATCGCGAGCATGGATTTTAAATTCTCATGAACATAGCCCCAGTTTTCCATGATCCCATTATATCCCGTACGTGCCCCGATGTCAGCGCCAAACCCGCAATACCGGCCGTGCGATGTATGGCCGGCAACCGCGGTAAGCGGAACCGGCCCCGAAACATTCATCCGGGGACCGGTTTCCGATACCCGTCATAAGAATTGCCCAGGTAAAAAATGCGATGTGAAATGATCGGAGCTTTGGTATAATGTTTCGTATCAGAGGGATGATGCCGCGTGATCAGTGAGCATGACGAACATGAACGGATAAGTGAACAGGACAGATACGAACGGAAGTTGAGGCCGGCAGACAATTATCACAGTGAGTATGAGGGAACGTCGGTGAATTTTAAGTTCACTGTCTATAGCGTCCTCGATATCAATGCGGAAGAATTGAAGCGCGACGGCCGGGATTTCGCCATTCCGATGCTGGCGGCCAAAAAGATGCTGGAAGCTGGTGGCGACCCGTTGAAACGCGGAGAATATTCCCTCGATATCCTCGAAATGATAAAAGACCGTGTGTCTGACAAAGAAAAAGCGAAGTCGTTCCGAAATTTTGCGCAAAATATACTGGAAATAGATAAAATGGATATCGACCCGAAGGTGAAGGAGGCGTGGAAAATGCAGTTCAGGCCATTGGATGAAGTGGTGAGAGATATTTATATACACGAGGCAAAGGAAGAAGGCATATTTGAAACCGTGCAGACCCTCCTGAAAAATGGACTTCCCACTGAACAGGTAGCGCGGGGAATGGGCCTTACGCTTGAGGAACTCGGAGAACTTCGGCAGCGCGCGGAACTTAAACCGGCCCGGACCGGTTATTCGTCTCTCGAAGGCGCGGGGACGGATTCGAGATCGCCTGATTCCGCGTAAAGCGGCAGGAATGCAACGATGTTTTTGCTGTAAATGATTCGCCAAAAAAATCTCAAAAGGGGGTATGCTTCATGAAAGTTGTGGTAATCGGATGTACGCACGCGGGGACGGCCGCCATCGTCAATATCGCCTCGCTCCACAAGGACGCTTCCGTGACCGTTTACGAGCGCAACGACAATATCTCGTTCCTGTCGTGCGGGATCGCCCTTTATGTGGAGGGCGTGATAAAGGATCAGGCCGGGCTGTTCTACTGTTCGCCCCAAAAACTCGCCGAACTGGGCGTAGTCACACATATGCGGCATGACGTTCTCTCCGTCGACCTCGACGCGAAAAAACTGCGCGTGCGCAACCTAGAGACGGGCGAGGAGTCAGATGACACTTATGACAAGCTGATAATAACCACCGGCTCGTGGCCGATACAGCCCAAACTCGAGAACTCTGACCTTGGAAATATACTGCTCTGCAAGAACTACGCGCACTCAAAGGAGATAACCGAAAAAACCAAAAGCGCGCGCCGCGTTGCCGTGGTCGGGGCAGGATATATCGGCACCGAACTCGTGGAGGCTTTCCAGGTACAGGGCAAGGAAGTGCTGGTCGTCGACATGGAGCGCCAGATTCTCCCCAAATATCTTGACGCCGAGTTCGTCGAGGCACCGGCGAAAATGTTCGCCGAAAAGGGCGTCAAATTCGCGCTCGGCGAATCCGTAAAGGGCTTCAAGGGGCGCGACGGCAAAGTGTCGGCCATAGTGACCGACAAGGGCGAGTACGAAGCCGACATGGTCATACTGTGCATCGGTTTCCGTCCCAACACGGAGCTGTTCAGGGGCAAACTCGACATGCTGCCGAACGGGGCGATCAAGGTCGACGAGTACATGCATACCTCGCGCCCCGACGTGTTCGCGGCCGGAGACTCCGCCACCGTATGGAGCAACGTCAAGCGCGATTACGACTACATACCTCTCGCGACGAACGCGGTTCGCATGGGCATGCTCGTCGCCCGCAACCTGGTCCGCGACACCACCAAATATCTGGGCACTCAGGCGACGAGCGGAATAAAAATATACGATCTCTGCATAGGGAGCACCGGACTGTCGGAGGAATCCGCCAAGAAGGCGGGATTGGACGCCGTGTCGGTGACGTACAGCGACAATTACCGGCCCGAGTTCATGCCCACCTACGAGAACGTGAAGCTGAAAATCGTGTTCGAGCGCGTGTCGCGCCGTATACTGGGCGCGCAGATAATGTCCAAAGTCGACCTCACGCCCGCCATAAACACGGTTTCGGTCTGTATCCAGAATGGAATGACGGTCGACGACCTCGCGTTCGTCGATTTCTTCTTCCAGCCGCATTTCAACAAGCCGTGGAATTTCCTCAACGCCGCCGCTCATCTCGCTCTTCCACCCGTGCGCGGATAAGATCAAGACCGCGGGGCGCTCCGTAGGAGCATCGGGCCTATGGGCGCCCCGCACCCCGGCAGGGAGCAAGCTCTCCGTAGAGGCATCGGACCTATGGGCCTGCACCTTCTTCAAAAAAATTTTCACCCCTGAGGGGGTGAAAATTTTTTTTAAAAGGGGGTCAAGGGGGCTTGCTCCCTACCGAGCGTCCGTTTGACTATATGCTTCCATTCCTTGATAGTCAGCTTTTGCGTGAGGTTCGCCAGTTTGCCGATACGCTTTTGCAGGTCGAATAAGCTCTGCTTTTCCGCAAATTTATTGAGCATTTTGGCGAACTCCTTCTCAATCGCGGCACCGAACGCGGCCTCCGCCGCCCATGCGCGCGTTGGCCGCGCCGTTAGGCGTGACGTTTTTATCGCTATTCGTGCTTGCTATTATTATTTGAGTTTACTCAACAGTTTCTTATCCGTACAATACCGTTTTATCCATTCAGGAAACGGGCGCAAGATATAGTAGTCTTTGTCCCGATACTTTGCGAAGACAACTATTGGTCGTTTTCCGGAATTGTCGTAAATCAACGCTTCGTTAGCAGATTCGATAACATCAAACATCAGGTTCATCGATTTTTCGTATCTTGAAACTATCTTGTCTTTCGGGACGTCGTGACCGCCTTGAGCAACACGGGTTCTCACGCGCTCGATGTTTATTTTGCTGTCGGAAGTCACAACGTAAATAACGGTAACGAGATAGCCCTCAGATTTCGTGTAGTTGATAAAGTCCAATTTATTCCGCGTTGAAAGAACGGTTTCAAACGTAAACGAGTTTTTCAGCGTTACATTGTTCTTCCTTCGCCTTTCGGCTTCGTCCTTGCGCGAATATACTCTGCAACATCATTTTTCTTGTCATAGGGTACTAACTGGTCTGGGCAGATATAATCTTGCGGGCAAAGATTGTTTTCGAGGTAGAAGTTAATCACGGTCGATTTTCCAGACCCATTAGCACCCGCAAATACGAAAAGGTAAGGCGCATTTTTAATATCACTCATAGTTTTCTTCAAGCTCTTTGAGCATTTCCTTTAATCCCGATTTAAGATTATCGCCCGTGCGTTTGGTTGCTTCGCGCAAGCCTTTATCGACTTTACCAAAAGGCAATGGAGAGAAATTTTCTACCGCCTTGTTGCCGCGTTCGAGAATATCTATATCAACGATAAACATAAAAGCACCTCCTCATTTAGGTTTATACATAGACGCCACACTAGTCGCATATGCCTTAACCCAATCGTTTGCAGCACGATTATACCGCACAATACAACCATCGCTACAAACGGCGGAAAAAGTTCGATACCTTCCGATATGGCGGCCCCCCGGCGGGGTTTGGGGTAGCGCCCCAAGGTCTTATCTGTAATTTGCGTATGATTTCGCGCTTGCCCAAAGGAAAGCCAAAAGTCCCGAAGGCCGCCAGTTTTCGGGCAAACGCGACATGAGACCGGCTTTTTGCGCGACGGCGAAGTAAATCGCGTAGAGCGCCGCGCACGCGGCGAGCTGAACGGCAGGCCCAAAGGCGGAAGCCCGCCAGGCGGCACAGGCCAACGCCGCCGAGAGCGCGGTCTGTCCGATCATACCGGAGTCGAGCATGAACCGGGGCAGACCGGTACCGGCCACGGTGTAATAATAGAGGACGAAACCGGCTGTCTGCGTCAGGCTGGTGGCGAGCGTCAGCCCGAGCAATCCCCACCGGTTCACGAGGGCCCAGTCGAGAAACGCGTTCAGCGCAATCAGAACGTAGGTCAAGTTGACCACGGTTTTCAGTTTGCCGACGGCGAGCGCGTAGCGGTATATGAAAACCGAGGTCGCGCCGAACGCGAACCCCACGCTGTACACCGCGACACTCAGCGACGTCATGGAGACCGATCGGGCGCCAAAATTTCCACACCCGAACACCAGGGACACCACCGGCACGGCCGCGGCCATCATGAACGCGCTTGTCGGCACGAAGTACGCCAGCGAGATTGATATCGCGCGTTTCAGCGTTCCGAGCGAACGGTCGACGTCGCCCGAGAGTTTGGCCATCATCGAGAGGAAATACGTCATGGGTGTGCCGGCGAGTGCCGAGAGAGTCCCGATTATCACCGCCGCGTAACTGATCGCGGCCACCGAGCCGTATGGAAGCCTCGACGCGAAATAACGGTCGACGACCACGTAAATCGTGTTTGCCGCGAACAGTACCGCGAGATGTAACGAATTTTTGCAAATTCTGCCGACGACCTCCCAACGGACGTCACAAACGCGCCATTTCAGCGGAACCCCCCGAAGGGCCGCCAGGAACAGGATGAACAAGATCACGTACGCGGCGCTCATGGAAAACGCCACGCTGTACACTCCTATGAAAGGCATCGACAGAAACAGCGCCGGTATCGCGATGAGGTTGAATGGTGTCGATGTGAGGGATTCCAGGGTATATCTTTCGGTCAGGTTGGCCCACACGCCGAGAATTGGCCTCAGCATCGAAACCGCGGCAAACGGCATGAGCCAGAGCATCATGCGTGAGCCCACACGTATCCGTTCGCTGTCGAATCCTCCGGCGAACGATTTGACGATCACTCCGGGAGCTATGAGAACGGCCGCGGCAAAAAGCGCGGTGATCACGCCGGTGAAACACGCGAGGAAAGCGGTCAAGGTTTCGGACGCGCGTATGCCCCCCTCTTTGCCGCGCTCTTTCACCAGCTCCGGGAGCGCGGCGTTTTCCAGCGTACTGCCTATGCTGCCAGAGAATAACGCCATTATGCCCAGAGCGAGATGAAAAGCGTCCATGCCGGGCGAAGTACCGTACGTCCACGCCACGATGAGAGTCCTGGCATATCCCAGAGGCTTGCTCACGAGGGCGGCAAACGCCAAAGCCAAAGAAATGCCCAGGGGGCTCTTTATCGATATTATGCGCGACGTGATTTTTCGGATAAATATCAACTGACTCCCCCGTATTTTCGGTATATTCTTCCATATTATAATCAATTTTCGCGTTATAATATCTTTTTTATGAAATGAACGTATCGTTCCTTCGGGGGGAATTCAGTTGATTGCGTCGAGCGGACTCGTGAACATCATAAGCCATACGGATTTGGACGGAGTTGTGGCCGCGGCTGTGGCGTGGTACGCCAATTCGCGCTTTGGGCCGGTGAAAATATCCCTGACCGGTTACGGTGAGGTGGACAATCTAATTCTGGAAGGGCTTCGCCGGCACGACAGGGTGATCACGTTGGACCTGTCTCCCCAATTTCAAAATACCATCGACGAAATAGACCGTTTCTTCGGCGAAACAGAACCTTTTTTGTTCGACCATCATCAGAGCACTCACGATAAAATCGGCGGGCGCCCCTGGACGGTTGTGAACACAAAACGCTGCGGCGCCGCGGTCTATTGGGACTGGCTCGCGAATAACGCCCCCGAAAGCACAAAGCGCCTCGTCGCGCGGCTGTCCGGCTTCGTCGAGGTCGCCAACGACCGCGACCTCTGGATAAACGAGAACGCAGACGGGCGGCTTTGGCAGGCGATGGTCACCTTGTGCGGGGAATGGGGCGCGCTGACGCGCATAATCGCCAATCCCGACGCCACGTTCACCGACGCCGAACGCGCGGCCGCGCTAAAGTTCGTGGCGGCTCAGGAAGAACGTTTCAAAGCGGCCCGAGAAAATATGTCGCGAAAAAAAATAAGAGGCGCCGGCGGGGCGGATATGGCGTTTCTCGGCGACGGTTTTTTGGAGTTCGGGGATACGTCAGATTTCTGCGGGGCCATCTTGGACAGACATGACGAGGCGGGCACGGCGCCCGCGCTCGTGGCGCTGGCTTTTCGCAGACCGTCGGGAACATGGGCGGTTTCGCTGCGCAGCCGTGACGGGCTGGCGGGACGGGCTGTGTCGCTGCTGAAAGACGGGCGCAAGATACGCGGCGGAGGGCATGAAGACGCCGCTGCCCTGTACTTCCCCGTCTCTTACGACGAAAAAAGCATAAAGGACACGATACTCTCGGCTCTCGAGACCAACAGCGAGAATCAGGCCGGGATGGGCGTGACGCTGGGAGATCTCCTGAAGGGTTTCGGACAATGACGCGGCGTGCCGCGTTCCTCTACGCGTCGTTGGGAAGCGGGCATAAGGAGGCTGCGGACGCGCTGCGCGAATGGTACCGCGCCCTTTATCCGTCATCCGATACGATATGCGCGGATTTGATGGATTTCGTGCCGCGTCTCATGCGCCGAAGCATAGTCTCCGCGTATAACACGATGACGCAAAAATCGCCGTGGCTGTGGGAAAGATTGTACCGCGACACCGACACAATCGCCTCCAGGCACATCCTGTCGGCTTTTTGGAACGGCATTCACCGGCAGTTGGGCAAATCGTACGTCAGACGATTGCAGGAAAATTTGCGAAACTTCGCGCCGCACGTCGTCTTTACGACGCATTTTTTCGGCATGTCGGCGATGCTAGACAAATGGGACCACGACACGCCTATATATTTCGTCGGGACGGATTATCTGACCCACGCCATGCTTCGCGACCCGAGGTTCGACGGATGGTTCGCCGGGAGCGAGGAAGCCCTTCGCCAATACAGGGCCGACCGCGTGCCGACTGCGGAATACGCCGTCAAGAACTTCGGGATACCGATATCCCGCGACTACCTCGTCACTCCCAAGAGGGGCGAAGCGCGTCGTGTGCTGGGAGTCGACGATACGACGAAGATGGTTTCGATCGTGAACAGCGGAGGATCACTGCGCCTCATGGATATGGTAGTCGGTTCGCTGGTCGACCTCTCCGACTGGAAGATATTCGTCCTATGCTGCGGCGGCGGCAGACTGTTCGAGGATATCCGCGACAAATATTTCCCCTTCAAGCATATCTCGGTATTGGGGAAAGTCCTCAATATCGCGGATTATTACGCCGCAAGCGATATATCCATACTCGACCCCGTCGGCGTGCAGATAGCCGAGGCGTCGACAGCAGGAGCCGCGATGCTGTTTTTGGATCCCCTTCCGGGATTGGGGCGCTGCAACTGCGACTATGTCCTCGAACGCGGCGCCGCCCGCAAAATTTACGAACACAGAATGGTTGGTGAGCTTCTGGAGCACCTCATAGGGCGGCGCGAGGAACTTGAAAGGATGAGATACAGGGCACGTGCCATGGGCCGGCCGCATGCCGCCATGGATATTCTCACCTGGGCCATGGAAAAAGCCGACGCTGAACGCGCGTCGCGGGAAAACATGGCGCACGAGAACGAAGCCTGAATACAGGTCCCTTCACGTCACCTGGGCAGTATCCTGCCACGCGCCGAAAATACGCTTTTCCTTGGGGCTGAAGTGCAGCATCCCCACCACGAGATTCGCCGGAAAGCTCTTTATCAATGAGTTGTAATGGTGCGTCAGCTTGTTGTATTCCTCGCAAGCCGTAACCGCTTTGCCCTCAATCGACGCTAGTTCGCTCATGACTGTGAGAAGTTCTGGGTTGACCTGGATTTCGGCATGTTGCCTGAAAGCGTCTTGCAGCAAGTGAAATTCCGCGCTGAGGCTGTTTTCAAGGCGCTCGATGCTTTCCGTGAGATCGTCGGTTTCCTGGTGGATTTCATTTTGGATGATTTCTTCGCGGATGCCCGCTATGCGGTCAAGCCTCTGATCCTCCCATTTCATAATGGGACGCGCCCTATCCAGAAGGCCCGGGATGAGGTCGCGGCGAAACTGCAGGTGAATTTCCGCCTCGTCCCACCAGAAGTCTATGAGCGACTGCTTTTCCCTGAAAATGTTATACGTATATATTGCCCACAATATCAACGCGCCTAGACAAAAGATAACGGCAAATCCAACAAACGTCATGATCTTACCTCTTATTCGAACTCTTTCAGCATCTTGTTGTAATCTTCCTCCATTCCCTTCCGGATATGGTAGCAATATTCGTCGGACGGGAATACCCCGGTATGGACGTCTTTGACATATTCCTTGAAAGCCTTCGTGATTTGTTCGCCGACATTGGCGTAAACTTTGACGAATTTCGGCGTAAAGGACTGGAACATACCTATCATGTCGCTCGATATCAGAAGCTGACCGTCGCAAGGGCCGCCGGCTCCTATGGAGTACACCGGGATGGTGAGTTTTTTCGCTATGAAAGAACAGAGTTCCGGCGGGACTGCCTCGATCAAAAGTGCGTAAGCCCCGGCTTCCTGCACGGCAAGCGCATCTTCTATCACGAAACGAGCGGAGTACGGGTCGAGCCCTTGTGCCTTAAAGCCGCCGAGAGGACCGGAACTTTGCGGAGTGAGCCCGATATGGCCCATGGCGAGGATACCGGCGTCAGCTATCGCCTTCAAAGCGCCGGCCGTGCGCAACCCCCCCTCGAGTTTAATCGCGTCGGTCTCGGCCTCTTTCAAAAATCTGGCCGCGTTGTACACGGCTTCCGAGTTGGTTATCTGGTACGAGCCAAACGGCATATCACCCACGATAAACGTTTCGGGCGCTCCTCTGCGAACGGCCTTACAGTGGGAAATACAGTCCTCCATAGTCACCGGTACAGTGCCCTTGTAACCGAGGATGCACATACCAAGCGAATCTCCCACCAGTATCATGTCCATCTCCGCGGCTTCCGCGAACTGGGCGGTCGGGAAATCGTACGCGGTCACCCATGCGACCTGTTCGTGATTCTGTTTCATTTTGATGAAATCAAGTCGTCCTTTTTTCTTGGCCATATCAGATACCCTCCGTGCGTACGCGATTACGTTTCTTCAGTATGAGAATGTCATTATACCACCATTTCATGTACGATTTTCCTATGGTGGAATTTACTTTGCGATTTTACCCAAAAAAACCTCTTACAAAAAATGTTCAGAGGCTCAGAGGATCGTCGTCTGTGTTTTGGGGTATTCATTTTTTTCTATAGCGTCGATGGACGATTTACGCGCCATCTTATGGGATCTTTTATATTGATACATTTTCTCGTCGGCGATACCCAGCAGCTCGCTCGCTGAACTGGTATTGTCCGTCTGAACCTGAATGACGCCATAACTTAGACTTCGGATATTCGGACCTATGACACCGGCCTCACTGTGAAGCAGATGCGTCCTCAATTCTTCGAGTCTGATTTCGGCCTCGTACGCGGACATTTCCTCCGAAAGGATCATAAATTCGTCGCCGCCCAGCCGGCATAAAATGGCGCCCTCGGAAAAAAGGCTCAGTAGGTTGGCTGTCAGCGTGATATATTTATCTCCCTCGTTGTGGCCGAATTTGTCGTTGACGTATTTCAGGTTATCGAGATCCACGAAGCATATGACAAACGACCTCCCCTCCGAAAGCCATTCGATCAGAGTTTCCATGCCATAGTGCCTGTTGAAGGTTTTAGTGAGCGGGTCGCGGTACGCGACGGTTTCGAGCTTGAGAAGGCGTCTTTTTTCGGAGCTTACGTCCGTCAGGACGAACGCCGCGGCTTTGTGCCCATACCAATATATCGAGTGCGCCACTACCGAAAAGTATTGATGCGTGCCAACGGACGGCAGTTCCAGTTCGTAGGGCTGCGCGTTTTCTTTCCTCGGGGCATCTATCCTGTCACGAAACCACGCACGCAAGTCCGTTTCCCACTCGGCGTTCTTCAGGACATCCCCCGGCTCCCGGTTTGCGTATAGCCATTCCCCGGAATCTTCGCAGATCACGACTATCCATTGTGAAATCTGCTTGGTGATCGCCTCCAGCAGATTGTTGCTCTCCTTTAGTGCTTCGGATTTTTTTTTGCCGCTTTCGATCTCTTGAAGAAGCGCTTCCCTGTTTTCAGAAAGCTGCTCTATCATGGAATTGAAAGAGTCCGCGAAATCGCCCATAAAATTGACCCGTTGCTTGTAATCCCCCTTCGCGACTTCGCGGGTTTGCCACGTGAGATGTTTCAGAGAAGCGTGCAAGCTTTTAAGCGGAGCGGCTATCTCGTTCCCACGCGACGGCAAACGCGCCTCCAGGTTTCCCTTCGAGAGGGCCATCGCTAATTCCCTTGTCTCCGCGACACTTTCCGAGAAGAACATCAAAGCTCGCCCTAAATTTTTGAAGTTTTCCGGCAATTCATCCAGTGCGAGTTCTACCGATCCGGGTTTGTAAAAAACGTCCTTCAGATAACGGAACAATAGAATCTCCGGCGGCTCCCTGGTTTTTTTCGGCAAGTCGTCAGACGTCATCACGAGCAGCGGGTTTTTTCAGTCGAGAACTGTGCCGCTGAACCGGCATACCCTGTCGCCGTTGGCCCAACAGTCGACTTCGCGGACATCGTACTTCTTCCCGGTGTACGCCTCAAGGATGCCGGAAATGAAACCTTCATCGTAGAAACATACGGTTTCGTTGGTCACCGGCAAACCGCTGCAGTCGAGGTCTTCGCCGACAGTGAGAACCATATTGCCGGTACACGCGTCGAAATCTTCCATACGCAGAATCCCGATTTTGAATTCTTGAAGTGTTTTTTGAAGGTTAGCGATGAACGTTTCGAAATCGACGGACAAGTCGAGGATGTTGCGAGCAAATTCCGTGCCGGCAAGGAATCCGGCGTCGCGAAAGTGCTGATTTGCGATCTCGTTCCCGTAAGCTTTTGTGAGCACGTCCAGCATGGTATACTGCATCAGACGATAGACCACCACGGGCATTCCCTCGCCCAGGCCTCCCCTGCCCTCTTTGATATCCCCAAGGTTTTCCCATTTGAATTCGTTGTGAGTCTCATTCAGCGCGAAGACATTTTCCATTTTACATCGCTCCTTTTTTTAGAGCATACACGCTCATGCGTGAATGCATGCCTCAAAAATAATCTACACGAAAAATACGCAATAATCAAGTTTGCAATGCGATTCGAGTGTACGACAAATTTGTAGGTGAAAACGGGACGCTGGTAGGGGCGGCAGATTGCCGCCCTTGTAAGACCAAATAATTTTCTATGTAAGGTTAAGAAAAAATTGGAACGTCATTAAATCAGACCTTCAAACACCTCTTTTAGTCAGCAACGTGGCAGCGATGTACAGCGCGTATATATGGGCGGGGTAGAATATGTAAAAGAACCACTTCATGCCCCGTCCTTTTTCACCGTTGTACATGCTCATGGGGATCGCCGCCAAACCCATCAGCCACTGCATATTGTCGCTGCCGTTGATATAAATCGCCGCGGATGTCGCAAGCAAAACGGCGATTTGAGCACAACGCCGGCGCCGTAAAATGTAAAACGAAACGCCCAGCGCGACCAACACGGCTCCACCCTCGGCCGTCAGAATGTTCGGAATAAGCATCGACACATAAGCAGCAACTTGCAGCGCGGCGGGAGAAAACCGCTCCGCAAACCGGGACAATATGAAAAACACGGGTAGTGCGGAGATAACCGGAACGAGGCACAGCAGGAAAGAAGAAACCATTTTCCACGCGTCAAGCTCCTTGACGCCATCTAAAAACCTGTCCCAGAACAGCATATAAAGCCCCGCGATGAAGAATGTGGTAAACGCGTTGTTAATAAGGACAACCGTTGCGTTTGGCAGGACATGTTGGAGGATTGACGACATTATAGTCATCGCCCAGCTTGCCAGGAGAAGCCGCCATAAATATTTTTTGCGATTGCGGGTATAGAAAAAACTGTCGGCTGACGCGAACAAAAATAACGGGAAGACGAGCCTCCCAATATAAGTGAGCCACATCGGCGCGCCGAAACCGATGAACATCTGATGCACATGATCGGCGAACATAAGCACGATGGCTATGACTTTAATGACGGTCGCGTTCAAACATTTAAATTTCTGCATTTGTACACCTCGACACACGATAATCTTACTCTGATTTCTCTTTATATCAGAAAAACACGAAAAAAAATCCTCAAATACGCCTATATGAAAATCTCGGTTTTATGCCGCCGCGCACGGGCTTATAATGATTCCGCAAACGCGGCGTCATTACGGAGGTAATTTGTGTGAAATTTCTGCACCTGTCGGACCTGCACATCGGAAAAATAGTGAACGGCGTGTCGATGATCGGGGAACAGCGTCACGTTTTCGAGCAGATCGCCGGTTACGTACAAACCGCCGGACCTCGGGCCGTGCTCATAGCCGGTGACATATACGACCGCGCCGTGCCCGGCGTCGACGCGGTGCGTCTGTTCGACGACTTTCTCACTGAGCTGGCCGGCGGGGGCACGGCCGTGTTGCTCATAGCGGGCAACCACGACTCGCCGGAACGGCTGAACTACGCGAGCCGTCTGTTGTCCAGAGGGAACGTGTTTTTATGCGGAGTTCCAGGCAACGACGGCAAAATGCGTTGCGTAACGCTGGACGACGAATACGGTCAGGTAAATTTCTGGCTCTTGCCGTTCATCAAACCGTCGTCACTGAGAGAGTATTACGGGGACGCGGAGATCGACGGTTATTCCGACGCGGTTAGGACCGTGATAGAAAATTCCGGCATCGACTTTGCCGCCCGCAACGTGCTGATATCTCACCAGTTTTATACCGGGGCCGGAATCGAACTCGTCCGCTCCGAATCGGAGATTGATTTCGTCGGTGGTCTCGATGCCGTCGACGCCGGGATTCTGTCGCGTTTCGATTACGCCGCCCTGGGACATCTTCACCGCGCGCAAAATGTCGGCGCAGAAAATATCCGTTACGGCGGCTCGCCGCTCAAGTATTCCTTCTCCGAATGGAGACATGATAAATCAGTCACACTCGTCGATATAGGAGAGAAGGGAAACCTGAAGATATCCGCGCTTCCGCTGACGCCGATACACGATATGCGCGAGATAAAGGGTCCCATCGACGGACTCACGAGCGCCGAGGTTTTGCGTGAAGCGGAGTGTGAGGACTACATGCGCGTTATCCTCACCGACGAGGGCGATATCGCCGATGCGATGGGAAAGATAAGAAGCGCGTATCCGAACGTCATGGCTTTGGATTTCGAGAACTCGCGCACGGGCAAAGAGAGCGGTTACGCCGGGTACGAGGCTGAATCAGTGGAAAATGTATCCATTCTCGACCTCTTCAGCCGGTTTTTCAAAGAAATCAAAAAGACGGACATGAGCCCGCGACAGGAAAAAATAGTCAGAGAACTCCTCGAAGAAGCGGGGAACGATAAATGAAACCTACCAGACTGACCATGAGCGCGTTCGGCTCTTACGCCGCCGAGGAGACGCTCGATTTCACGACATTCGGTGACAGCGGTCTGTATCTCATCACCGGTGAAACCGGCGCCGGCAAGACCACGATCTTCGACGCGATCTCATACGCGCTGTACGGCACAGCGAGCGGCAGCGCGCGCGGCAGGAGCCTCATGCTCCGCAGCGATTTCGCGGACGACAGGACCATGACGGGAGTTACGCTCGATTTTGAGATCGGCGGCAAAGAATATACCATCACGCGGAAGATGACGCCCCACACAAAGCGAAAAACGGGCGAGACGACATTCAGCGAGAGCGCGGAGCTGATTTTGCCCGATAACACGGCCATCGGCGGGATCAGGGACGTGGAGGCGAAGGTCTTGGAAATCATCGGCCTCGACCGCGACCAGTTTGCCCAGATAGTTATGATAGCCCAGAACGATTTTCTGCGATTCCTCCAGAGCGGTACCAGAGAACGCGTCGAGATATTGCGGCGAATATTCGGCACCACACATTTGGCCCGATTCCAAGATTTGCTGAAGGAAAAAAGGAAAGAGGCGGAGGGCGCCGCGGCACACATCCGCGACGATTTCGAACGCAACGGCGTCGACCCCTACAAACGGGACGAGCGGTTCGCGGAATGGGACCGCCAACTGGAAACCGATTTCGCCGAGATACAAAATCTGGACGGACAGATATCACGCTGTGACCAATCGAGAACCATGCTTGCCGGAACAATCGCTATTGCGTCGGAACTGAGCAAAAAGCTGGACGAACTCGCTTCGCGCCGCGAGGCGCTGGCCGAACATGACGCGAGGGCGGAATATATCGCCATGATAAAAAAAGAGCACACCCGAGGTGAAATCGCCTTGCGAAAGGTCAGGCCGGCCGCGGACAAAGCCGCCCAGGCCGAAAAGTCATATGTCGACGCCTGTGCCGCTTTGCGAGAGGCGAAAGCCGTCGCGAAAGCGGCCAAAGAAAATCTGGAGCGCGCCGTGGAGATGCTCGGCAAACTTCCGCCGCTGGAGGACGCGCAGGAAGCGTTGAATAATCTCAACCTCGAATGCGAACGGGAGTCCGGCAGACTCTCCAGGCTCACGCCGCTCGAATCTAACCGCGGCGATATAGCGAAGAAACGGCGCTCCCTGGACAATTTGCAAGCGGAGCTGGCCGCAACCGAAAAAACGATCGCTGAATTGCCGCCGTTGCCCGAAGCGCAGATGGAACTCGAACGCCTGATGCGCGAATCCGAGGAAAACGCGAGAAAACTGGCGGAACTCGCTGTCCTGCAAAAGAACAGGGACGAAATCTCCGCTAAACAAAAATCGCTCGAATCCGCGCAGTCGGAATTTGAACGATTCAACGCGGAATATCTGGGCGCTGACATGAAATACAAACTTACCGAGGAACAGTTTCTGCGCAATCAGGCCGGCATTATCGCCGAGACTTTGAGAGAGGGCGTTCCCTGTCCCGTCTGCGGCTCGGCGGAACACCCCGCTCCCGCCGCGAAGACCGAGGAAGATATAGGAGAAAGCAAGTTGAAACGTTCGCGTGAAGCGTCGGAAAAAGCGTATGAAAAACGCGACGCAAAAGCCTCCGAATGCGATAAATTGAACTCTGAAACCGGAGTGCTGACCGAGCGCTTCCTAAACGACCTATCCAAATACAATATTATAGAGAGGATGCGGGAAGCAATCTCCCTGCCTGCCGGCCCCGTTCCTCTCAGCGGAGGTGCGGACAGAGCCCGTAATTTTGCCCCTCTGCTCCAGGCTGTATCAAAATCGTTGGACGAAACGTTTGACCTGACGCGTTCAACCTCCGCGCGGATGTCCGCAAAGATTCGTCATGACGCGGAAGCCGTGGCGAAACTCGCCGAAATGATGGCGTCCTCCGTGAAAAAACGTGACAGACTCGCGCCCGAATGCGTCGCATTGAAATCCGAGATCGACACGCTCACGGAACGGTTTCTAAAGGACCTCTCGGAGTTTGTCGAGGAGCCGGATTGGAATTCGTCGGCGGAGCGCCTCGCGTCCGCCATCGCGGAAACGCGTTCCTTAGTGGCCGATCTTACCGTACGAAAAAATGACGGCGAAAAAACACTGAGTGAACTCGCAAAAAAATGGGACGACGCAAAACGCGGGCAGGCCGACGGTGAGGCCGCGCTGCACAAAGCGTCCGCGCTTGTGTCGGAGCGCGAAGACAGAGAACGGGAACAAAAAAAATCGCTCGACGAGACAAACGCATCGTACAAACTCGCCTTGTCGGCCAACGGATTCGCCGGCGAGGCCGATTACGCCTCCGCGCTTCTGACCGACGAAGAGCTGGAAGTGAAGGCTAAAAAGATAGCCGATTACGCCGAGCTGGGCAAACAGCTCAATCGCGATATAGAGCGCTTGGAAACAGAGACTTCCGGCAAGGAACGCCCGGATATCGAGAAAATGATATCCGACTCGGACGCGATAAAGGACGCGCTCACGGAACTCAACACGCGGCGCGACGCGTTGAAACTCAGGATAGAAAATACGTCGCGGGTGCTGCGCGAGCTTCGCGAATCCGCGAAAAAACTTGCCGACGCCGAAAGGGAATTCGAGGCGATCAAGGGCCTCAACGACGCGGCAAACGGACCTTTAAGCTTCGAGACCTACGCGCAGACGGCTTATTTTGAACGCGTCCTGCGCGCGGCTAACCAACGGCTCAAGGTGATGAGCGAGAACCGTTACGTCTTGCGCAGAAAGGAAGAAACTACAGCCGGACGCGCGAAAACCGGCCTGGAACTCGGAGTAGCCGACAGTTACACGGGCAAAAACCGCGGCGCTAACAGTCTGTCGGGAGGCGAATCGTTCATGGCGTCGCTTTCGCTCGCCCTCGGATTGTCCGACGTGGTTCAGCAAAACGCGGGCGGTATACGCCTCGACGCGATGTTTATCGACGAAGGTTTCGGCTCGCTCGATTCGGACGTACTCGAACTTGCCGTGAGGACTCTCTCCGATATGGCCGGAGGAAAGCGCACGATCGGAATCATCTCGCACGTGGCCGAACTCCGTGAACGCATCGACAGGCAAGTCCGCGTCGAAAAGACGACGAGAGGAAGCAGAATTCGGCTGGCGGTGTTATAACGCCCTCATGAAGCAATATTTTGGATAAAATGAAATTAGAGGTTACTGACAATGATGGCTGCCAATGGCTGCGCGAAAAGCGCCGGAAGCGCGGTTGTCACTACCGCATCCATTTTATATTGTATCGGTGTATGTTCTCGTCCGCTGTAACAAACGTCATTCCTTCAGTTAAAACGGTTGCAATCAGCAGGCGATCAAATGGATCACGGTGAAGAAAGGGAAGCGTTTCGAGACATTCCAAGTATTTGTCATCTAATCCCAGTACGCCGACTCCGGCGTTTCGAATTCGACGTGAGAATTCTTTAACGCCCCCTTCGAAATTCAGTTTCCCTATACTTATCTTAATAGCAACTTCCCACACGGACACTATGCTGAGATAAAGTTCCGTGGAAATATCCCCAAGGAGTTCTTTGGCGCCGGGAGATAAGCGTTCATCGCCTTCAAGGCTCCATAAAGCTACATGAGTATCTATTAAAAACCTCATCACATATACTCCTTAAAATCATCGAGCGGTTCGTCGAAGTCATCGGCAATCCATATTTTCCCTTTCATACATCCAAAAGGGAAGGGCAGGCGAACAAGTTTCTTTTCCGTTGCCTCGCGAAGTTCAGACTGCGGGACGCGATGATTTACAGTAAACGGAATCCCGTCATAGTCAATGGCCTTAACGAGAAACATCCTGATCGCCGTTGAGGTATCGAGGCCAAGGCTTGAAAAGAGCAAATCCGCGGTTGTTTTCATTTCATCGTCTACGCGAACTTGTATAGTAGCCATAATTTACCCTCCTGACATTGATGATGTATTGTCTTTATAATACAAGAGTATGTTTTTGTCAAACATCGTCAACGTCAGCAAATCGGTCTTTTCTTAATTATACATTTCTTCAACCTGCTTGATTTCATTACGGTATTTGTTCTTGCGAAGGCGGAACGACTTGACGAGCCCCACAGTCAATACTTGCAGAACCTTGTATTTCCTGGCTTTCCTTGTCAATTTTTTAATTTTTCTTTCCTTTTCGGCGGATAATTGTTCCGCTTTCACAATAATTTCGTAAAAAGGCGTTTTTCGCGCGAATTTCCAGAAATAATGCGCGTTTGGCCTGCTTGTTTCAATCCACGGTTTGATATGCGAGCAATAATGCAGGATAAACGGATTTTCCAACAAATGCATTGCCGTCTTATACGCCTCTGTTCCTTCGCCTTTCCACCATAAGAACGGGACACACCAAGCGACGTTCCAATTTTGCGATAACCAATGTATATGTTTGCCGTTAGCAAGCGAGTTCATTACATCTTGGTCAGGATAATACGGCTTACCGATTTCTTTCAATCGCGCCAGCAATTTATCCGTTACATCGTCTTTTACGCACGCCCTGACGTTCCAGATCATAACGCCCGCCTGGAAATAGTCAAACGGCGAATCCATTTTGAGCGTATCTTTCATATATGGCAAAAGTTTACGCTTCTCAAAAGTCCCGTCCGTAAAGCCCAAACAAGAAATCATATTTTCGCGTGCAGCGCCCCACCAGTTTCCGCCTATGTTTGTCTCGTATAAATCCGCTATATCGCGCAAGGAAACCATGTCGCAATCCAAATATAGAACCTTGTCATATTTTGCGAATAATTTAGGGATGAAAAAGCGATAATAAGTTTCAACCGTAAAGTGTGAGTGTATATAAAACATACCGGCGTCTATACTATCAACAATCCCGCTTATATCTATAACGCGGACGGAAACATTCGGGCGCGCCATTGATTCCAGCATTTTTTTATTTTTGTCGGTAATTTCGCCGCTGACTATGGCTATATCATAGTTTTTATTCGGATTGGCGTTCTCGATGATTGATTGTAGCATAACCCCCGCGTATGGCGCGTATTTGTTATCCGCCACCATCATGGCGGTTATCGCGCCTTTTCCGAAAACCGGCTCTATGGCTTCCTGTTCCGCTTTGTTCGTATAGGCGTTTGCGCCGTAATTTTTATCGTCACAGATCGCCGTGCCGCGCGGAGCGATGTTGACGACCGGAAATTCCGCGATTTTTTGTCCCTGCCGGCGCAGATACTCCACATAGAACATCGTCAATCGTTCGCCAACGAAAGCGGCGTATCTGGCCGTATGCTGCCATCCATCGGCGATTTCCGGCCGGTTTACATCGACCATTTTTTCCAGTCTTTCAAGAACTCCGTGCCGAAATTCGCACATTGCGTCAAACAGTGGAGATTTCATAATCACAAGGTTTGCGAAATGACCGAAATACCCCGCCAAAACCGCTTTCGCGGCAGACGCGATCTCTGGAAAATAGCGCTTGATTATATCCATCGCATAATCCAGATATTCGGGAATATGGCTGGCCTTATATTGCTCTTCCACATTTCCGTCGAACCAGTCGCGGATATCACTTTTTTTTCGGATTATCACATCGGCGTCTTTCATTATTTCAGATATGTTTTTAGCGTTCAATCCAAGAATTTCAACCAGTTCGCCGGGCGATTCAATATCTTCCAACGCAATATTTTTATACTCTTCATTCGGCGATCGTAAGTCCAGCAGGCGGCGATAGTGCATTATCCCCTTTACGGCGGCGTCCGAATTCTTCCATAACCAGTAAAAGCCCGTATCTTCGCCAAACCATTTATTCTTTGCCGATATATTGTCACCGGTATCGTCGCCGCGGAAGCCTAAATCAACTTTCGATATGGCTTTCCCCACGTGCATTGGCTTCAGCGCGTCCGATTGAAAAACCGGCGATTGTTTATGATAGCAGACCGCTATATCTATTTTCTCGCTCATTTTTCTACATATAACTTGTAATACAAACGGATTTGTCTTACTTTTTCATGGTAGTATCTACGTTTTTCTTTGTAATGTCTGCGTTTCTTACCGAAAGTGATTTTTGACAACAGTTTATACTTGTAATACTGTCTGCAAATGGTATTTTTGTTCATCATGAGTAAAATCATTTCTTTGGATATTGTGCTGTGTTGAGCATTGAGTATAATTTCGTAAAAAGGCGTTTTTCGTGCGAATTTCCAGAAATAGTGCGCATTTGGCCGGTTTGGTTCAATCCACGGCTTTATTTGGGAACAATAATGCAGGATAAACGGATTTTCTAACAAGTGCATTGCCGTTTCATACGCTTCTCTTCCTCCCTTTTTCCCGTAAAGGAACGGGGCATGCCAGGCTACGTTCCAATTTAGCGACAACCAATGTATATGTTTGCCGTTAGCAAGCGAGTTCATTACGGCTTGGTCAACGTCAACATAATTTGGTTTGCCGATTTCTTTCAATCGCGCCAGCAATTTACCCATTACACCGTCCTTTATACACGACTTGACGTTCCAAATCATAACGCCAGCCTGGAAATAGTCAAACGGCGAATCCATTTTGAGCGTACCTTTTATATACGACAATAGAGTTTTGTCGGTATCTGTAAAAAAACACCTATAAGAAAGAAAATGATCGCGGACAACACCCCACCAGTTTTCGCCGATGTTTGTTTCGTATAAATCCGCTATGTCGCACAGGGAAACCATATCGCAATCCAAATATAGAACCTTGTCATATTTTACGAATAATTTAGGGATGAAAAAGCGATAATAAATTTCAATCGGAAAGTGAAAGTTTAGCTCAAATATATTGGCGCCTATACTATCAACAATCCCACTTATATTCATGACGCGGACGGAAACATTCGGACACGCCATTGACTCCAGCATTTTTTTATTTTTGCCGGTAATTTCGCTGCTGACTATGACTATATCATAGTTTTTATTCGGATTGGCGTTCTCAACAATAGACTGCAGCATAACGCCCGCATACGGCGCGTATTTGTCGTCCGCAGCCATCATAGCGGTTGTCGTGCCTTTTCCGAAAACCGGCTCTATGGCTTCCTGTTCCGTTTTGCACACATAGGCGTTTGCGCCATAATTTTCCATGTCCCAGATTATCGTGCCGTGCGGAGCAATGTTGGCGACCGGAAATTCCGCGATTTTTTGTCCTTGCCGACGCAGATGCTCAATATAGAACATCGTCAACCGCTCGCCGATGAAAGCGGCGTATCTGCTCGTATATCGCCACCCGTTGGCGATTTCTGGCCGGTTTACATCGACCATTTTTTCCAGTTTTTCAAGAACTCCGAACTTAAATTCGCACATTGCGTCAAACAGCGAGGATTTCATGATTATAAGGTTTGTAAAATGACCGAAATAACCTGTCAAAACCGCTTCCGCCGCAGACGCGATCTTTGGGAAACCGCTCTTGATTATATCCATCGCATAATCCAAATATTCGGGAATACAGCAAATCTTATATTCTTCATCCATATTTCCATCAAACCCCCAGTCTTGGGGATACTGTTTTTTTCGGATTATCACAGAGGCATCTTTCATTATTTTCGATATGTTTTCAGCGCTCAGTCCAAGGGCTTCAATCAGCTTGCCGGGCGATTCGATATCTTCCAGCGCTATGTTTTTCTCCTCTCCATTCGGTGATTGTAAGTCCAGCAAGCGACGATAGTGCATTATCCCTTTTACATAGGCGTCCGAATTCTTCCACAGCCAGTAAAAACCCGTCTCTTCGGAAAACCATTTATTCTTTACCGATATATTGTCGCCGGTATCGTCGCCGCGAAAACCTAAATCAATTTTTGATATGGCTTTTCCCACGTGCATTGGCTTCAGCGCATCCGATTGAAAAACCGGCGATTGTTTGTGATAACATACCGCTACATCTATTTTCCTGTTCATTCCTCTACCTCCTACCCCAGATAAACTGGAAAAGCAACCTTTAAATTTTCATGCCAAATTTGGCATGAAAATCACCCCTAAGTATCTATGTTTTTATTTGACGCTTACGTATGAATTGTAATGCAAACGGATTTGTCTTACCTTTTCATGGTAGCGGTTACTTTTTTCTTTGTAATGTCTGCGTTTCTTCCCGAAGGTGATTTTTGACAGCAGTTTATACTTGTAATACTGCCTGTAAATAACATTTTTGTTCAGCATGAGTAAAAACATTTCTTCGGATATGGTGCTGTTTGGAGTTTGCACAGATTGAACATCGACCATAATTTCGTGATCGGCGGATAATTGTTCATCTGTCAAAAATTCGACGGCGTCAATCCCCTTATCAGACAACTCTATCACCTTGCTCGCGTCCC
Source organism: Synergistaceae bacterium (assembly GCA_031270375.1). Lineage (GTDB taxonomy): Bacteria > Synergistota > Synergistia > Synergistales > Synergistaceae > JAIRKI01. Next base: position 2,926 of record JAISXR010000166.1, on the reverse strand, counting down.
ATAAATCAATAATTTCATCAAATGACCTCATGCGTGCGATCCGATCGAAGCCGGCGCGCCTGAGTGACAGCGCGTTTTTGTGAAATACCGCTGCAAAGCCATTTCCACTCACATATGCGTTATCTGCGGCTTTTTTCGGATCCGCGCGGTGCAATGTGCCCGGGTTTAATACGTATTTTCGCAGGCGTTCGACAAAATTGTCGCACAATACGGCACCCTCGCTGCGCGCTATAATCCACTCCGGCGCGTCGGCGATCACTCTGTTCAAAGCGACGCCCGTCCCTGTGTCCTCACACAGAACAACCTCTGTGAAGTCATTTGGAAACAACACCGAATTTGCGGCGTTGAATCGCGCCTCAGAGTTCTCCACATATGGCATGGCTGCGGAAAAGCGTTTATCTGACACCTTACTGGTTTCCGCTATCTGTCCGTTCTCAATCTCTACCACCTTAATGTGCTCTGTTTTCAATTTCGGGCTACCAATCTGCTTTAATCTTTCAAACATGACGGGCGAAACATCATCTATCTCCTCATTGGCGTCTCGCGTAAAAGTATCTAGGGCGAACCCGCAGCATTCGCACCAATGCAGTTGTTCGCCGAATTCATTCGGTTCGCGCTTCCACCAATCGCGTTCGATCACCCAGCCGCCCGGCCCGTCGAACAACATATCCAGCGCACCGGCTATTTCACAGAAAAACGTGCCTTTGGGCGTAATCCCCGCGCTCCATATGTTCTGTATCCAACACGCGTCGCGCAGACGAACCCAATCTTCGTCCGAAACCCCAAGTTCCCTTCTGGTAATGAGCGAACATTGATGGTACATGGCGTTAGTATGGTCATTCAATTCCTGTCTGGCGAACACGTCCTGAATGATCTCATAATGTTTTTTGTAATGTATGCCCATACTTGAGAAGAGACCGATGGAATCCGATATGACATGAGGCTTGTTTGGATCGCAAAGCCGCTTCCCGTTTTCCAGCGACATCGCGTGAACGGCTTTCATGAAGTCTCTTCTTGGATAAGCGGCGTTTTTGCAACGAGGTTTCTTGTTCGGAAATCTATCAGCGACATAATCGGCAAAGCGCTCGAACTCCGGATGCAGAGTCGGCTCGCCGCCCATGATCCCAATCGTGCCGACAAATCCGTCGAGAGAATCCACTGCCCGCTTAAATGTGTCAAAATCCATGAAAAATGGTTTTTTGTGATGCCCGCAAAAACGCGTGCAATTGGAGCATGTGCGTTTACACGCGTTCGTGATGTCTATCTCTATTATCTGCATATCTTTCGGCGACTTCATCGCTCAATCCCCTTTCCCAAAGCGAAAACAATCTTGTTCCGCAACGTCTCTATGTCGGTCAAATCACACTCAACCTTGCAAGCCGCGTCCACATCTGTCATAGCGATCAGAACGGCGTCATAATCCGTATAATCGCCAAAACAAATACTTCTCTGGCGTGCGGCGGCATATTTCCCTGTACTGCGAATACCAGGCTATGTCATAGAAATAATCCGGCGGCTTATCTTCTATATCCAGCAGTTCGAAATACGTATTTTTGAGCGCTACGTAAAAATCGCTGAAGTACCTCCAATTGTCTGCGGTGTTGAGATACCACAGCGTGTATGCCAGCGCCTTGTTGATAAAACTCCTCTTTAATTCGTAGTACAACCAGTTTCTAATCAGAAAATTCTTCAGCTCGAACGGGGCGGCAAAAGCCGACTGGTAATGGGCGGATTTCTTTACAGTTTGGCTGTGTTCGTTGTTTATGCGGTAATAGAGCAACTTTTTGTCGACAAATGTGATCCGCTGCGCAAGCGCGAGTACGGAATACGTAAACAGAAAATCATCCGCATGATGCACGGCTTGAAATCGCAAGCAATGCCGCTCAACAAAATCGCGCCGAAGCAATAGACACCATGCCGCACCTATGGTGCACTGAAAGATGCGTTCCGCAAAATCCGCACGGGAAAACACGCTTTTTTCTGGCAATACCGACTTATTAACAGCAAAATCGGCGGTGGTTACAGTTTTTTTAACGTGATCATAAATATATGAATTAAAGAGAACCACATCCGCATCATGCTTTTGTGCGCTATTGACCGTTTCCGCCAGCAAGTTTTTGTCGAAGAAGTCATCAGCGTCCAAAATCGACAGATATTCGCCTTTCGCGAGAGAAATTCCCAAATTTCTGGCAGAGCCCGCCCCCGCGTTCTCGTTCTCCTTTGATACTACGACAATGCGGTCATCCTTCCGAGCGTACTCTTCCAAGATGCACAAAGAATCGTCAGTAGAACCGTCGTTGACGCAAATAATCTCTATCTCACGCAGAGTTTGCCCTATCACGCTGTCCAAACACTGTCGTAAATAATTTCCAGCGTTGTAGACGGGAATGATCACGGATACCAGGATATCACTCGTACCATTCCCATTCCTCAGCTTATAATAACCGCGCTCAAATTTCCTCTTCAAAGTTTCCCACAGGAAGTTATGCGCATGTCCATCTTCTTTCGGTTTGCCCATTGACTAAAACCCCCTGTCATTCTCCCACGCCCAAGCGCCGGCAATGATTTCTTCTATATTCTTTTCTGGGATCCAACCCAAGACCTCGCTGGCTTTGGCGTTAGCGGCGAATAGGCGCGCGGGGTCGCCGTCGCGGCGTGCTGCCCAATTTACGGGACAAGTTTTGCCGCTTATCTTTTCGGCGGCGGCGATTATTTCCTTGACGCTGCTTCCAATACCCGTGCCAAGGTTGATCGCGCCCGTGAATTCGCCGAGTTTCTCAACCGCCAGGCGGTGCGCGGCCGCAAGGTCGGAAACATGGATATAATCGCGTATGCACGTGCCGTCCGGCGTATCGTAATCCGTTCCGAACACGTTGATTGCGCCGCCGCCCATAATCGCGCGGAATACCAGCGGAATGAGGTGCGT
>JAISXR010000123.1 GCA_031270375.1 Synergistaceae bacterium | reverse complement strand
TTCACCTCGTTATACATCGGCTTGTAAGGCGTCCTCACATCGAGCAGCCTGTGCTCCACCAGCGCGAGCGTGAGCGGGGAACCGTATATCGGAGAATCCACGCGCGGCAGAACCAGCGGCAGCGCGCCTATGTGGTCCTCGTGCCCGTGCGTAAGGAAAATGCCCCTTATCTTCTCTTTATTCTCGACAAGATATTGGATGTCCGGTATCACGAAGTCTATCCCCAGCATCTCCTCCTCTGGAAACTTCAGCCCGCAGTCGATCACTATCATGTCGCCGGAGTATTCGAGCGCCGTCATATTTTTACCGATCTCCCCCAATCCTCCCAGGGGAATTATCCTAAGCACGGTTTTTTTCGACCGATACGCGGCTTCGCGCTTGTTTTTCCCACCTTTTTTCATATCAGGCATGTTCGTTCAATGTCTCCGTTTGGCTTCAATGTTTCTATTATTTACTCCTCTGTATAATCGTTCTATTGTCCAGCTATTATCGACTCGATGTCGATTCTGTTGCGCTGCAGCCCGTTTTCGAGCATGAATTCCTGCGTCCTTTTAAGCTCTTCAATATCCGAAGCGCTTATCTCCGCCGAAAAATCATACCATCCGTACATGGCCTCGACGGCCTCCGCGGACAATTTTACAGCTTCGGCCGTCAGCCCGACGGTATCGTCATGGTTTTTGCCCATGTATTCCAGCGCTTCCGCGTGCATTTCGAGGAAACGTCCTATGGTCCCGGCGTTATCGTCGAGATATTTCTGAGTGGTGGCGATAACCGTGGTGGCATCGACCAAACCAACCCCGTCAGCGACGACCCTGAAACCGCCCTCCATCGCCCTGTACGCGTCCGCTCCGGCCAAGAGCGCCGCGTCGATGCTGCCGTTCGACAACGCGGCCGCCGCGGCCGGTATGCCCATATTGATAAATTCATAATCCGGCTCTTTCAGCTTGGCGGACGACGCGTATGCAGCCACGAGCTGATGCAGTATGGTGCCCTTCGGGCCTCCTATTTTCCTGCCTTTCAAATCGGCGGCGGTCTTTATACCTTCATCGCGCGCAAAGATCATGAAAGCCCTGGGCGCACGGGAATAAATCCCTAATATCCGAATATCCAGCCCCTCCGAAGCGGCCAGTATAGCCGACGTAGCCCCCAGGCAATGAGCTATGTCGACTTCCCCCGCTGCCATGGCCTCGGTTTGTTTGGGCCCCGCGTTTATCTCTGGCAGACGGATCTCCGTTCCAGGAAACGCGGCCTGAAACATGCCCCGGCTCGTCTCGACGATCGTGGGCACGTTCAGCGGGGAAGGGACGAAAGTGACGGACAATCTCTCGGGTACTGCCGCCCACGCGTGACCTGCGGCAACAACAAACATGGCGAGCGCGGCCACAGCCGCTATGCTCAGCAAGACCCGCAAACGCGGCGCCCGCTGCGTATTCGTCGAAGATACCATTTACCTCACCTCTTATAACCTATCACATCCCGGAGCAAACTCTTTCTCCACCGTTCTCCCGATTCGTCCTCGACGCCAACGGGAGAGCCTCCGTCTATGACCCCTATCACCCCGCGCCCCTGTTCGCTCTCGGCCACTATTATCTGAAGCGGGTTGGCCGTCGCCGCGAAGACGCCGCAGACCTCATGCACGGCTTTTATGCGAGCCATGACGTTTATGGGATAGCCGTTCTTAATGACGACCACGAAGACGTGCCCCGCGGCTATTTTGAGCGCGTTTTTGACCGCGCAGTCCACCAGGGCCCGGTCATTGCCGTCTCTGCGGACGAGTTTTTCTATGGAGGCCTCGCAGAAAGCTATGCCGAATTTCAGCGACGGCGAAGAAGTCACCAGCGCCTCGAACAGATCCTCAACGGTTTTTATAAAGTGCGACTGCCCTACGATGATATTGCATTCTTCCGGTATTTCCATGGTTTCACAGCTCAGTTTCAGTTCAGCCATATTTTCGCCTCCTCATTTTACTGCCCCTTTACAATATCTTCCCTATATCCTAACACAAAAAAACCCCGCCTTGCGCAGGAGGGGTCTTAAAATTACGCCAAATGCCCGAAAAAACCGCTGAACTCAGCGAGAACCTAGCCACCGCTCGCGCTTTTCTTTTTCAATTCCTGCACCACGTCATCGGTTATATCCACAGCTCCGTAAAATAACGCGGTCTTATCCACCACAACCGTTATTTTCTTAGCGTTCGCGACCGCGCGGATGGCGATGTCGATATCCTGGAAAAGCGGCTGCATCAGTTTTGCTTCTTCTTCCGCCAGCGTCATTTGCATGTTCCGGTAAATTTCGGCCTTTTTGTTGTTGTCAGGCTCCTTGTCGATCGCCGTTTTCGCCTCATTTGTCTTTTGATCTGTGATGTTCTTCAACTGCTGTAGGGTTTGTTCGTACTTCGGATGCTGATACCACACCGCCCTCGGATCGACGGCGCCGACTTTCTCCTCGGGTGCGGCAGCCGCCGCTGCGAACGCACTTGTATACGCCCACGACATCGCCAACAACGCGATCATAAACGCCGCCGCAAATTTTTTACCTCTAGACATACCGTTTAACCTCCTCAGGATTAAATCCTCGTCTCCACTCAGAGATTTTACTACTTTTCGGCGATGTGTCCAGACGTATCCGTACTATATGTTTGTTTTTTAAAACGTGTCTTGAGGTCTTTTATTTCGCCTCGAACTGCCGGTGCGCCGCGATGAAATCGTCTATCTGAGCGGAGCTCTTCACTCCGGTATTCGCGCCGACCGACGCGACGGCGACGCTCGCGACCGCGTTCGCGTAGCGGCAGCAGTCGGCGGGGGAATGTCCATCAATGAGCGACTTTATGAAACCGGCCGCGAAATTGTCGCCAGCGCCCGTGGTGTCCACGACCGGCGAATCGAATGTCGGGACCGTGAGCCTGATGTTCCTGCTTTTCAGAAAACACCCGTCACGTCCCGTCTTTATGACGACGTTTTGGACCCCGTGCCCTATCAGAAAATCGGCGATGTCATCCAGGGATTCGCGTTCGGTGAGCGATTTGGCTTCATCCTCGTTCGGGAAGAAGTAGTCGATGTACGGAAGTGCCGGATAGAAATCCTCGAAACTGCACAGGCCCTTGTGAACCACGACATCAGCGCAGACTAGGCTGCCCCGTTCGGACGCGGGTTTGATCACGCGCAGGACGCTGTCGGCATTTATGAACGGCCTCAGCATGATGCTCGCAATCGATACTACGCGGGCGCCGGCGCATACGTCGGGGTCGGGTTCGAACATCAGTCTGTTCGCGGCGGGAGGCGCGATGAAATTTCTCTGTCCGTCCGGCGCTATGACCACTACGGTAATGCCAGTGGCGTAGTCGGTGCTGTAGTGGATGTCCGAAATATCCGCCCCGCTCTCCGCGACCCTGTCCCGGAGGTAAAGGCCGGCATCATCGTTTCCAACGCCGCAGACCAGTTTGGCGCCGACTCCGAGGCGCGACAAGGTCATCGCCTGATTTACCGCGTCTCCGCCGACGCCCAATTTTATGGACTCGACCTCGCATATTTCCTCCCGAAAGGCCGTCCCTCTGTCGAATCCGCGCACCAGCACATCCACGCACGACAATCCCAAACAAACGACTTCCATATTGGCGCAACCACCTTTTTTACGTCAGTTGACGACGATAATAAAGCACTTGCGATAATTTTAGCTCTTGATCATCCCACAGGCAATACTATTGGGTAACCCCTAATTTTGCCTTGACATATCTTATTGACATATCTCAGATTTTAATCTACTATAAATTTCATAAAAAAGACGCCAATATTCTGTATTTTTTGAAAAGTATATAATGACGGGTTTCTCATAAATAAATCTTATTATCAGGTCTGCCGGCAACACATCGGCGTGATGCGGCGTTTTTATGCGGAGGGAAGTCATGCTGTCAAGAGAGAGAGTCCGGTTAGCTATATCGCACAAAGAAGCCGACAGGGTGCCGATGGATCTCTGGGGATGTGCTTCGCGGCTGCACAATAAACTTTATACCGGCGTGCTGAAAGAACTGGGACTGGACGGAACCGGCAGGATGATCCGTCCTGGAACGCTGACCGAGTACGAGGACTACAGGATATGCGACATACTGGGCGTGGATTTCAGGCACGTCAACATAGGGAAACCCAAAAATTTCAAGAGTTGGTCGGATGACAAGGGAAACGCTTTCGACGAGTGGGGCATCGGACATTTTAAGAATGACCGTTTCAACTCCATCTCCGTTCACCCTCTCGCGGAGCCGGACGCGGACGCGCTGGATTCATACGGATGGCCCGATCCGGAGGATCCCGGAAGGATAGAGGGCATCGGCGAACTGGCTAAAAGCTACTACGAGAACACTCCTTACGCCGTCACCGCGACGACGGCGACAAGCGGCCTGATGTTCGACTTCGGCCAGTATCTCTGCGGTGCCGAGCAGTTCTTCATCGACCTGTACGAGGAAGAGCATTTCATGGAAAAACTTTTAGACAAACTCACGGAACTCATGATCCGCATTTATCTCCACTACTTGCGGCCGATAGCCCCCTACCTCGAATGGGTCGAATTCGCGAGCGATTTCGGCACTCAGAACGCGCCCTTCATATCAATAGGGATGTTCCGCAAGTATTTCAAGAAACCGATGGCGTCGCTCTTCGGTGCGATAAAGAAAGAGTACCCGAATTTGAGGCTCATGCTTCACTCGTGCGGCGCAATGAGCTGCTTCATTCCCGATCTCATCGAATGCGGCATGGATATACTGAACTCGCTCCAGCCTTTGGCGCGCGACATGGACGCCGTGAAGCTGAAACGCGATTTCGGAAACGACATCGTGCTTCACAGCGGCGTCGACATTCAGCAGGCGATGCAGGGGAGCGCGGAAGACGTGGAGCGGGAGGTAAAACGGGTCATTGAGGCAATGGCGCCCGGCGGGGGTTACATCTTGGCTCCGGCGAACCATCTTCAGGGCGACTGTCCGCCGGCCAATGTCGTGACGCTGTATCGATGCGGGGAGAAGTACGGTAAATACCCGATCCGTATATAAGCAAAAAAGCACGTCCAATCTACCTCCAAATTATAGGGAGGAGGTGAAAAAATGGCGGAGAAAAAACTGATACTATGCGTGTGCGGCGCCGGCATCAACACTTCCATCAACGCAGAGATGACCATTCAGGAGCATCTCGAAAAGCGCAAGCTCAAGGATTATACTGTGCAGCACTGTACGGTCGACAAGATGGAGCCGTACAAGGGGCGTAAAAATATGGTCGTGTGCTGGATGACCACGATCGACGAGAAATTCGATGGGGTTGGAGTTCAGGGTTTACCTTACCTCATAGGGTCGAGAAAAGACAAGGAAGCTCTTACCGATAAAATTGTCGAACTGATGAACGTGAATTACGTCGAGTGATAATTGTCATATCAATGCCCAGAATCATAACAAATTCTTTCGAGAAGGAAGGAAGGTAATGATTGATGGATGCTTTCAACAGTCTGGTGAACGGTATTCTCGCGTCGCTCGGCGGGCCTGTCCTCGTCAGCATCGTTATGTTCATACTCGGTATGTGCTTCGGCGCCGGATTCAGAAAGAGCCTGAGGGGCGGCCTTTATGCGGGTATAGGTCTCGCTGGTCTTTTCGTGGTGACGAACGCGGCGACCGCGGCGCTCGAACCGGCGATCAAGTCTCTCGCTGAAATTCTCGGCAACCCGGCGATGTTGGTCGACCTCGGATGGGCTAACGCCGGGCTCGCTTTCTCTTGGCCCGGTGCGGCATTCACCATTATCGCCGTCATAATTGTCAACCTCATCCTCATCATGCTCCGCGCGGTCAAGACGATGTGGACCGACATGTGGAGTTACTGGCACGGTCAGGTTGTAGGGTGCTTCGTCTGGGCGATGACCGATAACCTTCTGTTCGGCGTTCTGGCGGCGACTATATTTTTGACCGCCAACTCGTTCATCGCGGACTTCTCGGCAAAAAAACACCAGGAATTCAACGGAATGCCCGGCATCTCCGTTCCCTGCACAGTGACTGTGCTGGCACTTTTCGCCGGACCGTTTAACTCCCTCATCGAAGCGATACCCGGCGTCAAGGATATCGACGCGACGCCGGAGGCCATACGCGAGAAGGTCGGGGTATTCGGCGAGCAGGGAGTCATGGGTTTCGTCATAGGCCTCGTGATCGGCCTCGTGATATGGGTCTTCGGGAAAGGCACCTTCCCCGGCGCGCTGAACCTCGCCGTGCAGGTTGGCGTCCTGATGGTCTTCCTGCCCAAGACGGTCTCCGTCCTCTGCGAAGGCGTCATCCCGATAACCAATGCCGTTATCGAGTTTGTCCACGAGCGCTTCGGCGAAAGGCGCGAGATATACGTCGCAGTCGACTGCGCGGCGCTCCTGGGACACCCGTCCGTAATGGCGAGCGCGGTACTCCTCTATCCGCTCCTGGTCATCCTGAGCGTCCTTTTGCCGGGCAACGGCCTGCTGCCGATAGCGAGCCTCGCGATCGTGCCCTACTGGTGCGGAGCGATAGCCCCGTATTTCAAGGGCAACGTCTTTCGCATGGTGCTGTTCTCGCTCGTATGGTCGATACCCGTAATGTATATCGCGACGTATCAGGCTCCGATACATGTCGCCGCGATGGCGAAGATGGGTTTGAGCGACCCTGCCGTCGCCAGCAGTTGCATGGATGTGGCGGGCGACCCGCTCGGCCTGCTTGTAGTGCAAGTTTTGTCGCTATTTAAATAAAAACTTGTCTGAGCCGACACAGATGCTCTCGTTAACCGCGGAAAACGTGATAATCAATCTGGAGGCCCAAAGCCGCGAGGATGTTATACGCGCCATTGTGGACGTGATGGCGGCAAACGGTTGCGTGTCCCAGGATTACTGCGGAGATGTGGCGGCACGGGAGGAAAAGTATCCCACCGGTCTTCCGACCGACGGCGTTCGAGTCGCAATCCCCCACGGTTTTTCGTGTTCGTACGTTTTGAAACCGGCCATCGGCTTCGCATCCCTGGCGAAGCCGGTGGCTTTCCGCAACATGGCGGACAGGGACGAGGAACTGCCCGTGGAGATAGTGTTTCTTCTCGCAAATACAGACGCGGACGAACAGGTGAACGACCTGAGCAGGCTTATGGGGATATTCTCGGAGGGCGAAGCCCTCGTGAGGCTTCGCGAAGCGAAGCGGGCCGAGGATGTCGTCAGCATAATGGGTGAGTCTTTGCGGACAGAACGGTGAAAAAAGTGCTCATAGCCGGCGGACTGTGCGGCGCCACAATGCTCATGGCGGCCGAGAAGATAGAGGACGCCTGCAGGGACCGGAAGATACGGGTCAGCGTAAAAGTTCATAACCTGTGGGAGTCCCAGTATCCCGGCGAAGGTTTCGACATCATCATTGAGATGTTCAAATTTTTCGAGAACGAAAAATGTCCCGTCATTAACGGTAAACCTTTCATCATTCATCAAGGCGAAAAAGAACTCGTCCGCGAGATAACCGATCTCCTGAGCGCGTAAGAAACCGACGGTATTTATGAAAGTTTACGCAGACCACGCCGCAACGACGCCGCTCGCCCCCGAAGTTCTCGAAGCGATGCGCCCGTTCCTCGAGGAAAACTACTATAATCCGTCCGCTCTATACGCCGAGGCGCGCGCCGTACGTTCGGCGATAGGGGCGGCCAGGGCTTCGCTGTCGGAAATTCTGGAGGCTGACGGCGGGAAGATCATTTTCACCGGAAGCGGCACTGAGAGCGACAACCTCGCGATACACTCGGCGGTTTGCGCAGCCGGGGAACGGAGACGCGTCCTTATATCCTCCGCCGAGCATCACGCCGTACTGAACTCCGTCGATGCCCTCGCGCGTTTTGGTTTCACGGCTGAACGCCTTCCAGTAAACCGTTTTGGGCACGTATCGCCCGATATCCTGAAGTCCCTAATAGGACCGGACGTATGTCTTGTTTCGGTCATGACGGTGAATAACGAAACAGGGGCGATAAACGATGTCGTCTCGCTGTGCCGTATCGCTCACGACGCAGGCGCGCTGTTCCACACCGACGCGGTTCAGGCTCTGGGCGTTTTGCGCCTCGGAGCGGCGACCGCCGGTTTCGACTATTTGAGTGTGTCAGCTCACAAGATATACGGACCAAAGGGCGTAGGCGCCCTTTACTCCTCCCCTGACGTGCCGATTTCGCCGCTGATACGCGGCGGCGGTCAGGAGAGCGGTTTGAGAGCCGGAACCGAGAACACTGCCGGGATAATCGGCTTCGGTGCGGCCGCGAAGCTGGCGCGTGAACGGTTGGAACGCGATACAGCCCGTCTGCGGGATATCAAGCGCGTCTTTTTGAAAGAGACAGAAGCGATACCGCATATTATGGTAAACTCACCGCCGGACGGCGCGCCTCACATCATAAGTCTGAGTGTCGAGGGCATCGAGGGCGAAGCGTGCCTGCTGCGCATGGCGATGGCGGGTGTGCAGATGTCTATGGGCGCGGCGTGCGACTCAGCTTCGGTCGAGCCGTCGCACGTCGTCACTGCGATAGGCGTTCCCTCTGAATATAGACGCGGCACGATGCGTTTTTCGTTCGGGAGAGAGACCACGGAAGAGGAAGCAGTTTACGCGGGCCGCACGTTTGCGGAAGTCGTCGCGAAATTGAGATAAATCTATCTGTAACAAGAAGATTTTTATTTTTTTTCTGTTTGGGGAGAACGCGAAATGTTCGAAGAAAATCTTACGATCAAAAACAAGACAGGGTTGCATGCGCGGCCGGCCTCGGATCTCGTGAGTCTGGCGCAGACTTTTTCGTCAAAGATAAGGATCCGTTACGGAGAGCGTACCGTCGACCCCAAGAGCATTATCAGCCTGCTCTCCGGGGGAGTCAAACAGGGCGCGGAAATAGAACTCACCGCCGAAGGCGATGACGAGCAGCGCGCCGGACGCGCTATAGCGGATTTCATCAACGCATTGGAGGAGTGAGGCGTGCCGGTATTTAAAGGAACCTCGGCATCCCCCGGTTACGCCGACGCCCGGGCGGTAATAATCCGCGAAGGCGACGGAGTATTGTGCGTGCCGCGCAGGACGCTTTCCGATAAAACGGATGAGGCTCTGCGCCTTGCGGAGGCCCGCGCGAAATACCGGCTGAAATTAGACGCGCTTTTCGAAAAAACTCTGGCTTCGCTGGGAGAGGATGCCGCGGCCATATTTAAAGCATACCGCGCGATTCTGGATGACGACACGTTTTTTGAGAGCGCCGCCGCGCGTTCCGCTAACGAGAAAGTCAGCATAGAGTTTTCCATAAGCGAGGAATACCGAGGAGTCGCCCGGTTGTTTGAAAGCATAGACGACCCCTTGCTGAAAGCGCGCCTCGCCGACATAGGCAATGTGTGTTCCGAGTTGATAAAGATACTTTCCGGCAGCACGGATAGCGGCGCATATCTTCCGGAGGAATACGGCAGGGTCGTTCTCGTCGCGGAGGACCTGAGCCCAACGGTGACGATGGGACTCGACAAATCCCGCATCGCCGGTTTCGTTCTCGAACGCGGCGGCGTCACGTCTCACACCGTCATACTTGCGAAGATGCTAGGTATACCGGCGGTAATAGGCGTAGCCGGAATACGCGAATCGGTGCCGGACGGAACGCGGCTGCTGATTGACGCTTTCGAAGGCGCCGTCGTTTGCGAACCGACAGAGGAACAGGCGAGCGAATTCGCGAAAAAATCCTGCGCCGAATCCGAACGAAGCGAACGCTACAGGGCATCCGCCGTATTGCCGGCAGTCACGCTGGACGGGTATACGGTCGCTGTGGACGTAAACACCGGAGATATGGAGAGCCTGTCCGCTTTCGACCCGGCCTTCTGCGACGGCATCGGGTTGTTCCGGACGGAATTTTTGTATATGTCGAAAGATACGCTCCCCACCGAGGACGAACAGTTCGAGGTATTTTCCGGAGCCGCGCGCAAGGCGGCGGGAAAAGAGGTAATCATCAGAACCCTTGACATAGGCGCGGACAAACAGGCAAAATGTGTTAATATCCCGCGCGAGGACAATCCGTTTCTCGGGTACAGGGGAATAAGAATTTGTCTGGACCGCCCCGATATTTTCATGCCGCAGATACGCGCCATCCTGCGCGCTTCGGCGTTCGGTAACGTAAAAATGATGTTTCCGATGATCGTGACGCCTGACGAATTCGATCGAGCGCGATCCATGACTGAAAACGCGAAATCTCAGCTCAGGGACGAGGGCCTGCCGTTCATGGAGGACATGCCCGTGGGCTTGATGATTGAAACGCCCGCCGCCGTTGCGGTCTGCCGTGAACTTGCCGAAAACGCGGACTTTTTCAGCATCGGAACGAACGACCTCATCCAGTACGTGACGGCGGCCGACAGGACGAACGAACGGGTCGCCGAACTCTACGATCCCTTTAACGTGTCGGTTCTTCGATTCGTCCGGACGGTGTCGGAAGCCGCGGCCTCATCGGGCATACCTTGGGGCATCTGCGGCGAAGCCGCGTCCGAACCTCTGCTCGTTCCCCTGTGGATCGCGATGGGAGTATCGGAACTAAGCGTTGCTCCGTCCCTTGTTGGAATGATCAAATATCGCGTATCGAAGACGGACAGGCACGCGCTCGCCGGCCGCCTCGACGCCCTGCTGTCCGTCAGGCGCGGCATGAAATTACGCCATGAATTGGAAAGGCTGGATTGATGTCAAATTGTATATCCGTTCCTCAAAAATTGGTTCAGTCAAATATCCCCGACACGACTTCACAACAAGGTACTGTTTTGAGTATTTATTTTCCTGCAAGTTAACTTTTGGAGAGGCGTCCCGTTCTTTGTATCTTCATCGCTAGGAGATTAAACGTCCAAGTTCTCCACTTCCTCACGGGTCAAGCCGGTGTACATCATGATCTTCTCAACAGGTTCGCCCTTGGCTGTCATGTTCCGAGCAATAGCAAACGCTTTTCTTTGCTCCCCTCTGTCCTCAGCGGTGGCTAAATTAGATTGCATGTCAGTCTCGTACATCCTGCGGCTGCGATTTACCGCGCGCTCACGTTCGTCTTTGCTCACGCTCATCAACAAACTCCCGGCCATCTGTAACGCCTCCTTAGATTGAATGACCCTATTGACGGTCTCGCGATACTCTGGAATGTTCGCGTACTGAAGGAACAATGCCCATTTCTCTAAGTCCGTCATGTCGTCCACTGATTTTCTCATTATCCCGCCGAGTTTGCTCAACTCCACATATATTACATGAATAGCGTCGGACAG
>JAISXR010000063.1 GCA_031270375.1 Synergistaceae bacterium | reverse complement strand
GTCGTCAAGGCGTTCGGGCTCTCAGGGGAGAAGTCGCGGGCGCTCGAAAGTTCGCTCCGCAGAATGATGTGGGAGGCGATCAAGTTCGAGGGTATCGCGGGGATTTTCATCACGGCGGCGATGATGATATTGCAGGCCGGCATCGGTCTCGTAGTTCTCGCGGGTGTCACGCTGCTCTCGGGCGGAACTCTCGCGGTCATTCCGTTTCTGACATTTATTCTCATCAGCGCGAAGATTTATTCGCCCCTGATCGTTATGCTGACCATGCTGCCCGAGTATTTTTACATGCTCGTCTCCACGCGTCGGATGCGGGAACTGCGCCATGTCCCGCCAATGAGCGGCGATGAGGGCGCAACGCTCGAAAATTGCGATATCGAGCTTAAAAACGTCTCCTTTGCCTATAACGATAAAGAGGACGTGATCAAAGACATCAGCCTTATCATCCCGCAAAACAGCGTGACGGCCTTTGTAGGGCCGTCCGGCAGCGGGAAGACGACGGTTTCGCGCCTGATCGCCCGGTTCTGGGACGTGCGCCGTGGCGAAATACGTGTTGGCGGCAGAAACATCCGCGAGATAGACCCGGAGCGCCTGATGAGCTACATGAGTTTCGTCTTTCAGGACGTGGTGCTGTTCAACGACACGATCGCGAACAACATCCGCATAGGCAAAAGCGGCGCGTCCTGCGAGGAAGTCCGGGACGCCGCGATAAAAGCCCGATGCGACGAGTTTATACGCACCCTGCGGGAGGGTTACGATACAGTCATCGGCGAAAACGGCTCCACGCTCTCTGGCGGCGAACGCCAGCGCATATCAATTGCCCGCGCCCTTTTGAAGGACGCGCCCATTTTGCTTCTGGACGAGGCCACGGCGAGCCTCGACCCCGAAAACGAATCGCTGATACAAGAGGCCATATCCGAGCTTGTAAAAGGCCGGACGGTGATTGTCATCGCGCACAGGCTGCGAACCGTAATGGGCGCGGATAAGATAGCCGTTCTCGAAGGGGGCCGGCTCGTCGAGGAAGGAACGGGTGACGAATTGATAAAACGCAACGGCCTGTTCGCTCGCTTGTACACCGTTCAACAGGAAAGCCTCGGCTGGACAGTGAAGAAATATGGACGGTGAACAACACATAAAGATACGGAAGAAATCAGAGCGATCTTTCCGCTCAAACGCAGCAGGAGGCGAGAAGGATGGAGTTGAGTTTGCTCTCGGCGGTTTCGGAGCGTGAGGTGAGTACCACGGGAGAGCTCGCGCCCAGCACTACGCCTGACATCTTCGCGCCCAGCAGTATCGACATGATTTTGCCCATAACATTTCCTACTTCTATGCAGGGAACCAGAAACAGGTCGACGTCGCCGGATATTTTGCTTTCTATACGCTTATGGCGCGCGGCTTCCTTCGATATGGCCACGTCAAAGGCAATGGGGCCTTCGACAGTGCAATCGCCGAACTCACCCTCCCGGGCAGCGTGGGTAATGGCGCTCGCATGCACGGTCGACACCGCTTTCTCGTTCACCTGTTCGTTGGCGGTAAGCACGGCCACATTGGGATGTCCGTATCCCATTTTTCGCAGAGCGCCCAGCGCGTTTTTGAGGATGGTTTTTTTTTCATCGAGATCAGGGGCTATGTTGAACCCTCCGTCGGTTATGAACAGCAACCGGGTGCGTCCCGGAAGCTCGAAGGCCGCGAGGTGGCTCAGCAGATGCCCGGAGCGGATGCCGTTTTCTTTGTCGAGAACGGCCCGCAGATAATCGCTCGTGTTGACGAGGCCTTTCATCAGCACATCGGCCTCGCCGTCGTGGACGCTTTTGACGGCGGCCATCGTGGCTTTCAGGACATCGGGTTCGTCGACCGTTTTGCACTCGCCCGTGTATCCTATCTCGCGCTTTATACGCTCTATCTCATGTCCGTCACCGAACAGGACGGGCTGTATCCCCACAGCCGCGGAAGCTTTGCACACCACCTCCAGGATATCCCGATCCTGCGCCACCGCAACGCTCAGCGTGCTTCCCCGGAGGGCCGATATCCTCTCTATCATCGCCGAATAGCCCGTTATCATGCTATTCGATTTTACCCTGCAACATCTGGCATACGAACTGGCGTGCGGTCCTGCCGGTGAAACCGCCGCGTTCGAGTTCCCACCGCATCGCGAGCGCTTCCATTTCGGATGAGTTCATGATGAGCCCCATTTCCTCGGACAGGACTTTCACTATGGACAAATAATCGTCCTTGGCGACCGAAGGGTACCATATGGCAAGCCCGAAACGATCGGCGAGCGAATGTTTTTCCTGCATCGTATCCCGGCCGTGCACGTCGTCGATTGATCCCGCCCGCTCCGACCATACTTCGCGCACTATATTCCGCCTGTTGGATGTCGCGTAAACGACCACGTTATCGGGCTTCCGTTCCAGACCGCCTTCGATAAGAGCTTTGAGGTGTTTGTACCCGGTCTCGAATTCTTCGAACGAGAGGTCGTCCATGAAAAGTATGAACCTGTAATTCCGTTTCCGCAGTTCTTTGAGTATCCCCGGTATTTCGGCGAACTGATCGTGCCTCAGCTCGACCATCCGCAAACCTCTTCTCACGAAATCGGGCTCGTTCAAAAGAGCCCTCACGGACGAAGATTTTCCGGTGCCGCTGTCGCCGAAGAGAAGGGCGTTGTTCGACGGATTGCCCTCCAGAAATGATTCTGTGTTCAACAACAGCTCGCGCTTCTGTGTCTCATATCCGACCAGAGAATCGAGCGTGCTTGGGTCCAGGTCATCGATAGGTTCGAGTATCCGTTTCGATGAATCCCAGACGAACGCGCCGGAGAGCGCGAATTTGCCCGCCCCGTACACCGCGCAGAAATCGGCGAGGCTACGGGCCATATCTTCCGGAAACGTCGCGGCGGCGAAACGCGCGGCCAATGACACGACGGCATCCCTCATCTGGCTGATTCCGAGTGCCAGGTTTTTCTTGCCCGGCGCAAAAGCGAACACGCGAGCGAGCGGGGCGTACTGCAAATCGCCCGAGACTATCTCCTTCACGGACGTGACGATTTTGTGCCGCATCCATAAATCCTGCGCTAATATTCCGAAAACGTCTTTTGGGACGGACATTCTCTCGTACGTAAGGGTAATCGGGTTTTCCGCGCCGGCGGCCGCAAGGGCAAACTGTATCTCCCATAAATCCCCGCGATAAGAATATTTTTCGGCCTCGGCGATCATATTAGCAGCGGCTTCGTAGATGATATCCCGCGTCTCGTTGGAAGAAACCGCATCCTGGGACACCGCTTTCGCGAGAAGCCCGAATATCCAGTTTTCGTGCAGATTTTTGAGGAACAAACGTCAACACCCCCCGTCTTCAGACTTTTGCCGCATCTGCTTCTTTTGTGAATTTAAGTTCGTAAACGTCCGCAGTCTCAGACGGTTCCTCATCCGCATCTTTCTTCCTGTCTCTCGCGAGCGACACGTGGTCGCCAGGAGTGAGGGAACCTTCGAGGATCATGTCTGCGAGACGATCTTCCACCATTTTCTGTATCGTTCTTCTGAGGGGACGGGCGCCGTATTTGGGGTCAAATCCCCTATCGAGCAGCAATTGGCACGCCCCGTCGTCGACCGACAGCGCCACCGACTGATCGGCTGCGCGCTTCACAACGTCGCTGAGCATCAGCCTGGTAATTTGCAGCAATTCCTGCCTGTCGAGAGACTTGAACACCACGATGTCGTCGATGCGGTTCAAAAATTCCGGACGGAACATCTTTTTCGCGGCATCCATTATTCCCGACTTCATTCTCTCCCAGTCGGCGTTTTTGCCGTCATTGTCGCTTCCGGCTCCAAAGCCGAGGGACTGCCCTTTTATTATATTTTCGGCCCCGACATTACTCGTCATTATTATGACCGCGTTGCGGAAATCCACCTTGTGTCCGTGCGAATCCGTGATATGTCCGTCCTCCAGGATCTGAAGCAGCAGGTTGAACATGTCGGGATGAGCCTTTTCTATCTCGTCGAACAGGATGACCGAGAACGGTTTTCGGCGCACCATGTCGGTCATTTTGCCGCCGTTCTCGTACCCCACATAACCGGGAGGAGCGCCGATAAGTTTCGCCACTTCGTGCCGTTCCATGTATTCGCTCATGTCGAAACGAAGCATCGCGTCCTCGTTACCGAACAAAAATTCGGCGAGAGAACGCGCCAGTTCCGTCTTGCCGACCCCCGTAGGCCCGAGGAAGAGGAAACTGCCGACGGGACGTCTGGCATCCTTCATGCCGCTGCGAGCCCTGCGAATCGCGCGCGAGACCACGTCGATGGCCTCGTCCTGCCCCACCATCCGGCAGTGGATTTCTTCCTCCATACGGCGAAGCCTGCCCACTTCCTCCTCCGTCATCTGCACCACAGGGATGCCGGTCCACTCGGCCACCACGCTCGCGATGTCGTTCATGGTGACGGAAGGAGTGAAAGCCGTGCGCTGCTGACGCCAAGTCTTGCGAAAATCATCTATCTCGTCCATCATCCTGCGCTCGTCGTCGCGCAGGCCCGCCGCTTTTTCGAATTCCTGGGCCATCACCATATCTTCCTTCTTTTTGCGGAGATCGGCGAGCCTGCGCTCCATATCCTTGAGTTCGCCCGGAGTTTCCATCGTACCCAGGCGCACGCGCGCCGCGGCCTCGTCGATAAGGTCTATCGCCTTGTCGGGGAGAAAACGGCCGGAGATGTAGCGGTTGGACAGCTTCGCCGCCGCCGCCAGCGCGTCTTCGGTGTATTTCACCTTGTGGTGATCCTCGTAATTATCCCTCAGCCCCTGGAGTATCAGTATCGTATTGTCCTCGCTCGGCTCGTCCACCATAAC
>JAISXR010000067.1 GCA_031270375.1 Synergistaceae bacterium | reverse complement strand
ACGAGGCGGTTACGTTCTTCTTTCGGACGATGCGCTGTCATACCCAATACAAACCCCTCCATTCTTCACTTTCACAGAGAGGCAGTCTATCGCTTTTCGCTCCGCCTTTACAGGTGACGTCCTATTTGACGCTTACCATTTCCCCATAAAGTAAAGGGCGCGCTCGAGCCGATTTACGAAAAAGGCGCAAGTCTTATGTCCCTGCCGCCATACAGCCCAGGCCTAAACCCCATTGAAATGAGTTGGTCAAAGATGAAGTCTGTGTTACGGAAATTAAAGGCGACAACTTATGACGAGATGGTCAAAAGCATGAAAACAGCACTCGACAGCTTTACGAAATCAGATATAGCTCATTGGTTTTCGCATGATGGGTATAATGCTAATTTATAGTGAAATTGCTATATGTCGCCTCTTCTCAATATCGGTGACAGCGCGTCTTTCACATAAGTTTTGAAAAGCTCCCCGTCGAGCGTCCCTTTGAACATTAACGGGACCTGCGCGCCATCAAGACGGACAGACGAAATGACAGACGTGCGCTCGAACCGCACATCCGGCGTGTAGTCGTTGACCCTGCTTCCCTTTTTGGATCGGCCATAGAGGCGCGTCATGCCGCAATTTATGCTGCACTCGTCAATAAAAACCAAACTGTCCGCGCCTAGAGATTTGTTCGATTCAATTCGCCATCTCACCGGACAATCCGAATATGCCGGAATAATCTATGAAAACGCTCAAAAGCTCAGAGAAGCGGCGGCGAATGTTTTCGTCGAAGGTCGCCGCGATAGCGTTGAGGATTTGTTTTCCCGCGCCTCCGTTTTTGATTTCGTGATTTCCGATATTGAGGAGTGGGTTTCGGACATCCGCAAAGCGATGGACTCCCTTGAGAAAATAAGGCCGGGGCGAACCCCGATGCTGGACGACGAGGACGATCCGGCGTTATGATTGCCTGCCCTTCATTATCTCCATGAATTTATACTCCGAAATGAAGTTGGTTCAAGCCCGCTGCCGTGCTCCTGTTTGAGTATGTCCGACAACTCCACGGTGTGCGTCGTTCCTTTTCGTACCAATCGTCGATGAGTTTACAAGTCCGTTCGTTAGGGTACATAATGAATATCCTATCTTTTTTTACAAGTATTTAGATCATTGAACATCTTTCGAATATATCACCGTCGCGTAACTGGTTCCAGATTCTATATGACGCCCCAGAACGGCGGAGGAATCCGCGCGCTCTAAAACCTCGCCTACACTCGCGCCCATGTTCTTGAAAAGGTATAAAACGAGAGCGGCGGCGCGGCGGGCGTCGACGTCCAGCGTCCATGTTTCGAGCGGTTTCATTGCTCGCAGGACTTCGAGCGTCCGCACGTCCTCCTCGGCCATCGCCTCCGGCGTTTTGTAGTGCGACAGGTCCATGCTCAAAATGATCACGTCGTCAGGGCCGGCCATCTCCATTATTTTTTTGCGCAGTATGATCAGCCCCATATCGGGAATGTTCCGGTCGAGTACTATCGGGACGACGCGGGCGTTCGGAAAATACCGCGCGATGAAGGGAATGTGGATGGTTATGCCGTGCTCGCGGCGGAACATGGGCGCGTCGTTCTCGGCAAAACTGAGCGAATCCAAAGCGGCGCAAGCGTCCTTGTCGGACGCAAGCGTCCCCGTATCGAGCTTCCAGTCGGCGTCGCACACGGCAACGAGGCGCCTCGCGCGGCGGAAGTGATCCGGCGAGAACAGCCAGACGCGTTTTACCTCCGGGCTCGATACGCGTTCGTAAAACCGCACGATCATAGCGAGCGCCAGGTCATGATGAGGCGTTATCCCTCCCAGCGCGCGAAGAGGCGTTTCGCTTCGCGCCGCCTTCGGAAAGGAATAGGAAGCGACGGCCCTCTCCACAGCCTTCTCGAAAGGAGACCGGAGCCCCGCGGCGCTCGCCGGATGAAACGCGAAAATCAAGATGACGAACGCCGCGAGAGACGCAAGCGCGAACCGGCTTTTATTTCGTTTATTTCTCAAGCTCTCTGTACCAGGCCGGGCGGAGTCCCTCCAATTCCTCCGCGCGCGCCTCGTCGTAAACAATCTTTTTCCACTCGTCATCCGTCATTCTGCCATCGGAGAGGGGGCGCTCGAACTCGTAGTACGAGTAGACGTACCCTCGGGCGAGCCGCGCTCCGCCGGATTTGTCGTTTACGAATACGTAGATTTTACGGGGCGTCCCGGTGGCGGCTTCCAGTGCGGTTTTATCCCAGCCGTTCGTGGCGGCGTCGGCGATCAGAGCCATCTTGAGCTGCTCGTATACGTTATCGCCGTAAAATTCCCCCGTGCCGGGCAGGAGGATATTCCCGCGGAAACTTCTGGCGAGCGTTTTTATCTCCTCGTAATCCTCCCGAGTAAGCTCAATCCCGCTTACCTCTTCGAACCCTTTCCTCACTTCGGAGGGAAGACGTTTGGGATCGAGTCTGCCGTTGTCGGGCTCATAGGAGTTCAAGGCGATAAAATCTTCCTTCCTGCCCCAGACGTAACGCCCGCCTATTCCTCCGCCGCCCGTCGTGTAGTCGGTCTCGAAGCCCAAAAGCAGCATTTCGCCGTTTCCGTGCACGCCCTCGGACGGAACGGCTTCGCCCTTCAAAAGCCTGTAACCGTAGGAGGAGAGATCGTTCTTCTTGTCTTTTCCGCCCGGAAGCAGAACCAGCTCCGGGGAGTCCTTCGCTGCCATGTAATACCGGACTTCGGTCTTGTCGTATTCCGGGAAATTCTCCACGCCGGAGGTCTCCACGTAACCCAGCGTCCCGCCGTCTTCCGGGGACAGCAATTCGCTCCATCCTTTCAGTTTGCTCGCCCTCAGCTCCAGCCGGTTGCCGTAGACGACGATGCCCCAGACGTTTTCGCTGTCTTCCACCTCGCCGTCCGTGATCGTGTACTTTGCCCCCGGTTTGTCCATGATCGGCAGGACCTCCGCAAAGACGCTGTAATACCCGGATTCCGCGGCCAACGCCGGCGCCGAGGCGAGGCACAGTACCGCCGAAAGCGCGCAGAACAGCAAAACGCGCGGGAGTTTGGCCGTATACAAAGTTTTCATTTACTTCTTCCCCCTTTTCTTCTCTTCGGCTCCAATCTTCGCCATCGTCATAATCGCCGCAAGAAGCAGCGCAACCGCAAAAACTTTCTTCATCATGATCTTCCCTTTCCTTTCTTTGGCTGTTCGCCCACTATCC
>JAISXR010000233.1 GCA_031270375.1 Synergistaceae bacterium | reverse complement strand
AATCCGCCGCCAATTCCGGCGATCAGGACAAGCACCCCAATCACTACCGTCACCAAAGTTCTTTTAACCAGCGCCATAAGCTCGCCTCCCTACCGTACAGCGTGCATCGACAGGATGACTATGTCAACCCGCCTGTTCAGCTTCATGTTTTCCTCGGACACATTCGGAACTATCGGGGACGACGCGCCCATACCCACCGCCCGCAGACGTTTTTGCGGGATTTCGATCGTCTCGTCGAGATAAGCCGTCACGCGCGACGCGCGCGCCGACGAAAGCCCCCAGTTGTCGATGTAAATGCTTCGCGCCGGCACACCGGAGTCGGTGTGTCCCTCAACCGATATATCGTTCGGCAGCTTCTCCAGCACGCCGCCGATTTTATAGAGTATTCGCAGAGCCTCGGGACGCAATTTCGCCGATCCTTCCTCGAACAGCATCTGCTCCGACAGCGCGACGACAACCCCCCGATCGCTGATGAACACGGAGACCCCCTCGCCGTTCAATTCGTCCTTGAGAGCCTTCTGCACCAGCGCGAGGATGCGGTTCGAGGTGTACGTCTGATTCGATTCGGTGGGACGGGTCGTCTCGCCCTGGTGCTCGCGCAGTGAACCTTCCATTACGGCGCCCATGTCGCTCGTCGTGGCGCCTCCCGATTGTATATTGAAGGCGTTCTGCAACGATGCCGCCGCCGCCTCGAACTTTTTGGCGTCGAGGGTCGAAAATGAATAAAGCAGGACGAAAAAACAGAGAAGAAGAGTCACCATATCTCCGTAAGTGGCAAGCCACGCGGGGCATCCGCCCCCTCCGCCGCCGCCGGATTTTTTTTGCGCGCCATGATGTTACGCCTCCTCCTTGCCTTCGTCCAACTGCTTGCGCATCCTGGGCGGGAGGAAGACCTTCAGTTTTTCCTCGACGATGCGCGGGTTTTCCCCGGCCTGAATCGACAGTATGCCCTCGACCATGAGTTCCCTGCACAGTATTTCCCCGCTGGAATTCTGCGCCAGTTTCTTGCTGAGCGGAATGGAAATCATGTTCGCCAGGACGGAGCCGTAAAACGTGGTGACAAGAGCAACCGCCATACCGGGGCCGAGCGCGTCGGGGTCGCTCAGATTGCCGAGCATCTGTATGAGGCCGATGAGCGTCCCGAGCATCCCGAAAGCGGGACCCAGTTCCGCTATCGAGTCGAGATAGCTCTTGTTGGCCGAGTGCCGCTCCTCCAAAAGGCCTATCTCGGTGTCGAGTATGGATTTGACCAGCTCGGGGTCTGTTCCGTCGACCACGAGCTGTATCGACTTGCGCATGAATTCGTCGTCAAGCTGCGAAGCGTCTTCCTCGAGTGCCAGCAGTCCCTCTCGGCGGGCCTTTTCGGCAAAGCTTACGAGGGTCTGAATCAGTCCGATCAT
The DNA here is from genome assembly GCA_031270375.1 of Synergistaceae bacterium. Lineage (GTDB taxonomy): Bacteria > Synergistota > Synergistia > Synergistales > Synergistaceae > JAIRKI01. The sequence goes on along the minus strand of JAISXR010000233.1, from coordinate 1,295 downwards.
GTCTATCTGCTCGGTTACGAACGCGTGTTTGAGAATAGACAAAAGGTTCTTCGTCCTCTCTAGCGGATTCGCGACCATAACGGCTCCGAGCGTGCCACCCAAAACTATGAAAACCGACGGCAGATCCCAGAACGCCATTACATCGCCCCCCATAATCATGCCCCAGAGGACGACTATCACGGACATTGAAAGACCGATTATCGACGCTAAATCCACCGCGCACTCACCTCATTCATGACGACATGACATCCCATGACGGCGAAGAATTTCTTCTAAACGCCTCAATCAAAGAGATAACTTCCCGTGTCCGCTCCCTGACCACATATTTATGTCCGTTGAGAAGCGTTATCACGGTGTCGGGCGTCTCCTCTATCGTCTCTATCTGTTCCGAATTGAGCGCGAATTTCGCGCCCTTCAGCCTCGTCAACTCTATCATCGCGATACAACGGCGCCCTTTCGAAAATTACATTCCCCTTTAGATTATAATATATATTTCGAAATCCCGCGCGTGTGAGACGGAATAAGACCGCACAAATCACCGCCTCACACGAAATTTCAAAATTACCGCTTCAGGTTGATGAGTTCCTGCAAAACTTCATCGGATGTCGAGACTACTCTCGTGCTGGCCTGGAATCCCCTCTGGGCCCTTATCAGGTTCACGAATTCCTCCGACAGGTCGACGTTAGACATCTCTATCGTGTTGCCCTGAATGCTGCCCGTGCCGTTGGTCTGCGGAGCTCCGATCTGCGCGATGCCGGAGTTGATGGTCTCTGCGAAGCAAGTCTCGCCTACCTGGGACAGACCCTGCGGGTTAGCGAACATGGCGAGCGCCACCTGAGCTATCGCGAGATTGCGCCCGTTGCTGTACACGCCGGTGATGACACCGTCCCCGCCGATCGTCCAGTCGTTCAAAACGCCCATCTCGTAACCGTCCTGTGCCTTCAGTTTGGTTGTCGACGCCGATCCGTAGTTCGTCACGCCGTCAATCGGCTCGTTCGTCAGTCCAAGGGTTTTCGCGTAATCGCTGCCGAGGAAATCGAGCGTTATCATGTTCGACGAGTAGGTCAGCGGCTGGGTGCTTCCCACTTTACCCTGCGCTCCGGCCGTGTTGAAATCCGCCACGACCAGACCGGTCGGGAGACTGTCGTGCAGCGAGGCGTTGTAGTCCGGCGAGTTTTTGTCGATTATCTTTTCGATCACAGTCCATTTGGCGTACTCCGGCGCCGTGGGCGTGTTCGTTCCGTTCGGATTCGGGGTCAGCGGTTCCGGAGTGTAGGTGTACGTTCTCTTGAGCA
>JAISXR010000134.1 GCA_031270375.1 Synergistaceae bacterium | reverse complement strand
AGTTTGTCATAAACAAAATGAAAGCATGGCAAGGTTCGTGCGGAGTATCGAATTTCAATGGTATAGTCAGTCCTGCCTACTTTGTTTTTGACTTGCGTTTTGAGAATAAACGTTTTTTTGATTATGCTATCAGAAGCCGTTCCTACAAAGCTGAGTTCGCGAGGATTTCTAGCGGTATCCGTGTGGGTCAATGGGATTTATCTATACAAGGCTTGAAAAACGTTGTTTTCTCGTATCCATCGGCACCTGTGCAAGACCGAATCGTGCGTTGGTTGGACTGGCAAACCTCGCGTATCGCCCATTATACCCGTACCAAGAAACGTGAGATTGAGTGCTTGCGGGAACTCAAAAAGGCGATTATCAGCGAAGCGGTGACGAGAGGGCTTGATCCGCACGCCAAAATGAAAAGAGCAATGACTTATTTTGAACACGACATACCTAAGCATTGGAACGAAGTCAAGATAAAGCGTGTTCTAACGCCATTAAGTCGCTCGTATGATGCAGACGAAGAAATACTAATGTTATCGTCGTCGAGTATAATTTGCAACATTTACTCGTGGATGCTCGAACTGTATGAACTGTACGAAAATATTGATCTATAATCGCGGGTGCTATAGAATCACTTTATCAGGACGATAACTGAGGGAGAGATGACGTGGAACTGTGAGCGGTGGGACATTTTTCTCAATTTTATTTATCTCGGGTTTTTGCATACTGGCTTATCTGTGCATCATTTGCAGGAGGCTGGTATTGAGATGGCTTGGATGGACGGTTTTTCTCGGTCTCTGTATGTTCTTCATTTTCATGGATAAAAGCGGAGGGGCACCACTGTCTCCGATGATAATGAACGACCTCCGCAACCTGCAATCGGCGGCATTGTTGTTTTACGGCGATAATGAGCGGTGGCCCACGCAAGGGGAAGAGGCAAGCCTCGACATTTATATGGACCGCCCGATAATCGGCCCAAATTCGCAAAGATATCAAAGATATGCTGGCATCGAGATAAGTCCGGCTATACGGGATGCGTCCGGAAATGATGCAGCGTATATAAAGTTGACTTTGAACGGGAAAATTGACGGAATTGAAAACGTCCAAAGAAAGCTGAGGAACGCGGTCAGCAATGATAAAAAAGAAATCTTCGAGGCATTTCCACCGGACGGCAGCGATCCGGTGCCATATAAATCGGGGCTCGATGTGGTAGCGAGACTGTATTTGCATTCCACAAGTTCGGACCGATCTCCAGAGGTTTCAGCGGACGAGGCTGCCTCCCCATTCGACGACGGCGAATCCTCTTCGCACGAACGGGACTAGCGCCTGCGGCGTTATGTTTATCGGGCCGGACAGCGGTTTGAACGCCATGAAAACGCGAAGCACGCTGTCCGGCTCCGGCGTTATCGACAGGACGGCGTTTTTCGTGTAAGCGTCGCCCTGAAACGAGACTAGGTTGTACGGGTTTTTCTCCATCAGCGGAAGCCAATACACTATAAATTCGTTATATTCCCTTGGCGTAAGGCCGATATAGGCCAGTTTCTCGCGCAAAAAAATCGCCGTATCAGAGCCCTTTACCACAAAGCCCCGGCTGAAATCGTACTTAACGTTTGTTTTCCCGTCCCAGAAGAGATACGAATACTCCAATCCGTCATCGCGGTTTATGAGCGTACCATTCGGGTATGCCGTGACTGTCCAGCCGTCGTTGTACTTAGGATATGTGTGTTCGAGCGTGCCGTTATAGTCGAGGCGCACCGTCACATCCAAAGGACTTTCGGGATAAAGATAGATGACGGGCTTTGCGGAACCGGTCGCCAACATTCTCATACCAATTATAATTATGACAAAAAACACCGCCGCGCTGACAATTTCCGAATGATCACTTCTGGCACTCCATATTCTTTTCAGAAGATTTTCTTCTTTCAGCTCGGAATCGCTGCGCTCCTGCACCTGTTGTTCGTCCAGCATATTTTCACCCCATGGTCACAAACGATGTTATCAGCAGACGCTCATAACCATATTTTGCACGGCGCGATGGATTTGTCAATGGATAACTACATCCCTTGAACCACAGCCCAAAAGAGTACAAAACCTTGTCGACCTGTGATACAACAGGTGTTAAACTATGTCTGTCCAAACAAAAATTTTCACAAGCGAGGTGCTATTATAATGTCGGAAAAACAGAAAAGAATCGATAGTTTGTATGGAAGGGTTCGCGCATAATGTTCTTTTCGTTGTATTCGCCTGTGGCTATATCGTTTTTTTTGATTCTTCACTGTTACGTTCTCTGGAAACTTTTGCCCTGTATCGCTAAAAAATGGCGGATGATCGGATCGCTGATATATTTTGTGCTCTCCGCGATTTTTCTGACGTTCCCCCTTCTTTTACGATATGGGCTGCTCGCTGGCGGTTCTCGCCAGGTTGAGATAATGTTCGCTTTGTCGATTACGGAGTTCGTGCTCGTCTCAATGTTATGTTCGGCGATCGTGTTCACGGATGTACTGAGGATCTGTCTGGGATTGTGGGACAGGTGGCGTAAAACGGATTTGGAACCCCGAATCACACTGCGGAAGGCATCCGTTTTTTCGCTTGCAGCGGTGGCGTGCGTCGTCATCTATGGATGCTTCGAGGCCTGGAATGTACGGAGAGTCGATATCCTCATCCCAACCGAAAAACTTCCTCCGGGGGTCAGCCACTTGCGCATTGTACAGGTCAGCGACGTTCATCTGGGCGGTGTCTACTACACGAGTCACCTCGAACGGATAATGAAAATCGTCAGGGAGGCTGAGCCGGACATTTTCGTGGTAACAGGGGATCTCGTCGACGGAAACATGCGGCACAGGCTGCGCGAATCGGAACTCGTCGCCGCGCACGGTGCGAAATACGGGGCGTTCGCCGTGACCGGCAACCATGAATATTATTACAACATCGACGAAGCCGTGGAATTCATCGCAAAATCAGGACTTACGCTGCTCGACGACAGTTTTGCCGAGGCGGGCGGGATAGTGATCGTCGGATTGGACGACAACACCGAAATATGGCCGCCGAAGCTAGATGTGCCAAAAGATCGCTTCGTTCTCCTACTGAAACATCATCCGCAAATACCGAAATTCGGAGCGGGAAAATTCGACCTGCAGCTCTGCGGACACACTCACGGAGGGCAAATATGGCTGTGCAATCTCGCGATGAAGCGCGCCTACAACATGACTCAAGGAATGTCGAAACACGGCGGCAGTCTCGTTTACGTCAGCAACGGAGCCGGTTTTTGGGGTCCGCCCCTGCGTCTTTTGGCGCCTCCAGAAGTGACGGTTTTCGATCTGGTGAACGTAAATGCCGTTTCGAGCGCACCGCAAAAATATCGTGTTCAAAAAATGCGAGTGCTGACTTATACATAATAGCCATCCACGATGGCAAGCCATCACCAGACGGAACGAAACCTAATTGGTATAATGGGCTTTATTTCGCCATTATAGGTGGTGATTGTTGTTGTGTTGCCTAATAAAGAAAAGAGAGGCCGCGAAAAGGTTTCATAATAGTACCTTACGGACACGCTTTATCAATAAAAAAACAAAAACTCGGGTTGCGGGCATAGCCCGCTTTAGTTTGTAGAGGTGCCATATATCTCATGAGGATTTTTAGAGGTTCCCCATAATTTAAATATTTTCCTTCCTTGGGATATAAACGTCCCTATAAACCGTGACTTATTGATTTTAGGGTGATATGAGTTCCTTAGAACCCGTACTATCAACATTTTTAGCTATTTTCCACATGTCCCTATTTAGGGTTATATAAAATGGTACAACAATTACGGAAAATAGCTAAAATGAGTTACTTGTTGGAAGTACTCCCGGAACATATCACCCAAAAACACGGAAGTCACAGTTTGCTCAAAATTATCTGACATATAAACCTAATTCATGAAAGTCACGGTATAAATAATCTCCCTCTTTTCATCCCGGCAATCGAAGACAAACGTCTCGTAAAACCCAACCGAGCATGGCATGACCACTCCATATAATCCCTGTCTCCGCTGGTATACGCCAAGCAGACTATAATCGCCGTGGCCCGTGAAATCAGCCATAAACTCCCGTTGCGCAACGGCGGCGACCGTCGCATGAGGAACATCGACAGCCTGCACTGGGGCACAAAACAGTATAACTGCCATGATTAGCCTCTATTCGCACCTCCCTCATTGCATGGAGCGTTATTAGCGGCAGAAAAAAGTAAAACTGAGTCAATACGTCATTGGAAGCAATAGTATAAAAAGCCGCATTAACCATGCTCAATTTTGTACACAAATGAAGTATGTATATCCATAAAATATGTAATAATACTTGATTTATAGACTTTATAATATCATTTGCATGACGCTCATCGTCTTCCTGATAAACTGCCTGTTTTTCCTGTTCCTAAGCACCGTCATGATAGTGGAGTTCGAGGCGTTTTTCATCGTCATCGGCGGGATGTTCACCGCCTCGTTCTTCGTCATAAGGTATTTCCGCGACATGTTTCTGAGCTACATAAAAGCCCTCGCCGCCGTGGGCGTCAAAATGCTCATGCTCTGCCTCTGCCTGGGCATCATGAAGAATATCATGACCGGCTGGGTCGACATGATCGCCGCTCACCTGTCGAGCGGAGAGGGCGTTTTCTCCTTCCTCGTCCCGATGGCCTGCGCCATTCTCGGATTCTACATGATCGTCAAAGCCGTCCCGCAATTCGCCGCGTCCGTGCTGACGGGTTCCGTCTCCAGCATGGACGGAAGCATGGTCAAAGCCGCGGCTATGGCAGGATACGGTGTCGCCGCGGCGGTCGTCAACAACAGCCGTTTCGCCGCCCAGAAGCTCATAGGCGGGACGTCGACCGTTATACAGGCGGCTCAGGCGTATCAGTACACGTCTCAGGCCGCGAGGGACACCGGTTCTACGCCGGGCGAGGCGAGAGCCGCGGGAGCGTATGAAGCCTTCAGCACTGTCATGACCGGGCCGCGGACGGGAGGAACACGTACGGCGGGAGAGCGGATTTACTCGGACGCGCAGCGAGGGCAGCAGTACGCCGATGTCCGCGCGGGGGCGAACGCCAACACGGTTTCAGCGCCTTCTTCACAGGCCGGCGCCGGTGAACCGACAAATTCGGGCTCTTCGGATTTGCGGGGCGTCTTCGCCTCAGATAAAAAAGAGACCGGAGAAAAGGGGTAAGAACGCATGAGGGGAAAGCGAAACGAAGAATCTTGGGAACTCTCGTCAAATCCGTTTCTGGCGGGAAGGACGGAGGCGGCGGAACGGTACGGGTATCTCTCGAAGAACGCCGCGCAGTGGCGCCGGATATCCGCCGTCCTGCTGCTCTGTTGCGCGGCCTGCGTCTGCGCGGTCATCTACATGTCCGGCCGCGTGACGGTCGCGCCTTACATCGTGCAGGTGGACGAACACGGGTACGAGATAGCGGTCGAGCCGGTGTCGCCGGCGAAAGTGGACGCGCGTCTTTTAATCGCCCACGTCGGGCGTTACGTCTGGTCGCTCAAGACCGTTTTCAACGATCCCGAGGCGCAGATGTACCTGATGAATTTCGTTTACAACCGCACGCCTTCCAATACTGCCGCGGAGAAGAAATACAAGGAATACTACGCGGCGAACAATCCCGTGACGACTGGCGAGTCCGAGACGGCGACCGTCACGGTGAGCAGCGTGCTCTCCCTTTCGCCGGATACCTGGCAGGCCGAGTGGACGGAGGAGCGGTATTCCCTCGCGGGGAATAAATTGGGCGAGAAACGGTATCGGGGGATATTCACGACCGCCGTCGCGCCGCCGAGCGAGATGCGGGAAGTCTTAATAAATCCGCTCGGCATTTTCATAACGGACTTCAATTTCTCGGAAGTCCTGTGAGAAGGGGTCAAGTGGCGAGCCCCTTGCGGGGTTTGGGGCAGCGCCCCAAGGTCTTGATCTTGATAAACGGAGGGATAAGTATGAGGAAAATGATGTTTCTAGTGTTGTTGGTCGCCGCGTTTACTTTTCAAACTGCCGAAGAAACTTCGGAGGCATGGGCATCCGTCTCGGATGATTTCAGCGAGGTCGTTGAAAAATATAACGTCGGCGACGCGAAAAAAGAAAAATCCGCCGACAGGGTGGAGATTGAGTACGACGGGAAGATAATCTCGGTCGACTACGCTGATTTGCTGCTCATGGCTGACGGCGAGGACGGGCAGAGGCTCGAACTCGCCGATCCGGAGAAATACGCGGAGCAGTTGCGGAACACGCCCCGCTACGGCGAGGGACAGCTTAAAAACGCCGGTTACGAGGACGAATTCCGGGACGCCGGGGCGGTCTACGCGGCGGGAGCGGGAAACGCGCAAGAGATAACGGAACGCGAGTACGAGGAGGAGCAGAACGCCCGGAAGTGGGCCGATGTCGTCGAGGATTTAACACTGAGACAGATAGACGAACGCGCCCTCGAACTCGTGAAAGAGTACAAAGAGGCAAAGAGCGCCGTTCCTCCCGTGACCGGCGTCACAGGATCGGTGGTCATTGTTTATGGCAGCTATACGCCAAAGGTCGTATGCCGTCCGATGTACGTGACGGACGTAATATTGCAGCCCGGAGAGCGCGTCACCGGCGTGCATCCGGGCGACGCCGCGCGGTGGACGTTCACGCCGGGCAAATCCGGCGCGGGGAAATCCGAACAGGTTCACGTGCTCATAAAGCCCCTCATGGCGGATATCTCGACGAATCTCGTCATAAATACCGACAGGCGGACGTATAACCTCGATCTCATGTCGAGCGATACGAATTT
>JAISXR010000126.1 GCA_031270375.1 Synergistaceae bacterium | reverse complement strand
GTCGGGTTTTCGAGGCCGGTGTAGGCGAGGAAATTGCGCTTCTCCTCCTCGGCGGCGCCGGACGCCCACCAGCCCGCGGTCGTGTCGTTGTCGTGAGTTCCCACGTAAACGACGCAGTTGCGCCTGTGGTTGTGCGGGATGTATGGGTTTTCAGACATTCCCCCGCCGAAGGCAAACTGTAACACCTTCATTCCGGGAAAGGAAAAATCCTCCATCGCGCGCGCCACGTCGTCGGTGATGACGCCCAAATCCTCCGCTATAAATGGCGGCCTGCCCCCGAGAGCCGGGAAATTGTCGCGCATCGCGCGAAAGAGTTCCGTCCCCGGGCCGGGCGACCACCATCCGTTTTCGGCGGTCGCCTCGGAAGCCGGTATCTCCCAGAACCGCAAAAAACCCCTGAAATGGTCGATCCTGACGATGTCGGTCAGGGAGAGCGCGCGGCGAAAACGGCCGAGCCACCACGCGTAACCGTCGCGCTTCATCTCGTTCCATTTATATATGGGGTTCCCCCATCTCTGTCCGGTCTCGCTGAAATAATCGGGGGGAACGCCTGCCACCGTCACCGGCATTCCCCCGGAGTCGAGTTCGAACAACTCCTGATGCCCCCACACGTCGGCGCTGTCGTGGGCCACGTATATAGGAAGGTCGCCGATCATCGTCACCCCGAGTTCCGCGCAGCGCGCCCGCAGTTCCTGAAGCTGCGCGGCGAACAAAAATTGCTCGAAACGCTTTTCGTCGAGGGCGTCCGATATCTCCGGGACGTTCTTCAGGGGGCCGAGAACGCCCCAGTCGCGGAGACGGTATTCGGGACGCCATTCGTGCCACGGGCGCCCTCCCTCTATCTCCTTGAGGACGCGATACAGCGCGTAATCTTCCAGCCAGTAAGCCTCCTCGGCGCAGAAATCCCAGAATTTGTCCGACAAATCCCTGAACGCCGTCCTGTACGATTCATCGCGCCTGAAATTTTCGCGGCATATCTTTAAAATTTCGCTCTTTACCCCGATCGCCGCTTCGAAATCGGCGCGCCCGGGCGGGAGCGGCTTTATCCGTTCGATCTCGCTTGCCGCGACCAGCCCCAGCGCGGCCAGTTTTTCGAGGCAGATGAACGCGGGGTTGCCCGCGAAAGCCGACTGACTGCTGTACGGGGAATGAGAAAAAGCCCCGCTCACAGGAACGAGGGGCAGCATTTGCCACGCGCCGAAGCCGGCGCCCGCGAGCAGGCTCGCGAACCGCTCGGCCTGTTCTCCGAAATCCCCCGATCCGTACAAACCCGGAAGGCTCGATATATGCAGCAGAACTCCCGCCGCGCGTTTTCTTCGTTCTCCCATCTGAGCAGCCTCCCGACTATTCTGATATAATGGCATTATAATATATATGCGGGGGAATCGTGTTGTTTCTCTTTCTCGAAGACGGTAATATTGTGATATTGGAAAATGTCGTCGCCCTCGTCAGGAGGGACGGCAGGACACACATCACGCTCCGCGGCGGGGATGAAAGAGAATCCGGTTTCACGCCGCTCGTCATCGACAGGAGGAGCAGGCGCTTCGCGAATCGCGGAGGCGGCGGGGAAATTAAAAAAGGCTGAACGGAGGAAACTTGCGGTATGGTTGAGGAGACGGCGCACGCCAATTACGGCGCGAAGGATATTCAGGTGCTCGAGGGATTGGAGGCGGTTCGCAAACGCCCGGGCATGTACATAGGCGACCAGAGCGCCCGCGGGCTGCATCACCTCGTGTACGAAGTGGTCGACAACGCGATAGACGAAGCCCTCGCGGGTTTCTGCGACAAAATAGACGTGACGATGGAAGCGGACGGCAGCGTCTCGGTTCAGGACAACGGACGCGGCATCCCCACCGAATACCACGAGGCGATGGGGAAATCGGCGGCAGAGGTGGTCATGACCGTGCTGCACGCCGGAGGCAAATTCGACAAGGGCGCTTATCAGGTGTCGGGAGGACTTCACGGAGTTGGGGTCTCGGTTGTGAACGCGCTGTCGAAATGGCTCGAGCTGAAAATCGAGCGCGACGGCGGCGAGTTTTTCCAGAGATACGAGCGCGGCGTCCCCGTCACCGAGCTGAAAAGAGTGGGAGACTCGAAAAGGAGCGGCACCAGCGTCACGTTCATGGCGGACGACGAGATATTCACCACCGTCGAGTATTCGGCGGATATACTGAAGGGACGGCTGCGGGAACTGGCCTTCCTCAACACGGGCGTCACGATAACGTTCACCGACAGGCGGCCGCGATCCGAGGGCGAACCGGCAAAGATATACCATTATGAGGGCGGCATCCGTTCTTTTGTGGAATACCTCAACCGGGGCAAGGAAGTTTCGTTCAAACCACCGGTGTACATTCAGGGGGCGAAGGAAGGCGCGGCGGTCGAAGTGGCGCTCCAGTACAACGACACGTACATCGAGCGCGTATTCGCCTTCGCCAACCTCATAAATACCGTCGAGGGCGGCACCCACGTGTCCGGTTTTCGGACGGCGCTGACGAGGGCGATCAACGACGAGGCGCGGCGCGGAAAAGTGCTGAAGGAAAAGGACCCCAACCTGTCGGGAGACGACCTCAAGGAAGGGCTCACGGCTGTCATATCCGTGAAACTTCCGGAACCGCAGTTCGAGGGCCAGACCAAGACCAAATTGGGCAACAGCGACATCAAGGGCATCGTCGATTCACTGGTCTACGAGGGAATGAAGGTCGCGCTGGAGGAGACTCCCGAGATATTGAAGCCCATAGTCGAGAAGGCGATAAAGGCGCGTCAGGCGCGCGAGGCGGCCCGCAAAGCGCGCGAGTTGATCCAGCGCGGCACGCCGATGAACAAGCTCGACCTGCCGGGCAAGCTCGCGGACTGTTCGAACCGCGACCCGTCGCGGAGTGAACTCTACATAGTGGAGGGCGACAGCGCGGGCGGCAGCGCCAAACAGGGGCGTGACAGAAGTTTTCAGGCCATACTCCCGCTGAGGGGCAAGATACTGAACGTCGAAAAAGCCCGGCTCGACAAGATACTGTCCAACGACGTGGTGAGGACGATCATTCAGGCGCTGGGGTGCGGCATAAATGACAGCTACGACGCCGGCAGGCTGAGGTACCACAAAATTTTTCTCATGGCCGACGCCGACGTCGACGGCGCGCATATAAGGACGCTCCTGCTCACGCTGTTCTACCGTTACATGCCGCAGATAATCGAGAACGGACACCTCTTCGTGGCCCAGCCGCCCCTGTACCGTGTGCAGGAGGGGAAAAAGGCCTCCTACTGCTACTCCGACAAGGAACTGAAGGACACCACCGCCGGACGAGACCCCAAACGTCTGCACATCCAGCGATACAAAGGGCTGGGGGAGATGAACCCCGAACAGCTCTGGGACACCACGATGGATCCGGACAACAGGATAATCCTCAAGGTACAGGTGGAGGACGCCGTGCTGGCGGACGAGCTTTTCGGCATTCTGATGGGCGACGCCGTGGAGCCGAGACGCGAATTCATCGAGAACCACGCCCGAGAGGTCCGCAATCTTGACATATGACGGAAACAAAAGGCCTGGCTGGGACGCGTATTTTCTCGCCATGGCGATGATAGCCTCCACCAGGAGCACATGTATCAGGCGGCGCGTCGGCGCGGTCATAGCGGCCGAAAAACGCATTCTGGCCACCGGTTACAACGGCTCGCCCGCCGGGACGCGACACTGCACCGACATCGGCTGTCTCAGACAGCAGCTCGGGATTCCCTCGGGAGAACGCCACGAGATATGCAGGGGGGCGCACGCGGAGATGAACGCGGTGACCCAGGCCGCGGCGTCGGGGACATCCATAAACGGGTGCGGGATATACGTCACACACGAACCATGTTCCATATGCTCCAAATTGCTGATAAATTCCGGGTGCAGGCGGATAGTGTACATGAACCCCTACCCGGACGAACTCTCCCGGACACTGCGCGCCGAAGCGGGCCTGACGTCGGAGATATTCGAAGACGGCGACGCGGTAAAGCGGGTTTTGGAAAACGCGATGTCCTGAATGCTCTTAAAACTGGAGGCGATAACGACGTAATGAAATATACCCGGGACGAATCCATAGCTTTTTTCAAGGAACACAACAGGGATGACATGTACTTCCGGCACGCTCTGGCGGTGGAAGCGGCCATGAAACATATGGCGCGGCACTACGGCGAGGACGAGGAACTCTGGGCTAGGGCCGGCCTGTTGCACGACATTGATTGGGAGACCACTCAGTCGGTTGAGGGAGGGCATCCCGTCAAGGGCGGCGACATGTTGCGCGAACAGGGTTACGAGGAAGAAATAATCCGCGCGGAGCTGGCGCACGGGTGGGAATTTTCAGGAGTCGAACCGGAAAGCCGCATGGAGCGCGCGCTGTACGCCATCGACGAACTGACCGGATTTGTGACGGCGGTCGCGCTGGTGCGCCCGAGCCGTTCTCTCTCCGACCTCGAGGTCAAATCCGTGAAGAAAAAATGGAAGGACAAGGCATTCGCGCGCGGCGTGAACAGAGAGGTCATCGAGCGCGGCGTAAAGCTGATGGGAGAATCGCTCGAATGGCTCATAGAGCAGACGATCGAGGGACTGAAGCCGGTGGAACATGAAATCGGCCTCGGGACGGCGGTGTAAACCCCGGGGCGATAACTACGCCTGACGGTAACTACGCCTAACGGCTGATGCGGTTTTATCTTTAATGTCACATAATATGCGTTATTTCCATCTTCAAAACGGAAAAAGGCATATGGAGGGGGTCAAATGTCGATAGAACTCATTCTTGCGGACGATCACCCGCTTACAAGGGCGGGGCTCTTGGCGTATCTGGCGAGAGAACCGAACATGCACGTGGTGGGCGAATACGCGGACGGCGAGTCCGCGATGGCGGGCATAAGGGAATTGAAGCCGCAGGTGGCGCTTCTGGATATCAGGATGCCCGGCATGGACGGAGTGACCATCACCCGCAAGATCAAAGAGGAGGGATTGCCTGTGACGGTTCTCATCCTCACGAGCTACGACGCGCAGCAGTACGTGTTGTCGTCGCTTCGGGCAGGGGCGCGCGGGTACGTCCTCAAATCGTCGTCGGCCGATACCCTGGCGAGGGCTATTCGCATTGTGGCGCGCGGCGGCCTGTACCTCGACAGCGAAGTCGCGAACACGGTCGAGGATGGCGAGAATATGTCTCCGGAGCCGATTTCCGCACGCGAGCGCGAGGTGCTGCTGCTCGCCGCCAAAGGGCTGTCCGGCAAGGAGATAGCCTCTAGGCTGTTCATCAGCGAACGGACGGTTCAGACTCACCTCGCCTCCATCTACGACAAACTGGGCGCGAGAAACAAGACTGAATCCATGCTGCTCGCGCTGAAATTCGGAGTCGTGATGCTGGAAGAACTTCTCGACTGAAAACCGGCCCGCGCGGGCCAATTTATCGAAAGGAGACCGGCGGTTGAACGATAAAAACCGGCTGTCTTATTTTGTGTTGTCGGTTTTGCTGCCGCCTCTTGTCATCCTGGCGCTCGCGACAGCGGACCTCGTGAATTCGCGGGAAAACATAGCGGCGCTCGCCAAGCTTTACGTCGAACACTTCACCGATAAAGTATCCGCGCGAATAAGTCCCGGCGGCGCGTTCGAACCGGACGCCGCCATCGCTTTCAGTCATTCTTTCGACAGGAACACATACGGTTTTCTCGCTTTTTCCGGACGTTTCCCCACCTATTTCGCGGTTTACTCGAAGGAGGGGAAATTCCTGCATGGCTCGGAAAGATTGATGAACGCCATGAACATGAATAAAGAGGCCCCGGAGGTTCCGATGGGGCAAGCCTATGAAATCAACGGCGAGGACGGCCGTTTCACTGTGGCGGAACTTCCGGCCGCCGGAGGCGAATTTCTGGTGGTGGGAGGCCTGGCCTGGAAAGACATGTCCGGCACGGAGGCTCTGTCGGTTTTTTTGTGGCCCGTTCTCATCGTACTCGCCGCCGTTTGGGGTGTATTGACGATATGGAATCTCTTTCACCGCGTGATACATCCGGTAGACATGCTGGAACAAACGATTTCGGCGATAAAATGGGGCTTGGAGACAATGGAAGTTCAGCTCCCCGGAGCCAACGCGCAGATACTCCGCATACGCGACACGCTCGCGCGCGTGTCGCGCGAGGCGTACCGCACCGTGAAGGCAAACAGGATGTACGTCAACGACCTGGTGAACGTTCTGGAAGCCGAGCGAACAAAAATATCGCGCGATATCCACGACGGGCCGCTCCAGGACGTGACGGCGCTCATACAGCGCCTCCGTCTGGCGAGAAGCCGCGGCAACACGGAGGAAGACACCAGAAGAGAACTCGACCTCGCCGAAAAAATAGCCTTCACGACGGTGAAAGAAATGCGGTCACTGTGCGATTTTCTCAATCCTCCGTGGCTGGAGCTGGGACTCTCGCAGTCATTGACGGAACTCACCGAACGCCAATCCCTGCAATATGGGGTGAAAATTTACCTCGGCGTCGACGAGAATATCGAGCTGCCGGACGCGGCCACGCTGGCGTTCTTCCGCGTGGTGCAGGAAGCCGTCACCAACTCGGTCCAACACGGGGAGGCGAAGAACATCTGGATAGATGTGAAGCGCCGCGAGACGGGGGGCGTAGAACTCACGATACAGGACGACGGGCACGGGTTCGACATAAAGGAAGGCGACACCGCCGACCTTCGCGCGGAAGGGCACAGGGGCCTCTCCAACATGGAGGAGAGGATGGCCCTCGTGGGAGGCAGGCTCAAGATAATTTCGTACCGCGGCGAGGGAACCTGCATAAGGGGATTGTTGCCCTGACGCCATTTTTAACGTTTTTCCCGCAATTGATGTAAAATAATATCGACAATCTGAAATCGCCTGGAGGTGACTGTCCCAATGCCCGTGAAAATAGGTTTTCTGGGAGCGGCCGGAGAGGTAACGGGGTCATGCTATCTGCTTCAGACGGATAAAAGCCGTATTCTAGTTGATTGCGGAATGTTCCAGGGACGTTACGCCGACGACCGCAACGACGACGAGTTCGACTTTTCACCCGCCAATATCGACGCGGTCGTGCTGACGCACGCGCATATAGACCACAGCGGACGTTTGCCGCTCCTGGTCAAGCGGGGCTTCAAGGGCGAGATATGGGCGACCGATCCGACGATAGAACTGGTGGCAGTGCTGCTGCGCGATACGGCGAAGCTCATGGGCGAGGAATCGGAGTGGAAAAACCGCAAAAACGCGCGAAAGGGCATACCTCCAGTCAAACCGGCGTACGGCGAACGCGACGTCGAGGAGACGCTGAAGCGCCTGCGCTACATCAGGTACGACGAAAGGACCGCCGTCGCGGACGGCGCGAGCGTCCGGTTCCGCGACGCGGGACATATAGTCGGTTCCGCGATAACCGAGCTGTGGCTCGCAAATGACGGCGGGCAGGTGAAAATCGTCTTTTCCGGCGACCTCGGCCCGCGCGATGCCGTGCTCGAAAGGCAGTACACCTTGATAGAGGAAGCCGACTACGCCGTGATCGAATCCACCTACGGCGACAGGAACCATAAAAGCCTCGAAGCCACGAGGGCGGAGTTCAGGGAGGCGCTGGCCGGGGCGATAGAGGCGAGAGGCAAGATATTGATACCGACATTCGCCGTCGACCGGGCGCAGCGCGTCCTGTACGAGATAAAACGCCTCCAACTGGACAGGACTTTCCCGCGTATGCCGAAGATATTCTTCGATTCCCCAATGGGCGAGAAGGCGACGCGGATATACGAAAAATATTCCTCTCTGCTGTCCCGCGAAGTGCAGGACATGCTGCGGGCGGGCATGAACCCGTTCGCCCCCGAAGGGCTCTCATACACCTCGGGTGTCGATTCGAGCCGAGCCATCAACGATATCGACGAGGCCATCGTGATGGCGGGGAGCGGCATGTGCTCCGGAGGACGCATCGTTCACCATCTTAAACACAACCTATGGAACAAAAACTGCCACGTGTTCTTCGTCGGCTACCAGGCGCACGGCACGCTTGGCCGCAGGCTCGTCGAAGGGGAAAAAAGCCTGCGCATAGCCGGAGAGGACATCGCGGTGGGCGCGGCATTCCACACCCTGGGAGGTTTTTCCGCGCACGGGGACAGGGACGACCTTCTCGAATGGGCCTCGCGCTTTGGGCACGGCGCGTCGTTTTTCGTGACCCACGGAGAGGCGAAATCCGCGGAAGCGCTGGCAAGCGGCATAAGGCAGATGGGTTACGGGGCGGCGGCTCCCGCGCGCGGGGCGTACTACGACCTGTCGGAAAAACAGGCCATCACCCGCCCGGAACTCGCGCCGCCCGCACCGCGCGCGCTCGCCTTTGGATCGCGCGACGCGGTGTTCGCCCTACTCGCGGATATAGCTTCCGAAGCGGCATCCATAAGGGAGAACCTCGATTCCCGCGCGGACTTCGCGGATATCTCCCCGTTGCTCGAATCATCGCGGCTGATACTGCAAACCGTCAAAAACATAAAGACAAAAAAATAAGATGTCCCGTTTCTCCGCGTATTTTTCAGGATTATTTCCGCCCCGCCCGCTCGGCCATCTGCCATTATTGATCTATAAATCCGCCTTCATAAAGGAGATGTGACAAAATGCCACAGAATTTCTGCGAGATAATGTCCCGGCGCGGCTTCGTCGAGTGGTGCAGCGACGCCGCCGAATTGGGCCAAAAGATGGAGCGGGAAACGGTAACGGGCTATGTCGGGTTCGACCCGAGCGCCGACAGCCTTCACGTCGGCAATATGATCCCCATCATGGGGCTTGCCTGGCTGCAAAAATTGGGACACCGCCCGATAGCGCTGGCGGGGGGCGGCACCGGCCTGATCGGAGACCCTTCGGGCAAGACGAAAGAGCGTCAACTGCTGTCGGTCGACCGGGTCGCCCACAATGCCGAGTGCGTCAAAAAACAGCTCGCCAAATTCCTCGACTTCGACTGCGGGGACGTCTCCGCAATCATGCCGAACAACCACGACTGGCTGTCGAAGATAAGTTTCATCGAATTTTTGCGCGACACGGGAAAATTTTTTCCGGTCAAGACGCTCATCAACCGCGAATACGTGCGCAGCCGCGTCGACGATCCCGAAAAGGGCATCACGTACACGGAGATGTCATACATACTCCTTCAGGCTTACGACTTCGACCACCTGCACCGCGAGTTCGGCTGCGCCCTTCAGATGGGCGGCAACGACCAGCAGGGCAATATAATAGGCGGCATAGACCTCATCAGAAAACGCGGCGGCGGGCAGGCCTACGGCCTGACGTTCCGGCTGCTGCTCACCGCGTCCGGCGCGAAATTCGGCAAGTCCGAGGACGGCGCGATATACCTCGACCCCGCCAAGACCAGCCCGTACAAGTTCTATCAGTTCTGGATAAACACCGACGACCGCGACATCGCCCGGCTGCACAGGACGTATTCGTTCGGGAGTCTCGAATCCATCGACGACATCATCAAGCGCCACGCGGAGCACCCCGAGCGCCGCGCGGCACAAAAACTCCTGGCGTGGGACATGACATCCCGCGTCCACGGAAGCGAGACGGCCGCGAAGGCGCGCGACGCGAGCGCGGTGCTCTTCGGCGAACTCGACGTGCGCTCGGCGGACGCGTCACTGCTGGACACGCTGGCCGCGGAGATACCCACGGCGGACGTCGCGTCCCCGCTGCCGCTGCCGCTGGTCGACGGTCTGCTCGCCTCTGGCGGCGTATCCAGCAAGGGCGAGGCGAGGCGCAAAATACGCGAGGGCGGAATCTACATCAACGGCGAACGCGCGCAGGACGAGTCCCGCGTCTTGAATTCCGGCGACCTCTTGCGGGGCGGGTACGTCCAGGTGCGGATCGGCAAGAAGGATTTCAGGCTGCTGAGGTTCAACAGGTGAGCGAATTATGAGTTTCAAGGCATCGGCGATCAGGTTCCTGAT
>JAISXR010000111.1 GCA_031270375.1 Synergistaceae bacterium | reverse complement strand
CTCTCCGCCTGGGCGCCCTGCCGGACGGCTGGAAAAAGCGTTTCGCCTCCCCGGTGCTCAGGCCCACCGACAGAAACGGGCTCTTTCAACTGACGGCGGAGGACATATCGTCCCCCATTTACATCATCGCGGAGGACGGCGTCTTGTTCGCGGCGGATTCGCTGCTCGACATCGACAGGATAATGGACGTCCGCAACGGAGTGGCCGCCGGAATAAAAAGAAAATGGCCGGTCGCCGCCGAAAGCGGGGGACACGCCTTTTTCTCCGATGGAGGCGTCTTGCGTTCGTGGATGACGGACGCGGCGCCAAACCCCAAAGAAGCCCTTGAACTCGAAGCGGCCTGGATCACATCGCCCGACATACGCGCGGTCAAAACCGACTGGCGTGTGTCGGGCGTTGAGCATTTCATCCCGAAAAATTTCCTGAACGGCCTCCAAAAGGACGACTGGTCGCGGGCAGACGTATTCATGCCCGATCCGCTGGTCATGTCGTTCGGCGTAACCCTGCCCGATCCGGGAAGAGCCCTGTCCAACCTGCCCGCGCCGCTGAAATACCTCGCCGACCAACTGAAGATCATGGGGTTGCGCCGGTCTGAAATCCAAACGCTGCTGACGGGACGGACGGCTTTTTCCGTCGGCGGCAGGACGCAGATACTCTGGTTCGACCTGCCCGGCTTCACGCTCGACATGCCGGGACGCGGCGAGGCCGCGTACAGGATGATCGAAAAATTCTGGAGCGAGAAATTCTTCGGCGTCGAACCCTACCCTGTGGAGGGTTTCGAGCGCGGCGGCCTCACAAATCTGCCCTTCACCGTGCTGGCGGCCGCAAACGCCGAACGCGCGCTGATAAGCCTCGTGGCGCCCGACGCCGAACAGAGCTATGAGGCCCGCGAGATGCTCTCCGCCGCCGCCGGCGCGGCCGCCTGGATATATCTCGATTTCCCGCTGCTGGGCGCGTCGCTCGCCGATATTCCCGCGCTGAATTCCCTCTTCTACGAGGACGACGAAGAGACCCCCTTCGACGAGGAATCCGCGGACAGCCTGAAAAACGCCATGGCCGCGCTGGGACGCGTATTCATCACCTGTGAGTCCGCCGCCTCCGGTTCGGCCATTTGCCATTACTAATATTAAGGAGATGTGACAAGATGCCGCAAAATTTCTGTGAGATAATGTCCCGCCGAGGCTTCGTCGAATGGTGCAGCGACGCGGCCGAACTGGGCCAAAAGATGGAGCGGGAAACGGTCACGGGTTACGTCGGGTTCGACCCGAGCGCCGACAGCCTTCACGCCGGCAATATGATCCCCATCATGGGGCTCGCCTGGCTGCAAAAACTGGGACACCGCCCGATAGCTCTGGCGGGAGGCGGCACCGGACTGATCGGCGATCCTTCGGGCAAGACGAAAGAGCGCCGATTGCTGTCGGTGGAGCTGGTCGCCCACAACGCCGAGCGCATCAAAAAACAGCTCGCGAAATTCCTCGACTTCGACCGCGGGGACGCCTCCGCCATCATGCCGAACAACCACGACTGGCTGTCGCGGATAAGTTTCATCGAATTCCTGCGCGACACGGGAAAATTCTTTCCGGTCAACACCCTCATCAACCGTGAATACGTGCGCAGCCGCATCGACGACCCCGAAAAGGGCATCACGTACACGGAGCTGTCATACATACTGCTTCAGGCTTACGATTTCGACCACCTGTACCGCGAGTTCGGCTGCGCCCTTCAGATGGGCGGCAACGACCAGCAGGGCAATATCATAGGCGGGATAGACCTCATCAGAAAACGCGGCGGCGGACAGGCCTACGGCCTGACGTTCCCGCTGCTGCTCACCGCGTCCGGCGCGAAATTCGGCAAATCCGAGGAAGGAGCGGTGTATCTCGACCCCGGCAAGACCAGCCCCTACAAGTTCTACCAGTTCTGGATAAACACCGACGACCGCGACATCGGCCGGCTGCACAGGATGTATTCGTTCGAGAGCCTCGAATCTATCGACGATCTCATGAAGCGTCACGCGGAACACCCCGAGCGCCGCGAGGCCCAAAAACTCCTGGCGTGGGACATGACCGGGCGCGTTCACGGAAACGAGACGGCCGCGAAGGCGCGCGACGCGAGCGCTTTACTTTTCGGAGAACGCGACGCGCGTTCGGCGGACTCGGCGCTCCTCGATACGCTCGCCGCGGAGATACCCACGACTGATGTCGCGTCTCCCCCGCCGATGCCGCTCATCGACTGCCTGCTCGCGTCTGGCGGCGTATCCAGCAAGAGCGAGGCGAGGCGTAAAATACGCGAAGGCGGCATATACCTCAACGGCGAACGCGTGACCGACGAGTCCCGCGCCGTGAATTCCGATGACCTCCTGCAGGGCGGGTACGTCCAGGCGAGGATCGGCAAGAAGGACTTCCGGCTGCTGCGGTTCAACAGGTGACGGGATGAGTTTCAAAGCGTCGGCGATCAGGTTCCTTATGAAGATAGTGAGGCCCGGCGCCGCGGCCGCGTGCATGGCCCTGTTCTTCAAAGGGCTCGTCAGGCTGGTTCCGATAAGGAAGCAAACGGCGGCGCGCAACCTCGAAATAGCGCTGCCCGAGAAAACGCCGCGCGAGCGCGGGGCGATTTTATGGAAGACATACGACCATCTCATCTGGCTGGGAATAGAGTTCGCCGTGCTGCAACGGGATCCGCGTCTCGCTTTGGATTGGGTCGATTTCGAAAACGAATCCGCGCTCGACGACTCGAAGGGCGGCATATTGCTGGCGAGCCACGTGGGCAACTGGGAGCTGTGCTGTTCGCGTCTGGCGCAGGGAGGGCACGACGTGACCGCCATAGTGCGCGAATCGCGCGACGAAGGGGAGCGCCGCGTCATAGCCGAGATGCGCGCCAGAGCGGGATGGAAATTTCTCTCCCATAAGAGTCCTATGACACGCGCGCTTGCCGTACTGAAAAAAAACGCGTTTCTCGCGATAATGCCCGATCAGCATGGCAGTTCCGCCGGAATCGCCGTCCCTTTCTTCGGCCTAGCGACGTCCACTCCGCAGGGGCCGGCGGTATTCGCGTACCTGACGAAAAAACCCGTAATACCCGTTTATATACGGCGCATACGCCCGTTCAAACACGTGATGCGAGTCGGCGAACCGATAACATGGGAGGACACGGGCGATCGCGCCCGGACAATTTACGGGATAACGGCCGCCGTGAACCGGGAGATGGAGCGAATGGTGAGAGAGGCGCCGGATCAGTGGCTCGCCCAGCACAAGAGATTCAAGGAGCACTATTAGGCGAAGGGAGCGAAAAATGTTCGAGAAAGTCTTCGGCGTACCATATTACGGACTGGATCAGAACGGCAGGTTGAAGCCGGAAACCCTGCCCGAGTTTTTCCAGGAGATCGCGGCGCGTCACGCCGGTTCCGTCGGCATAGGCGTGGAGAACCTTCTCGAACGCGGCCTGACGTGGGTGCTCCGCCGATACAGGATAAATGTCCGCGATTGCCCGAACGGCCGTGATATTACGGTAAAGACATGGTTCGA
>JAISXR010000087.1 GCA_031270375.1 Synergistaceae bacterium | reverse complement strand
AATTTTCTCCCTATAAATTTATCGTCGCTGGCAACTCCAGTTTCAACTCTTTGATATGGAATTATAGTGAGAAAAAACCTCGGAAATTACGGTTTAATGTTGGGGAAGTTAGCAAGTTTGAACTGTTTCAACCCCCTATTGAGGATTCATTGATGCGAACTGTTGTTCCGGCACCCTGAGCGTTGTTTGCCAGAGCGTTTCAACCCCCTATCGGGGATTCATTGATGCGAACGAGTTTTTAACGGAATTAGGACAAATCTTTGGTGTTTCAACCCCCTATCGAGGATTCATTGATGCGAACTTAAGGACATGAGCGCCCAGGAGTTCCTCGAAATGTTTCAACCCCCTATCGAGGATTCATTGATGCGAACGAGTTCGATGACTTCGGGACGGTGGAGCCGGGAGAGTTTCAACCCCCTATCGGGGATTCATTGATGCGAACTGTACCACTTTTCGAGCCGGATTGCAAGAGGCTTCGCGAGGTGCATTTCTCCACCCCCCCCTCTTTATTTTCCAAAATTCGGGAAAATTTAGAGAAATCGCCCGGAAAAATGCCCTTCAAGCCGCTCTATCACTGGGGCTCCACCCTCAAAACGGGCGTAAACGCAGATGTGTCATAGCTTGACGGGCATTTTTCGAGTTTTTGTTTTTTGCTTTTTTGGGGGGTGGAGTAACCCGGACGCGCGGCGGCGCGCCCCTACAATTTAATCCAGTCGTTAATCCAGTCGTACACACCCTTGTCAAAATTGTCTACAGACATATTGACAAAAGGACTAAAAGTTGTAAAATACCATTTTGTAAATGGAGGAAGCGGTGAATAAATCAGGTGTTCGTCGTTTGTGCAGAATTTTTGTCGCCTATCAAACATAAATAGTCCCCTTTTTTAGCGAAAATTGATCATGGGTACAATTGTGCCCTCGCGTCGGCGTGTCGTCTCGTGAGCGTGTTCTCTCGCAAGCGCCGTCGGGTGGCTTTTTGCGCCGCGCGCGAATGACAATTTTGAGTCCCGGCCTTATCGGGCAGCGCCCGCCCTTGAGACGCTTTGAAGACGAAGCGAGGGAATCTCCGCATACGGGGAGCCACGACACGCGCCATGATCCGCGTGCGGGGAGCCGTCGTCAGAGCCATGATCTGTATGCGGAGATACCTGAGGAAGCACTGATTAATTCGGCCTAAACGACGTTTTGCCGTTTAGAAGCGCGGACTCCGCAAGGGTTTAAATCTTCACCCTTCAGGCTCCTGACAATAAATTGATTTTTTCTAAAAAACATGGAGGTGACATGTTATGCCGATTGCTCCGGACTTGATGAACGGAATTTTTGAGATTTTAGGCGCGTCCAATATCGAACCGTCCGAAAAGAACAAACTGCGCGGGATGATCAGGCAAGCGGCATGGAACGATTTCGTCAAAAGAGAGGCTCGTGATATTTTAAGCGAGGCTGACTATAAAACGCTTTGCGAAAAGGCCGCCGTTTTATCGGACAACTGGGATGCCGACGTCAAGGTGCCCGCGGTGTTGGCCGACAAGTTCACGGATACGGAGATACTCACGCTTATACAAGAAAAAACGGATATTCTCATAAAAAACCTCGTCAAAGCCCGCATAGACGATTACGGGCTGCACGCGGACGGCGGCGGGCTGAGGCGCATGTTCGAAGCTGGCGATTGGGACGGGATATCGAAACGTTTGAGGGCGATTCCCTGGAACGGCGATATTGGCTGCTTCATAACCCGAGCGCTCAGTGAAGCTACGACGCGCACGAATGTGACATCGGACAAATCCAAAGACGAAGCCATTGACGGCGGCACGCCGGATATCCTCTTGAGGAATATGGAGCATTGGTTTTCCGGCGGACGTGGCGCCTTCGAAGTGGACAATGACGCGGCGAACTGTTTTGACATGCGTGAAGCCGTAAATTCGGAGATCGCGGCGCTCGGCGTCTTTCGTGAGGAAGAGGTTTTTGCCTCCCGCGTGGGCATTGAACTCTCTTTCTCGTACAGGATAGACACGCCGGAAAACCTCATGAACCTCGCGATCGGCAAAACCTTGAACGATATCGCGTCGAAATGCCGCGGGGTTCCCTTCAAGGGATGCATACTGCGGCGGGCCGGTGATTTTCGGACGGTGCGCGAACGGGACGGCGACCGGGAGTTCGACTTCGGCAGCCTCTCGAAAGAGTTGGATTCAAGCGTATTGTGCGTGGAGGATTTCGACCTGATTTCCTCTCTAAGCGACGCGGAGTTCAGGCGTTTCATCGATTTTCTCAGAGAGAACAGGAACAGGATGTTCCTCTTTTTCGGCGATTTTAACTGTCCCGCACCGGGATTCGCGAACCGTTACGCGGAAATAGAGGAAGAGATAAATATCCGGCTCCTCGGCGCGCGAAATATGAGTATCGACGAAACGGCCATCCTTGCAAAGGTTTTCGAGTCGAACGGGTGGCAGGTTCCGGAAGATATTCGCGAGACGCTCGCGTTTGCCTGGCATTCGTGGAGAGACGCGCACAGAGAGTCGGAAATCTGCGGCGTGATGAGGGCCTTCGCCGAGAAAACCGCGCTCGCCTCGCTCTCGAAACGCGAGGAGAGGGTCGTATCGGGCGATTCGTTCGACTGGCTCGGAAATGCCGGCCACACGCTGGCGGCGAGCGGCACGCAGGGCGCCGCGGAACCGTTACGCCTGTTCGACGGGATGATTGGAATGGAAAATGTCAAACGGCAGATCGAAACGATAGCGGCCAACGTATGTCTGTCGCGCAGGCAGGCCGCGGCGGGCATGCCGGTCGAACCCGTCAACCTGTCGTTCGTCTTCACCGGAAACCCCGGAACCGGAAAAACGACGACGGCGCGCCTTCTGGCGAGCACCCTGAAAGAATTCAACGTCCTGAAGAAAGGGCATCTCGTGGAAGCGAGGAGAAACACGCTCATAGCCCGTTATCAAGGACAGACGCCCGGACAGGTCACCAGGGTCTTTCTCGAAGCGTTAGACGGTGTGCTGTTCATCGACGAGGCATACGCGCTGTGCGGCAGGGAAGACGGCCTCGATGACTACGGCAAGGAAGCCATAGATACCCTGACGCACCTGATGAGCGATTTCGCCGGACGGATTTGCGTCATCCTCGCCGGTTACGGGCGGGATATGGAAGAGATGATGGAACGCGTGAACCCGGGTTTCCGTGACAGATTCGTTTACCATGTCCGTTTCGAGGATTACGCGGAGGAGGAACTGTGGCGGATATTCCGCCAAAAGACGTCAAATCGCGGCCTCGTGCTGGCTCCTGGGGCCGAAGACCTGCTGCGCGAAAAAATCTCCCGCATTTACAAAGCCAGGGACGAACGTTTTGCGAACGGACGCGCGATGGCGAACCTATTCCAGAAAATGACCGATATCCAAGCGACGCGGCTTATGCGGCGCGTTAACGGTTCAGAGGAGATTTCGCCCGACGACCTGCGGCTCATCACCGCCGCCGACTGCGAGGCGCTATTGTCCGTGGACTGCGTGGAAATATCCCGCGCCGGACGGCGCATAGGTTTCGCCGGGTAACCGGCGGGCCATGCGCCGTTTCTTCAGGATATGCTATAAGACGCGCACAATTCGGCAAGCGCCGCGGAAACGATGAAAAAACGCAGGCGCCACATCTTCGGGCCGACACTCTGAACGCCCACAAGAGCGCCCGTGTCTAAATCCTCCATCATCGGCGCTCTTCCGCCGAACATCACGATGGACGCCAAAAATGGTATTGCACATCCCCGTTTTTATGAAAACTTATACTTAGTTTACGTGCGGTCAATAAATTCCACCCCATATATTGATGAATTAGACCGATTTGGGATAAAAGAATTGTTTCAACCC
>JAISXR010000073.1 GCA_031270375.1 Synergistaceae bacterium | reverse complement strand
CGTTTGTCGCGCTACAGGGCGATGCCCTCATCGGCGCAGCATGGACAAGAATAATACCGGCGTTCGGGCATATCGACAACGAAACGCCGGAGCTGGCGACCTCCCTTTTGCCAGAATACAGGAGACGCGGTATTGGGACTTTATTGTTGAACGGGCTCTTTATACTGTTACGTGAGCTCGGGTATCGTCAAACGTCATTATCCGTGCAGAAAGCGAATCCCGCGGTGCGATTCTATCGACGCGCTGGCTATGAAATAATCCGTGAAAAGTGCGAGGATTTTATAATGCTGAAAGACCTGGCCGGGCGCGTGAAAAAGTAGCATCTCCTCCGAATTCCAGCGTTTCGGCTTATCAGAAAATCTGATATTTGAAAAGGCGAGCGCGGGCTTTCAAATCCAAAAGTTCTTTAGATATCGAAGCGCAATGTCTTTTCGGGACATATACTTCACCGGATATAGTTTCGCTAAAGACAGGATTTGGCGAGGAAACATCGGCGCCACTACGCGATAATATTTCATTGAGCGGCGAAAAAATTTCATAAGAGCAGTTAAAAGAAATTGTGGACATTGGCTCCTTGATGACTAGCTCCGCGTTTTCGATCGCGCGTGTGACAGCTTCTCCGTATGCGGCGATCAAACCTCTGACCCCCAATTTGATACCACCATAATAACGAATTACAACCGCTGCGACACCGAATAATGAAAATTTTTTTAAAGCACCGAGAATGGGACGCCCCGCCGTTCCTGAAGGTTCTCCCGCATCTGTTGAATATTCCGTTTCAGGAGGACCGGCAAATCTGTAAGCCCAGCAATAATGATTTGCTTTCGGATATTTCATCGCAATACCTTTTAAAAAAAGCTCTGCTTCAAAGCGGTTTGACGCAGGTTCTACGCATGCAATAAATCTGGAACGCTTGATCGTCGTTTCAAAACATGTCGACGTGCGAACGGAAAAGTATTGATCTTTTTCCAAGACATGCTCGGATATGGATTTCATGGAAATTTAGAGCTAATCTCTGAGGCAGGTATCTTCAAGAAAATCAATTCTCCCACGAACTCAAAATTTTTTCGCGGGTGACCGACAGCGCTTCCGGCAAAACTCGTGTCTCAGCGGTTACGGACATGAAATTTGTATCACCGTTCCAGCGCGGCACCAGATGAAGATGGAGGTGAGCGTCGATACCGGCACCGGCTGCGTGTCCGATATTCATTCCCAAATTGAAACCGTCGGCATTGTAAATTCGCTCAAGGAGAAGAACACATTTTTTGGCGTAAAAAAACAACTCTTGAGTTTCATCATCGCTGAGCGACTGGAATATCGAGGTGTGGCGGTAGGGGACGATCATCAGATGGCCGCTGGCGTAGGGGAAACGGTTTATGATGACGAATGCGAAACGTCCTCTGTGAACGATCAGGTTTTCCTCGTCGTTGTTTTCTTTTGGATACGTGCAGAAAATACAATGTCCGGTCGATTCGTTTTTTCGTCTGTTTTCATCGTAAGAATCAATGTAACTCATTCGCCAGGGGGCTCGCATAACATCCAAAACAATCACTCCTAATCGCGGGGAAATAATTCTTGGCTGTGCTCCTCGATGTATTCGAGAAGAAGGCGAATCTGCCATTTTTTCAAACCTTTGATGACGAGGCCTATATTTTTTTTATTTCCCGCTAGTTTTATGTCCAGATTATAATTTGTATTGAGTAAAGCGATTTCCTCCTCGAATTCGGAAGGAGGGGAGGGACGTTTGGGGAAAGCGGCTTCAAATTTTTCAGCAGCGGGCAGCCGGCGCACCATTTCTTCAAGTTGGCGGACGTTTAATCCATTTTCAGAAACCAAATTGGCGAGTTCGAATATTTTTTCATCATTTGGAAGAGTGAGCAAGGCTCGTGCGTGCCCCTCGGATAAAATCCCCGAGTCAAGCATGGATAAGACTTCGGAGGGTAGTTGAAGAAGGCGGAGTTTGTTGGTGACGGCTGCCCTGCTTATCCCTATTTTTTGAGCCGCTTCCTCGTGCGTGAGGGATAGGCGTGAGATTAAATCCTGAATGCCCTGAGCAATTTCCAAAGTTGAGAGGTCTTCGCGTTGAAGGTTTTCGACAAGGGCAAGCTCCATCGCTTGCGAGTCGCTAATCTCCATTTCCCTGACGGGCACTTCGGAAAGGCCAGCTAACTGCGCGGCACGCCAACGGCGTTCGCCGGCGACAATTTGGTAACTGTCACCTACTTTTCGAACAACGAGCGGTTGGATTATTCCGTGTTCTTTTATGGAAGAAGCTAATTCTTGCAGTTGCTCCTGAGCGATCGTACGTCGCGGTTGAAAAGGGTTAGGCTCAAGAAAAGCCACAGGTAAGGTCACTACCGAGGTGCTTTCCTGCCGCTCTTCGGTGGGTTCTTCGGGCACAGGTGCGGTTGGGAATAATGAAGAAAGGCCTTTGCCTAGGCCTCTTTGTTTTGACATTTTTTCAAAACCTCCATGGCGAAATTGTTGTAAGCCGTGCTCCCGAGGCTGGCTGTATCATAATACTGTATAGGCATTCCGTGGCTCGGCGCTTCGCTGATTCGCACGTTTCGGGGAATAGTTGTTTTAAAAACTTTTTCCTGAAAACGAGAGCGTACCTCGTCAGCAACATCGCGTGAGAGACGGGTGCGCATGTCGAACATCGTAAGAAGAAGCCCGTCGAGTGCTAATGAAGCGTTTAAATGCGAACGGACCAATTCTATTGTGCGTGTGAGTTGGGAAAGCCCTTCCAGGGCGTAATATTCGCATTGTATCGGGATAATTATAGAATCCGAAGCAACGAGCGAGTTTAAAGTGAGAAGACCTAAAGACGGTGGGCAATCGATAAAAATATAATCGTACCCTGTGGCGTGCGCTAAGCTTCTTTTGAGACGCGTTTCGCGACTCATCACGGAGACGAGTTCTATTTCGGCCCCCGCGAGGTCTATAGTCGAAGGCAATACGGATACGCCTTGCCACTGCGTGGGGATGACGCATTTTTCGAACTCGACCTCATCTACGAGCATATCGTATACGCTGGCTTCAAGACTGTGCCTCTCCACCCCTAATCCGCTAGTGCTGTTACTTTGGGGATCCATATCGATCAGAAGAATCTTTTGACCGAGCATCCCCAGACCAGCGGATAAATTCACACACGTGGATGTCTTGCCCACTCCGCCTTTTTGGTTTGCGATAGCAGTTACTTTCAAAACGCCACCCCCATCACTCGAATGAGGAGATTATAATATAAGGAAGAGGGTTTATCCAATTTTATAAATCTGAAAAAATAAACCAAGAGAAGACATAGAGACAAAAAACAAAATCATTAAGAAAGTATTGCCGCAAACAGCGCGTGAAAAACGCTAAAAAGGGAAAAGTGGCATGTTTCACGTGAAACAAAATTGTCGCCGTTATGCGCGCCAAGTTTTTTGGGGGTTCGCGCCGTACGTATATAAAATTACATATGAAAATTTATTATAGTCGGGTCAGGGGCTACACAAATACCGCGGGCAGTGTTAAAATTTTCTAAGAGTGAAGCGTTTACGCTCTTGGAGGTCGCAGTTTGCTCAACGTTAAAAAAATCAAGATATTCTGCGCGTTATTCGCGTTATTTTCAGTTTCCTCTTTAGGCGGTTACTATGTTCTTTCCGAATGCACCTTTCTCGCGGATATTGTCGCGCAAAAAGTCGGAGAAACTTTCAGACAAACAGATGGAATCGAAGTCGCCTGGGAAGGCGTATTGGGTAATCCCGTGACCGGGGTCAGCATGATGGGAATGAAGATATATTTGCGCGGCGCTGAAATCGCCTCGTTGGGTGAGTTCCGACTGCAATTTTCGCTCAAAACTATTGCGTCCTCTCAACCTAAGATATCGAAAGTGACTATAAAAAAAATGTCCTCGGATATCGACGCACTGATTGCGCTGCCATTTGACAAGGACAATTCCCTTGGGGGGGGGTTCGACGGAGAAGTGACATTAATTGATTTCACGGTCGACACAAAATGGGGACGTGTGTTTTTAGACGACGCGAAATTTTCCTCCAACACCGCGGATTTCGCGCTCAGATTGCGTGGGAAATTCAGGGATATCGCGATTACGGCCGGCGGAAAAGGCCAAATGTCCAAAGGTGCCGTTAATCTTGGAAACCTTTCCGCGACGTTTGGAGAAATGCGCATCTTCGCCGCGGGGAAATTGGCCCCCTCGCTCGCGATGAATTGTGAATTGCGAAACGTCGACGCGGCCTTCATTTCGTCGTTATTTCCCGAGTTCGAAAATAAATACGCCGACGGTGTTTATTCCGCGACATTTGCGGCAGTGCTTCCGAATTTAACGTCGGCACTCGCTCCGGAAGTCTCAGGAACATTGGTGTCCTCGGGTGGAACTCTTTGGAAATTTCCCTTCAGCGGGCTTTCGACAAAATTTTATTACGGGGATCGAAGTTTGCGCCTTCGCGATGCCAAGCTCAATATATTCAAGGGACTTGTTTCCGGAGCATTGGACCTCGATTTCGAATCGAACACCTTGCCGAAAGTGACGGCGCGTCTAAACGCCAGTTCCCTAGATACCGAGAAGATGAAAACCGCTCTCCCGTGGCTGGCATCATTTCCGGGCCTGATCGAGGCCGCGTCCTGCGATGTCACGGGTTCCCTGGATTCGTTGTCAGCCCGCGCCTTGTTGCATTCGCCGTCTTTTAAACCCGCGGGATTTTCTTGCGCAAATTTGCGCGCTGACATCTCAGTGAAAAACAGCGCGGTTATCGACGCGGACTTTCTCTGCGATATAGAGGGGGCTCCGATGAAGGGCAAGGGCAGCATCCGGATAAAGGACGGGATGAAAGTGAGCGCCGATATCTCGATCCCAAAAATCGCAGCCGAATCTCTGTACAAAAAATTTCCGCCGCTTAAAAATTGGAAAGTTCTAGGGAACTGGGGCGTAAAACTGGGTATAAGTGGCCCCGCATCGACACTCAAGTATGTTTCGTCAATTTCCTCCGATAACGTCAAGATAATGGACAATTATTTATTGTCAGGCGCGCGGGCCGAGATAGTCTACTCCGGAGACAGCCTGTCGATAAAATCGTCGGAGGCGAAATGGGGCGAGGCTTCAATAAAGGCAGATGGAAATTTGAAATTATCGGCAAATGCTCCGGCGCGGTTCGACCTGAAGGGCAAAATATCAGGTTTGAATATCGCGAATTTGAATGCCTTAGTTCCTGTCTTAAAAGAATATAAATTGAACGGTCTCGCGTCGGGATTCTGGGCACTCGCGGGTGACGCGAAAAACCCGCTTATGAAAAGTGATGTAAGTATCCCCGCGATCACGTTCGGCAAAAAAAAGCTTTTTTCGGACGTCAAAGCGGCTGTGTCGTATTCTCATCCCAAAATCGATATTCCAAAACTTGTATTTAAGTTTGACGGTTCTCCGGTGACCGCTTCCGGTTTCGTCTCAATGCCGTCCGGGAACACTCCCTTCGGCTACAATATAAAAGGCACGTTCTCGGAAATAGATACTTCTTTCTTCGAGGGATTTGGGGTTCCAAAGGATGTGTCGGGAAAATTGCGCGGGGATATCAGGGTTTGGAAAACGGGAGAGCAGTCCCCGTCGGTCAGGGTTTTCTTCAAAGACGCGCTGTTGAATTACGGCGAAAAAACCAGGTTGTCGGAGATCAATGGGACGGTGACTTACAGTGGAGGAGACGTCACCTTCGATAATTTAAGAACGAATCTGAATACGGGAAATATCAGCCTCAGCGGAACGATTCGAGACGCGGCCTCATATGGAAAATCTGGCGCACTACCACTAGACCTCGCATTGACGATTACGAGCGCTGATATTGATCGCGCCGCCCGCATGGTCGATCCCATGTCCAAGGGGTTTCAGGGAACGGCCAATGGCATGGTCTCTATAAAGGGAAGTCTCGGCTCGCCCCGGATATCCGCCGAAGGGACACTTCGGGGGGTGAGGGCTTTCGGATTCTTTTTGCCGGTTGTTGATTTTCGCGGCATAAAGGCGGATAAAAAACACGTCGAGTTTCCTGACGTCCGCGCAACAGTGGGCAGGGGATTTATAAATGCTTCGGGAAGTGTCGATTTATCCGACGATTTCGCGGTTTCAATCAGCGCGGCTGGATCAAGCGTGGATATAAGGGCGCTGACTTCGACGTTGGAACGCGACGTGAGACGGGCGATAACCGGCTCGCTTGATTTTGATTTCAAAGGAGAGGGACCCATAAAGGCTTTCAAAGGAAAAGGGAGTGGGAAAGTCCCGGCATTGACGGTATTTGGCCTGAAAGCCTCGGCTGTCAAGGCGGATTTCTCGGTAAACGACGGGTACGCAATCGTGGAAGATTCCTCGGCCAACGCTTACGGCGGCGAGATAAAAGTGCAATTTGTGAAGGATTTCAACAATACTGACTGGGGTGGCAACTTGCAGATAAAAAGCGCCGATATCGCGCCCGCGCTCGAAGATTTCATGCCCGATTCCGAAGGTTCGATAACGGGGACGACAAATTTTACGATGAGATTTGTCGGAGACTCGAGAAGGACAAGCATGAAGGACGGCAGCGGGACACTTGATGTTTACGACGGAGAAATCTCAGGATTCGGGGGGGCCGAAAAAATATCGGAGATGTTCGGAAACGAATCGCTAAGATACGATTCGGGACATTTTACCTTCAGCCTCGACGGTAAAACCGTCAATATCATACCAGGCAGCAGGATAACCGCTCCGAAAAAAGACCAGATTTATAAATACGTGATGTTCGACGGAAATATAACGACGGATCTCGAAATGGATCTCAATTGCGACGGGAACATAAATCTGAAAGCGCTCAACGCGCTTGTCTCCGGGTTGCAGGGGATACTTTCGACGGCTGTGGAAAAAGGCGAATTCGGTGACTCGAGAGAAATGCTCAAAAATTTCCTGGGAAATGCCATTACAGGTTACTCGGCTGATGAATTTCGCGGCGTTTCCTTGAAGGTTACGGGCAAGCCGGAAGAATTGATGTTCTCGGATATTTCGATAACGTCTCCCGTGAAAATGGATACTCTCCCGGATGTTCTGAAAAAGAAGGACAACAACATCAAAGAAGACACCGGCGTTAAAATTACCGTCGAAATACCGGTAGGGCCGGGAGAAGATGGGAATTCGCACGGCAATGTCGGAAAACAGCTCAGCGGGCAAATTTTGGATCAGTTGATAAAAAGTCTCGTTTTCGAGGACGAATAAACGTCAATCCCGGTCAGGGAATGCCGCGATATGCCCCTTTGGGGTCCGCCCTATTTCCCAGGGAATACCATACAGGCCAGCCAATATATTTCGATCGGCCTGTGCGGCGGATATGTCACCAAAGATATGTCCGCTTTTTAGCAGAATAAGCCGGTCCGAATGGTTAAGCGCCATATTTACGTCGTGCATTGAGACGATCACCAATCTGCCGGAGGCCGCCAGATTTTTTATAATATCCGTTACCGCGAGAGCATGCCCCGGGTCGAGCGAAGACATTGGCTCATCCAGCAATATGACTGGGGTCTCTTGCGCGAGGCTTCTCGCGAGCATGACCATTGCGGCTTCCCCCCCCGACAGGCTCGATACGACTCTGTTCTCAAATCCTGATAAGCCCGTCCGCCGTATGGCATCGCCCGCGATTTCGAAATCGTGTTTCGAATAGCCTCCAAGTGTTTCAAGATACGGATACCGCCCCATTACGACCGTTTCAAGAACTGTAAAATAAGAATGGTAGGCTGTATCTTGCGGCATATAAGCGAACATGAGCGCCTTCTTTTTCCGGTTATACAGGGAAATATCGTGTCCCCCGAAGGAGATGATCCCGGAAGCCATGCCGCACAGCCCCAAGATGGTCTTTATGAGCGTGCTTTTCCCGCACCCGTTGGGTCCAAGCAGCGCCAGCACTTTCCCTTTATGCTCGGTAAAGGATATATTGTGCAGGATACGCGTTTTTTGAATGTCGACGGAAACATTTTCGATGGAAAGCACGGCTATTTTCGCTTCCAGAGGATAAAACAGAAAATAGGGCCGCCCACAAGGACTGTCAGAACGCCGGCTGGCATTTCGTTCCACATTTTTGCCGCTGTATCAGCGGCGGACAGAAGGGCAGCCCCCCCCAGAAGGGACATCGCAAGCAGGCTGCTGTGTGCCGGCCCGAATAGAATCCGCAAAAAATGCGGGACGATGAGCCCAACGAAACCTATCACGCCAAATCTGCTCACGACGAACGATACGGCGATGGAGGTTCCCGCGAGAAGAATCATCCTCGTAGCGGAGACGTTTATGCCGAGTGTGGCCGCGTCGGATTCCGACGCGAAGATGTCGAGTTCATTGCAATATGCCAGGTAGAGCAATAAAATGACGAGCAGCGACATCAGAAGCGAGGGTACATCCCGCCAGCCAGCCGCGGAAAAACTTCCCATCAGCCAGAAAACGATGGCCGAAATCTTGTCTCCTGCTATGGCTTTCATCAAGGTCATTCCAGCGCCAAAAATATTGCCAACTATCACTCCCGCCAGAATGATGCCCGAGAGGTCAGATTCGGCGCCGCGCCATCCGAGAAACATGACGGCAGCTAGGGCGAGCGTGCAGCCTATAAAAGCCGCCGGCGTTATCCAGCCGATGCCGGCCAAAATGGCGCATGAGGCGCCGAAAGCCGCGCCACCGGATACCCCGAGGGTGTACGGCTCGGCGAGAGGATTTTTCAAGACGGCCTGAAAGATGACGCCGCTCGCCGCGAGCACCGCGCCCGATATGGAGGAGGCGATCACGCGCGGCATCCTTATCCTCCAGACGACGCCATGTTTGAAGGCTTCGCTGGGGGATGCCAGCGGGCCAAGACTCAATGCGTCCAAAAGTTCAACGAGCGACATTTTGACGTCGCCGAAATAAAGGCCGCAGACGATCGCCGCGATCGTCGCGCAAATTGCGCAGGCATAACCGAGAGTGGGAGGTAAGCGCCCGAGCTTTGTCACTTAACGGGAGAAGCGGCGATTTTACCGTATATGGAATTTGTCGCGCGTATTACCTCGGAAATGTCCACACCGCTCCATGAGGCATAGAGCGCCGAACCGCCGGCGCCGACGCCCTCCTTGACGTATCCTTCCTCGTAGTCCCTGAGGCCCTTGAATGGCGAGGCGGAGAAGTCGAGCGGGGCGGCGTAAGTCTCCACTTCAAGGGCCGAAGCGAGCGAAGCGAATGAGGAAGAGGGGTCTTTCGCGATATATTTTGTCGTGGCAACCGTGATGGGGCGGCCGTCGCCAAGCGCCCGGAGGCATGCCGCCACAGCAAGCATTTGTGTGCCGCCGGCGAGGGTGATTTCAGATTCATCATGAGAACCGGCAATGAATCCAAGTACAGCCGATTGCATGGGGTCGCCCAATTCTTCCAGCGCCTTCATGGGGTCTCCCCTCAAATCGCCCATTTTTACGCCGGCGCGCGATGATGCGTCCTCCCATATCTTTTCTTTCTGCCCTATGGGATTTATTCGCGAGGCGGACGACACCATCACGTCATGTCCCAACGCTCTCAGGACGAGAAGGGCGGTGGTCGTTCCGCCCGGGACGCTTTCGGCCAGCATGACTTTCCCCCCGCGCGATGTGCAGTTCCGCGCGAGGCAGCGCGCGCGATCGAATATTTTCCGTGCGTCAGGGACGGACGGGCATGTCCGCGGGTCTTTTCCGCACTGGGCCCCAAGTTCCACATAAGGAGGTTCCGGAGGAAGAATGGAGCCTGCCCGGACGATCGCGACCGGTATATTCGCGCTCACCACGGCGGCTCGAGTTATGATGGCCGGCGTTGGATGTCCATCGGGGTCCATGGGGAAACAGTCTATGGCGGAGGGTTGTCCGAAGCGAATCACGTCGGCGTCCGCCGGCGACGTGAGGGGCAATACCTCGGCGTTCGCTCCGGCTGCCGAAAGTCCGGGCTCGGCGGCTAAATCGGTGTTGCTGATGAAAAGGAAAAACATACAAAACACCTCATTTCATTTTTTTGAAACATTCTTCACGTCAACCCCTTGTGTTTTTCGCGGCTTGTTTTAGAATCTGGCGCAAAATGGGTTTTCGAAATACCCATGTATTATAACAAAAAAGACGGA
>JAISXR010000045.1 GCA_031270375.1 Synergistaceae bacterium | reverse complement strand
ATGTCCTACTGCACCGACTCGTTTTTGCGCGGATGCGATATCCCGAACGTCGGCATGATTCGCGGGCTGCACTACCGCGAGTTGTTCGAGTTATACGCGAAACATGAATTTGTGGAGATTATGGATACGGTTATCTCCGGCTTAAACGAAAAAAACCGCGTCGTTAAATTCACCGAAAAAGTGGACTTTGACCGTGACGGCGCTGAGAGCGTCTACAGCGTGCAGATTGCGCAGACGATGGACGAAAACGGCGAACCCAGGTGGTTTATGGCATTTTTCCATGATATAACGGAACTTATGGACGCCAAGAGAGAAGCCGATTACGCCAATAACGCCAAATCGGCCTTTCTGGCGCGCATGAGCCACGAGATGCGAACGCCGCTGAATACGGTCATCGGGATGTCCGAACTCATCTCGCATAAAGAGATCCCCCACGGTATGTCCGAATATATTTCCATCATTCAGCAGGCGGGAAACAACCTGCTCATGATCATCAACGATATTCTGGACTTCTCCAAAATAGAGGCCGGGCAGACGCAAATCGTATCCGAAAGATACCATTTCGCGTCCATGATATGCGACGCCGTGAATCTGACGCGGGTGCGGCTTCTCGACAAGGCGTTAGACTTTTCCGTGAAGGCGGACGCCAATATCCCGGAACAACTGGAGGGCGACGAGATACACGCGAAACAGATTCTGCTGAACCTTCTGAGCAACGCGGTCAAGTACACTTATTCGGGACATATATCGCTGGATGTGCGATTCGAGGACCTGGGAAACGGGGATATCCGCCTGGAGTTTATAGTCGGGGACAGCGGTGTGGGAATAAAGCGGGCGGATATCGACAGGCTTTTCGGGGATTTCGTCCGCGTGGAGAACGCCGGCATGAGGGAAGTGGAAGGGACGGGTCTTGGCCTTGCGATAACGCGCAGCCTTTGCCGCGCGATGGGCGGGGAAGTTTCGGTGGAGAGCGAGTATGGGCGCGGCTCGACATTTACCGCGACGATAATCCAGAGGCGCGTCGGCGACCGCGGCAAGAAACTCGCGTCTGTGGTGGACGCGGCGAAACGCCGGGTACTGATTTTCGACGAGAGGCCGATTTACCTGGACTCGCTCTCGTACGCGCTGACAAACCTCGGGGTGACCGTGGAATCGGTTCAAAACTTGCGGGATTTCATGAAAAAATTGGAATGCGGCCGGTATGATTACGCGTTCGTACCTTCCAGGCACATTGCCGATAACGCGCTTTACATGGGGGAAAGCCTGTCGCGCACAATACTCGTGAGCATGGTCGAGATGGACGACATTTCGTCGTACAGTGAGATCTACAGCGTCACAATGCCCCTGTTCTGCGTTAATGTCGCCAACGCGTTAAACGGGCGCACGGACGATGGAGCGTCCGCGCTTAAAAAGCGCCGCCTGAGCTTTAAAGCCCCCGAAGCGAAAGTATTGATAGTCGACGATATTTCGACGAACCTCCGCGTGTCCAAGGAACTGATGTCGCTCTACGGTCTGGAAGCCCACACCTGCCTGAGCGGGCCTGAAGCCGTCAATCTCGCGCGCTCGAACCGTTATGACGTCATTTTCATGGATCACATGATGCCCGGCATGGATGGCGTAGAGGCGGCATCCCTCATACG
This sequence comes from Synergistaceae bacterium, assembly GCA_031270375.1. Taxonomy (GTDB): domain Bacteria; phylum Synergistota; class Synergistia; order Synergistales; family Synergistaceae; genus JAIRKI01. Next base: position 2,425 of record JAISXR010000045.1, on the reverse strand, counting down.
CTCCATCGACCAAGACAGCGAATATTACCGGAGGCTGCCGATAATAGCCCTGACCGCCAACGCGGTTTCCGGGCAGCGCGAAATTTTTTTGAAGAGCGGCATGAACGATTTTCTCGCCAAACCCATCGACCTGCAAAGATTGGAAGCCATTTTGCGAAAATGGCTTCCGGAGGAGAAACGGCTCGACGCGGAAAGCGACTCCCCCGATATATCCGCGGCGATGGACCGCGTGGAGATGTTTGAGATACCGGGCGTGTCGGTGGAAACGGGGCTGAGAAATACCGGAGGCTCGGTAGCGGCGTATCTGGACGTGCTCGCGGTTTTTTGCGCGGACGCCGATGAAAAGAAGGAGCAAATAGAGCGGTGCGCGGTGAACGGCGATCTCGATATGTACATGACCCTGGCACACTCGCTGACGGGAGCTTCGCGCACTATCGGGGCGACGGGATTCGGCGATTTCGCGGGGCGCATGGAGGCGGCGGCGCAGTTTGCGGACACGGGCATGATCGCGAGGGTAAACGGAGCGTTTCTGGCGGCTTTGAACAGCTTGTCGAGGGATATACGGAAATCGCTCGGGCGGCGGGCGGCGGGCAGGCAGACGCCGCGGGGCGAGGATTTGACGCAGTCCCAGATCGAGACGCTGCGTTCGGCGCTGGCCGGCGTGGACATCGCCGCGGCGAACAGGCTGATTGTCGAATACTCGGCGCTGCCCTTGAACGAGCGCGCGAGGAAAATCCTGTCGGACATCGAGAATCACGTCCTGATGTTCGACTATGACAAAGCCGCCGAAACGATCGACTTTTTCGCCGAAAGCGACGGCGGACAAAACGGCGCCGGCGAAAGGATCGCGGAATGACGGCGGGAAGAATGGGATTCGCTGAAAAATTTATCTATATCGCCTGCGCTTTTTGGTTTTTTGTCGGCGGAATACTCTATTTCGTCACGTCGCAAACCTTAAAGATGCAGATGGGCAAAAAATGTCTGGGCATTGCCTCCGCGGTAGCCGCGCTGCTGGAGGAGGACCCCGAGAGTTATCGAAAATTCACCGAGACGCTCGACACCGAAAGCGAGTACTATATTCGAACCAAAGCCGTTATGGAAAAAATACGTTCCGGCAACGCCATAATATCGCGTTCTTATATACGGAGAGGCAGGTCTCGGAAAATGAGATGATGTACCTGTTTGACGGGGAGTATACCGGCTCGGAGACATTCGCCGCTCCGGGCTCCGTCGAGCCGCTCACCGTTACGCGCCGCAGGGCCTACGAAAGCGGGCGTCCTTATATCGGCGATTTCGTCACTACCGTATGGGGTACGCTTTTGTCGGCTTACGCCCCGGTTTTCGATACGAATACCGGAGAATTCCTTGGCATTGTGGGCGCGGATGTCTCAGTTGAACAATACAACGAGGTGATGAACAAACAGTTTGTCATGATCATCGGAAGCGCGGTAATAATATCGGTTATGGGTTATGGGTAATTCCCGGTCGATTTTTCTAACCTATAAATCGATATTAACTGGCAAAGCCATTTTCAATTCATTGAGTACAAGATTTGCGATACGATTTGGCTCGGTAGTAACAATATTATGTTCGTACACATTGCATTTGATTCTCCGCATAGCATGAAAAACCATTTTAGCGCAGATATTTTCAAGCTTCTTCTTATTTTTCAATAGTCTATTGAGGCTGATCTGCACGACTGTAGCCATAAACGAAAGAAGCAAATGTCCCCGAAATGTCTGTTCATCATGAGTACGTAAAGGCAGCAAATCAACATCGTTTTTTGCGAAATCAAAGGTTTGTTCAATTGTTTGCCGCATGTAATAAAGCGGCAGAACTTCCTCAGTCTGCAATTCCTGTGATGATATTAATACGAAATAACCGCGGTGTATGCCTTGTCATCATCGTTGTGCCTTGGCGTTAGGATAAGATCGTACCTGCCCGTCAGTACAGCGGACAGGCAGGATGAATCCGCGTCAGCATTCGCTTTCCAGGCCATTGTTACGGTCCGGCGAAACGCAGCGTATGAACGCCCGCAAGATATCACTCATTTGAGAATTTCGTTCAAATCGTTCTCCGCGCAGCCGATCGGCTTTATTCCGAAATTTTCTACGAGATAGTTCAGCACGTTAGGCGAGACAAACGCGGGGAGCGACGGACCGAGCCGAACATTCTTGATACCGAGGTACAGGAGTGACAGCAAAATCGCGACCGCTTTCTGTTCATACCACGACAGGACGAGTGTCAGAGGCAGGTCGTTCACTCCGCATTGGAAGGCTTCCGCAAGGGCGAGCGCTACCTTGATAGCGCTGTAAGCGTCGTTGCATTGCCCCATATCGAGTATGCGGGGCAGGCCGCCGATCGTACCGAGGTCGAGATCGTTGAAGCGATATTTGCCGCAAGCGAGCGTCAGGATAACCGTGTC
>JAISXR010000020.1 GCA_031270375.1 Synergistaceae bacterium | reverse complement strand
CCGAATACTTTTCCCGTTGCTATTTCTGACATTTGATTTCCCTCCTGGAAATTTAATTGGTCGCTTCAGGCGCGGACCATGCCGATTTATCCGGTGTTGAAGCGGACTTCGCCTTTGTTTCAGCCGATTTGGGTTTGTAGGAAAAAACCCGGACCAATTCCTCGGCTACCATCTTGCCTTCGTATTCATAGCCGTTTCGCAGGCTGAGTGCTATCGTATGGTGTTTTGTCTCGTCGTCGGTCTCTATGACCGGCTTTACGACCTTGTGCCGTAGAACGTTCAGAGCGTTTCCTGGTTCGGTCGAATAGTCCGTGACCCGCTGCCGAAAAAGCGTTTCCTCCAGCATTTCCGGAACGTACTCGAAGGCGTCGATGATTTTATCGGGGTCGGTCTCCTTTTTGGACTGGACTTTACCGACGGTCTCGGTTATTTTGTCGTTCATCCTCACGATACCCACCAAGAGAGGCTGTATCGCTTTCCAGATAAGGTCGTTCTTATATTTCTGCAGTTCTTCATGGAGTTTATTGACCATGACGTGGAGTCTATCGGCCATTTCGTTTTTTTGGGCAATTTCATCTAACTTGCTCCCGAGGCGTTTCAATTCTTCCGATATTTTTTGAATCCCGGCAGCGGATGCTTCGGCAGCCGTTTCCGGCGCCGCTGGCCTGATTGGCTCCGGAGACGAACCCAAGGGCAGGGATGCTTGCCGAGGAGATGTCGGCGGCATGGCAGGCGCGGCTGAGGTAACCGAAGGCTCCGGCAGCGGTTTGAGGTGCTCCGATTCCGCCGGCGCAAGTTTGTCTGATTTCAGTGTCTCAATTTCTTCCTTGATGTGCTTATAATCTTCCTTCAGTTTTTCGTGGCCGTCCTCCAATCGGTCGATTATTTTTAATGCTTCTTCGAATTTATCTTTATATCCGTCGTTCTTTTTCGAACTAAACATCTTCAAATCTCACCTCTCTATATAGATTTTGTCGTTTTGCGGAATTAAACGATAAGAGCCGCATCGAAAATTTTCCGAGTCTTTATCGCCAGCATCTCCTACCTCCCTCTCGTGAACCCCACGGCCTTTACGTCCGAAGGCGGCGTCACGGTCTTCGTGGGGTCTATGTAGTCGGCGTTGTCGCTCGAGTTATCGGCGATAATCATGTCCCTGAAAAAACCAAAGAGTGCCGCGTAGTTCATATTCTCCAGCGCGAAGACGTGCTCGGGGGTGAATATATTCAACATCGCGTTCAAAGCGAAACCGGGGGTACCGATACAGATGGCGGTCAGCTCTCCATTCGTCTCCGCTGTTTGCAGCCGGGCCGCGACATTGGAAATATCGGAATCGGTAGGCGCGCCGTCCGTTATGCAGAAAATCCACGGACGTCCGCAACTGAGTTGATAACGCTTGTAGTTTCCTTTCTGTTCGTTCAAAAGCAGCATGGACTTGTCCAGAGCTTCGAACAGTGGCGTGCCGCCGTCGATTCGCAATTCAGGAGGATACCATTGCCGAAAGGGCGTGAAATCCTGAAATACCTTAACCGGACCAAAAGTCACTATCGCCACGTCCAGATAGTCCTTGACATCGCAGGCGGAAATCTGCTCGTGAAAGGCGCGCAGGCCTATATTCAGCTTTCCGATATTGTCATTGCTGCTCATTGAGCCGGAAACATCGAGCGCCATGACGCACGGCACAACCGAAGGCGGTCCGTTGCGAACCATGCCAGCCGATCCGTCGGTCCCAGATTCTTTCCGCAATCCTATGCTTTCCAAGAGCTTTCTCGCCAACCCAGTCGCCATCCGTATCACTCCGTATGCAAATTAGTAGATGAAACGTTATAATGTCATTACTTTTTTAATGCCATCCTCATTACGAAGACAATATTGAGCACCCCAAAAACCGCAAACACAAGCCATACTACATGCCCTCTTATATGCCAGATATAAAAGGTGAACAAAACGCTCGGAACAAATTGGACAATCATCCCTAACGTCTTGTTGATTTTTTGTAATATCCCTCCCAAGACGCCACAAGGAAAACCAACTATCGCACATGCTAAAAGTGCCCACCAAAAACTTTCTCTCGCAACCATATTCGATAAAAACTCTGGCATTTTTTTCACATTGCTCCCTTCGTAGAATAGTGGTGGAACGTTAAACCCCTTATGGGTAAACTGTCGTTAAAGATTGTCCGGGACAGCTCATTTTCCTCTTCATACTTACAATTCAAAAAAGCGAACATCCAACACCTGTTATAATAACAGGTGTTTACTCTCAAGCAAAATACTTATACGTTACGAATTTTTTATAATCCTCTGTTACGTTCACTCTACAAACTCTGAAAAATAATATAGCATCTTTTTTTAAGTTTGTCAGCATCGTTTTTTGGAATCGTAAATCACGAACAATGGTGACATTATATACGCTGGGAAAATGGGGCTGCGTGCTCCTGGATACTGCTCCGGTAAAGATTACGGTGTTTCCTGTGCGCAACACCTGTTATTATAACAGGTGTTTTGTTGGTATAGACAAGATTAAATTCAACATCCGGAATCGGATTTAATTTCCCCAAAAAACCTGGGACGGGAAATGTTCCTCCGTCAGTACGAATATGTTATCTCCGAACATAACGACAGATTACATGTTAAAGCGGCGCATCAATCAAGCCAAGTAAAACAGCAGTCATTCATACCCGTCGTTATCGTCCGGTTCTTGCTTGGCTAGCTCTGCATTTTCTCTTTCTTGTCTTTGTTTTTCGATAGCGGCTTCCCTTTCCGCCCTTTTTCTTTCAATCTCTGTTTTTCTGTCTCTGTCTCTTTCTATTTCTATTTCTATTTCTTCGCGACTCGCATTTTCTGTTTTTTTATGAGGATTTATATCCGGTGGTTGCGATTTCTCCGAATCTTCTTTTGGGAAAGCGGCTTGGTTCGTTACATTGCATGCCGTTAATCCCTTCTGCACACTAAAATTCCGGCATTTATATCTATATCTAAAGCGGGCAACGCCCGTAACCCAAATTTTTGTTTTTTTATTGATGAAGTGTGTCCGTTAGGTACTAATATTTGAGTACTATATCAATTCCGCATCAAAAAACCTAACTAATATTATAATACTATCTATGTCAACAGGTTAAACAGTGAACCCATTGACATAGACAACGTCCTTGCTATGATTGTATGTGTTTTTGGGAAATTAAAGACTGACTTCTACAAATTAAAAAGAGAAATAGGGTAGTAAAAATGAAGTTGGGGCATATGAAGAAATTTATATGGATAATATTCATTTTTGCGCTGACAGCTAGTGGGACGTCTTGCGGCGCCGCGACTCCCGGCAACAGCGGCGAAGCGCCGGCGGTTTATACCAATTTTCGCGATATTCCCGGCGTGACAGCGGAAGAAATACAAGCCATTGATGCTTTGACCGTCAAGTATCGGGATAAGGGATTTTCCTATGGGACATTTCCGAGTATGGAATCTTTTACAAAACCGGACGGGACGATCGGCGGATACAGCGCGTTATTTTGCGATTGGATGAGCCAATTGTTCGGCATCAAGTTTACGCCCGAGACACATGATTGGAATGTGCTGTACGACGGCGTATTGGACGGGCGGATAGATTTTACCGGGGATCTCTCGGCCACGCCTGAACGGCGGAAAACGTTCTTCATGACAAGAGCGTTTGTGCGGCGCGCGATTGTGGCGTTCAGGCAGGACGGCAGTCTTCGTTTTGAAGAAATCATGAAAACGCGCCCGTTGAGGCTTGGCTTCCTGGCGGGTTCCAACACCGCGAAGCTTATTCTCGATTCTTCGCCGTACAACATAATCCCCGTTTACGGAGATTCTCTTGAAGGCGTAGCCGCTTTGATCCCGACAGGCGAGGCGGACGCGTTTCTCGCCGAAGAACACGGAGAAGCGAATATGCCCGAAGGATGGCATATAGAGAAAATTTTTCCCATAGTTTATTCCCCTTCCTCATTTTCCACCGGCCAGAAAGAATTAGCCCCTATCGTGTCTGTCCTGGACAAGTATTTAGCTCAGGAGGGCATGGAATATCTGCTGACTCTCTACAACCAAGGCCATGAGGATTATTACAGGAGCGCTCTTTACGCGAAGTTCACCGAAGCGGAAAAAACGTATCTGCGGGCGCGCGGCGAAAACGGAATCCCGGTCAAGCTGATCGCCGAATCCGACAACTATCCGTCCAGCTTTTACAACGCCAAGGAGAGGCAATGGCAGGGTATCGGCATAGACGTACTGGACAAGATATGCGATTTGACAGGATTGCGGTATGCAGTGGCGAGCGGCATGGATTCGGTGTGGGTCGACAACCTTGCCCGTTTGGAACGCGGCGACGCGGCCATGGTCACTGAGCTTCTGCGGTCCGACGAACGGGAAGGCAGATTCCTGTGGACGGACGCGCCGTATGCCTACGACTATTTTGCGCTGCTTTCTTTGATCGATACGCCTGATATCTCCGTCAATCAAGTGGTGTATTCCCGTATAGGCGTAGTCACAGGCAGCGCGTATGAAGATTTTTTCAACAAGTGGTTTCCCGATCACGGCAATCTCGTTCAATGCGTCAATAACAGCGACGCGCTGCGGAAAATTAAAAACGGCGAGATTGATTTGTTGATGGCGTCACGCAATATGCTTCTGAGCACCAGCAACTATATGGAAGACCCGGGCTTCAAGATCAATTTGGCGTTTTCATTTAACTATGGTTCCTATTTGGGATTCAACAAGGATGAAACGCTGTTGAGGTCAATCGTCAGCAAAGCGCAGGCTTATGTGGATACCGACGCGATAGCCGAGCGATGGAAACAGCGCATCTTCGATTACAGCGGAACGATGGCGCGGCAGCAGGCCATGTTTTTGCTGGGATTGTCCGTAATGCTTATCGCGATCATCGCGTTGCTCTTCGTCATGATAAGACGCAGGAAACGAACGAATATAATATTGGAGAGAACGGTCAGGGAACGCACGGCCGCCCTGGAAATTCAGACAAAGGCCGCGGAGGCGGCGGCAAAAGCCAAGAGCGATTTTCTGTCCAATATGAGCCACGAAATAAGAACGCCCCTCAACGCGATCATCGGCATGACGGAGATTGCGGAGAAAGCCGCGGATATTTCCCAGATGCGGTCCTGCAACACCCGCATAAAAGACGCGTCGAGGTATTTATTGGGACTCGTGACGGATATCCTCGATATGTCGAAAATCGAGGCAGGTAAGATGGAGTTGTACATGCAGCCGTTTCCTTTTCCCGCAATCCTCGAACAAGTCAAAGAATTGTTCCTGCCTCGCTACAAGAGTAAAAACATCGGTTTCAGGCTGATCTATGATAATGTTCCGGCATTTATAAATTCAGACGGGCAGCGTCTCCTGCAGGTGCTTACGAATCTGCTTTCCAACGCTGTAAAGTTTACACCGGAAAATGGGCGTATTGATTTCACCGTTCGCCAAACCAGGGAAATCGACGAGAAGGGCATCGCCGCATTGGAATTTTCCGTGCGGGATACGGGTATCGGTATGTCCGATGAACAGCAGGAAAAGCTGTTTCAAGCCTTTCAGCAGGGAGATAACAGCATTGCGGCAAGATATGGCGGCACAGGATTGGGGCTGACTATTTCAAAACGCATCGTCAGCCTGTTGGGCGGAGATATTCACGTAAGCTCGACGCTCGGTCAAGGCTCCACATTTACGGTTACCGTTCCGGCACAAGTCTGCGAAGCGTCGGAATACGCCGATAAAGACTCCGCATACTCTGAAAATCTTAACTTTGAAGGCAAAACGCTCTTGCTGGTGGAAGATGTGGAGGTAAATCGCGAAATTATTTTGACGCTCTTAGCGCCGAGCGGTATACGCATCATGGAGGCTGAGAACGGAAACGAGGCGGTCAAAAAGTTCGAGCGGTTTTCGTCGGAAATAGACATCGTTTTTATGGATATAAAAATGCCCTTCATGGACGGCTTCGACGCCACCGCCGCTATACGGTCGAGCGGATTGCGGAACGCCGGTACTGTCCCCATTATCGCTTTGACAGCCAACGCGTTCCAGGACGATATCGACCGTGCTCATGCGGTTGGAATGAATGACCATCTCAGCAAGCCTATCGATATCGGCAAGGTATTTGCTATGATGAGCAAATACCTTTAGGAACTTCGAATTTTGCGGCGTCCCTCAGAAAAGCAAATTGTACAGCATTTTGAACAGGCCGGACGCGCCGCTTTCCTTGATTTCTTCATCAGCCGGTTGGCGCGGCGCAGGCAGATTGGCGCCGGCGAAGCGCCGCGACAGCATTTCGATCGGCGTCGTCTCCGCGTCCGCCATCAAACGCTCCTGCCAGTCGTTCTCGAACCTGTCGAGCAGAACGCAGGCGAACCCGCCGATATGGTAGCCTTCGGTCACGATTATGACGAAAACCTTGAAAATCCCGAAAGTCATTCCGCGTCAGCGCCAAATGACATCGGGGTCGATGCTTTGCAAATCCCGTGCTCCGGTGAGGCTCATTATGAACTTCAATTCCTCGTTTATCCCTTCCAGAACCCGGCAAACGCCTTGAGAACCGTCGGAGGCCAGACCCGCCATAACCGCCCTGCCAACGCAGACCGCGTCCGCCCCCAGGGCGAGCGCCTTGAAAATGTCGGCGCCGCTCTCGATGCCGCAGTCAGCGAATATGGGTATATGGCCGTTTATCACCTTTGCAATGCGGGGAAGAATCATCAGGGGCGGAACCGCGTAGTCCATGACGACGCCATGGTGATGTGAAACGACAATTGCGGACGCGCCGGAATCCAGGGCCTTTTCGGCGTCCTTCTCGCTTAGAACCCCTTTCAAAATGAAGGGCAGCTTTGTCCCCTTCACAAATCCCCGTATATCATCGAGGGTCTTGGGAGCAACGGGGTAAGTCGTCGCGTAACCTCTTTTTTTCGTTGGCCCGAACACGTAATCGACGTCCATTCCCACCGCCAAAGCGCCGTGTTTTTCCGCCTGGGAAATTTTTTCGTAGATCAAATCATGATCAGCATAAGGCTTGATAATTTTGACGGTTTTAGCGCCGGTTTCGATCATCCGTTCGAGCTGGGGTTCGTCGCCGATACCCGCCCACATCACCGCTTTCGCCGCCGCAGCGCCCTTTGCCACTTCCGTCATTCCGTCGGGACAAATGTTGTCCAGACCAGAGAGAGCGGCAGTCATGACGGGCGTGGCAAAATCCTCGTTGAAAAGCCTGAATTTCGTCGATGCCTCCACCGCGTCGATGACGCGCATTTCGATAAGAAGCGAATCGTAATATTCGCGCGTGATCCTCTGCGAGTTGCCGCGAACTGTGGAATAACCGTTCGACACCCCTTTTTCCTGCAGTCGTTTTTCGCCTTCGTTGATGAAGCCTTTCATAATAATACCCTCCTATCGTTCACTCGATTATTATCGTCGAGTCACCGGCATAAAATATGTGAACTTTGTCTCGGCAAATGATAGCACGGAATGACAACGTTCAAGCACATTATATGCGCAGGGATTTGGAGTCCCGTCACTTCATGATCACGATGGTCCCGGCCAGCATATCATGCAGTGCCCTCCTGTCCCGCCTTAATATGAACAGTATATCGACCAGCATGACGAGCAAGCCTGCGGATATAATTTGCAATGATGGGTTACGCGATATTACCTGCAATACCGGGTTATGCGAATACCCTATTAACTCCGTCAGCCCGGGCCTGACGCCCGGGCTGACGATTATAAAGAGTACCCAGAATGGAACGATCCTGAGGAAGATTATCGAGGTTAACTTTGCCCTTCCGCCGTCGCGGTTTGCTATCCGTATGCTCAGTATCTTTTTGCCTACCGTCTGGCCGTCTCTGGTGAGAAAGTACAAGTTGATCCCCAGCAACGCCAGGATCACAAGGATTGGCGGAATAAAAATCATTAAGACCAGCACAGGCGAGACGAGCCCTCCGGGAGTGTTAGCCTCGGACAAGCCGGAGAAGAGCAAAAAGAATGAGACAGGAACGGGTATAACAACCGTCAAAAAATCGCAAAAAATGGCCACAAACCTGCGCCAGCGCGGCGCCAGCTCAAAATCGGGCCCGCTGTCGCGGCCTTCGGCAAATGTCCGGCCGTCGCTTGTCTTTGGATTTTCCATCCGCTGTTTCAAAGGGCAACACCACAGCTCGTATCCAATAAATGGGCACCGATCTCTTGCGCGGCCATCGGTTTGGCAAATTCTCCGCACTTCTGTCGCATGATTCGTATTCTATCACGATCCCCGTCCAAGTAGCGTAACGCGGACGAAACTCCGCCGCGACGGAAACAGATGACGCCAGCCCCCTGGTGGGAAATGATTCGGGCATTCAATATTTCCTGCTTGGGAATCGGCGCTACGAAGAGCATCGGGAGGTTCGCGCATAACGCTTCGCTGCAGGTCACTCCGCCGGGCTTCGTTATGATAATATCCGAAGATGCCATAATCTCGGCCATGTTATTCACGTACCCTTTGATGCGCAAATTTTTTCCGGCAGCCGTCTTATGCCCGGATAACGCGTTCACCAGCGATTCTGTGCGCCCGGCCACTAAAGTGACGTTCATCGGAATATTCGTATCTGACATCTCGTCCAAAACCCTGAAACATTCTCTCTTTTTGAGACTGCTGGCTGAAAAAAGTATGTTCAATTCACTGCCGCGGATCCACCGAGACGGCGTAATTTGAGAAAATTTCTCGCTTACCGGAATCCCGGTGATTCTTATTCGAGAGGGTTTTATGCCCCAACCCGCCAATCTCTCGGCAGCCGCCGCCGTCGCGACGTAATACTGGTCGACGTCAGGGTCGGCCCAAAAACCATGCGCCTGATAGTCGGTCACGCAGACGTGAAGGCGGCCTGAAAATTGCCCCTTCCTCTTCATATCGGCCAACAGGGACATGGGCAGAAAATGCGTGCAGCAGATTACACCGATGTCATTGGCTTCAATAAAGCCAGCAAGCCCTTTGACGCTCTCCGCCACACCCTTTTCAATAAGCCTGGTGAGCCGGCTTTCGTCCATCGATTTGTCCGTGAGCGTATAGATTGCGCTGATAAGCCAACGCATCCGCTGCGCCGTCCATTCGTATCCTTTGGTGTAAAATGCGCGGAACAGAGCGCCGCCGAAACTCAGAGAATCGGCCAGAATTACATTCGTGGCGCCCCTGTTTCCCGTCTCCTCTATGAAGCTCTCCAACGTGTTTTTTATCGTGTTCGCGACGGCGCGATGTCCGTTTCCGGCGGAACTATGCGCGATAAGTATCGAATTCATGACGGTCTCCCTATCTTGTCCTCAATCTCGCCGTCGCCTCAAGCGGCGCAATTTGATATTTAGGTACTTTTGCTTCGTCCGTCCGAGTGTCATTCCAAGGCAACAGTGAAAATACGCCGTCCTCTTTCTCCACAAGAGCATGGCACGTCCCCAGCCAATGCCCGCAGTTGGCAATGAGAAGACTGTTTATGTACTTGCATTTCGCAAGATGTGTATGACCGCAGATGATACCGTCCAAGCCTTCACTTCTGATTTCTTTCAGCATCTTTTTTTCCGGATCTCCGAAAATTCGAGTTACCATTTCCTGCAAGCGTATTATCCGGAGATACAATTTTTCGGCGCGGCATATGCGACCTGCCTTCGGCAGACGACTCCCCATCGAGCGCAGGGACTCGTAGAGAAACGTGGTCACTTTTTCGACCATGGGAATCTTTATCGTCGAATCGAAGACATCCCCATGCGTCACAAGGTAACGCCGTCCGTCCGCAGCGGTATGAACTGTTTTTTGACATAATTCCATGTGAGAAAAAGTATTTTTGAAGAGAAAATAGTATTGGCTGTCTTTGTGAAGAAACCGATCATGGTTTCCGGTAATATACACCATTTTGGTGTGTCGGGCCATCCGCATAAGGTACTCCCACACTTGAAGGTGTTTTTCAGGTAAAACCCGGCCGCGCTCCAAATGCCAATTATCGAGAGTATCACCGACAAGGTACAATTCGGAACAGTCATGTGAAGATAAAAAATCGAGTAAATTTTGCGCCCTGCACCACGGAGAGCCAAGGTGCATATCCGATAAAAATATACTTCGGCAGCGGGCCATTTCAAGTTCCTCCATTCATCGAATTTTCGGTTTCAAGAAATCCGCATATTCAAACGTTCACAAATCCGCCAACCGCGATCTTCCATGCCTCCTTCTAATTCATGATAACAAAAGATAGTAAATAGAAAGGAAAATGAAAGTAAAATTTCCGTAAATTAGGACGCTCCCCTATCCCAGATAAACTGAAAAAGCAGCCTTCAAATTACGCGTATGAAAAGATATTGAAAAGGGTAAAGCCGTTGGTAGAGTTCGCGAAGGCGGAGAAATTACACTTTTCACGCCGCATGGTGAAGATGTGTCCGTCGGCGCGCGTCACGGACACATGACCGGCACGGCGCGGCGTTCCGCGTCGTTTCTGGGGTTGTCGGTCAGCATCTCCCATATCTCGGTCGCGGTTCTTTCGAAACGGAGTATCTCGCGCGCGTAAGGGCTTACGCGTCCGCCCGCTCTCGACAGCACCGGGATGGGGGATTTGTCGTGAATTGATTTGAGGATACGGCGGCCCTTGGCGTTGGCCCCCAGCACTTTGATATATGCCGGCCCATGTTTTTGAAAACGCTGGCTCGCGTCATGGCGGAGATTCAGCAGTATATGCGCGCAGTAGCGCTGCACCCTGCTCCTCGGATATCTTTTTTCGGAACACCGATCCACGAAATCGTCCATTGAAACCGCGTCATACGCGGCGGCTTTCATCCTGTTCTCAAAACCCTCGCTCATCTCGGCGACATCCGCCAGCTCCTCGGGCGAGGCCCGCAGCAAGGCGGTCCTCACGGCACGCCAGAACATGTCTTTTTTCGCGGCTACGTGCCCGCCGTTCATTTCCTCCTTTAAAATATTCAACGAGGATTCAGGCAGCAGGGGACGGTACGTTTCCTTATCCCCCCGGACGATCATCTCACGGATCGCCGAAGCGCTCGCCAGACCGTCTTCCACGGTATGGAGGTCGTTGAAGCCGGGGCCGAGCCTGCGCACGCGGAGCGTCTCAAGGGGATATTTTTTTTGCCGTATCCTCTTTATATAGGCGAGCGCGAGGTTGTTGTTGGGGCTTTTGAGCAGTTCCGAGACGCCGGGCAGCATCTCTTCGAGCGCGGCGCTCCTCGCTTTGACGAAGGAATTTCCCTCTCGCAGATATTTTTTGAGCGAGACGGTGAATGCCTTGGGTTCCTCGTTCAGTATATCCACCGCTTTGTCGAAAAGTTCCCTTTTTTCCTCGCCCGATTCGGCACCGAACGAAACGCGCGTGACTAAACCGGCGGCGGCCAGAATATCGACGGCGGCGTCGGCGAATATCCCCGCGTTGCGGCAGGAAAACACGCAGGGAAGCTCCAGCACCAGATCCGCCCCGCACGCAAGCGCCATGCGGGCACGGGCGGTTTTGTCCACAATGGCCGGTTCGCCCCTTTGTGTGAAATTTGAGGAAATTAAAGCTAAAATTGCGTCAATTTCCGCACATTCCACGGATTTCCTGATATGATATTCATGGCCCTTATGGAGCGGATTATACTCCGCTATTATACCGGCCGCTTTCATGCGAGACGAAACCCCCTTCCTCGTGTCGCTACTTTAATCGCGGAGGGGTTATGAGGTCAAGGAGGTAATGGTTACATTATGAGTGTTCTTGTTTTAAACTGCGGCAGTTCCTCTCTCAAGTATCAGCTTTTCGACATGAGGGACGAATCTGTGAAGGCCAAGGGGCTTGTGGAGCGAATCGGCATAAAGGGTTCGCGCCTGAAGCACACGAGTTTCCCCGGCGGAGACACGGTTAGGGACGGCGATATATCGGATCACACCGAGGCGATAAAGATCGTGCTCTCGCTTCTGACTGACAAAAAAACCGGCGTCATATCGAGCCTCGGCGAAATATCCGCAGTGGGGCACCGCGTGGTTCACGGCGGCGAAAAATATTCGAAATCCGTGCTGGTTGACGACTCCGTGAAGCGTAGCATCGAGGACTGCGCGTATCTCGCCCCGCTTCACAATCCGGCGAACCTCGCGGGCATCGACGCGATGCAGGGCAGCCTGCCGGACATTCCCAACGTCGCCGTGTTCGATACCGCATTTCACCAGACAATGCCCCCCGAGGCCTTCCTTTACGGAGTGCCGTACAGGTATTACGAACAGGATAAGGTGCGCCGTTACTCCTTCCACGGCACCAGTCACGCGTTCGTCTCGCGCCGCGCGGCCGAGATACTCGGGCATCCGGCGGAATCGCTCAAACTCGTCACCTGCCACTTAGGCAACGGCAGCTCCATAACCGCCGTCGAAAACGGGCGCAGCGTGGACGCCAGCATGGGACTCGGCACGTCGCCAGGCGTGATCATGGGCACGAGGTGCGGCGATATCGACAGCGACGTCGCGCTCTTCCTCGTGGAAAAAGAGGGCGGAGCCGCCAGGACTAATGCCATACTGAACAAAGAGAGCGGCATACTGGGGATATCCGGCATATCAAGCGACCTTCGCGATGTTGTTGCGGCGGCCGGAGAGGGCAACGAGCGCGCCTCGCTCGCGATAAATATGCTCACCAGGTCCGTGGCGAAGTATATTGCCGCTTACGCGTCAGTGATGGGCGGCGTGGACGCGGTTGTCTTCACAGCCGGCATAGGCGAGAACAGCGATATCGTCCGCGGTCTCTCGCTTAAAAAATTGGAATTCATGGGGATCAAGATAGATTCCGAAAAAAACGAGGCCCTTCACGGAAAGGAAGGATTCATCAGCACGCCCGATTCCAAAGTCAAGGTATTGGTCGTTCCCACAAACGAGGAGCTGATGATAGCGCGCGACACCTTCGAGTTGAGCGGGCGCGGCTGATATGAGACGTCTCGTGTCATCCCCCGAGGAATGGGCTTGCGGCATTTTGATCTCGTCCATCCATAAGAACGGGGAGCCGCACGAGGAGCGTTTTGAACTGCCGTTCGGCAACGCGGCGGTGGAATACTGGGGACAGGATTACACGCCTCTCGCTCCGCTTGCGGTCCGGATAACCGCCAATTACGCTAGGGACGATATCGTGACGCGCGTTTCGCTGTCCGGCGCGTTCAGCCTGCCGTGCTCGCGTTGTCTCGCGGAAACGAGTATTGCAATTGAAGGCGAAATGAGGTATCTTTTCACTTTGCGAAATGCCGGCGGCGGTGATGATTCCGACGGCGGCCTGGATGTGATCGAACTGGATGGATTCCAGGCGGAACTCAATATGTCGCCGTATGTATGGGAGACCTTGATCTTGAACCTGCCGGAAGGTATGCTTTGCAGAGAGGACTGCAAAGGGTTGTGCCCGATTTGCGGGGCCGACAGAAATGCGCGCGACTGTGGCTGCGCAGTCGACGACTCGGACCCCAGGCTGCGGGTCTTGAAAAATTTGCTGTGACAGTTTGTTTTTGTAACTTTGTGATGACGTAAGGGGGGAAGATGATGGCGACTCCGAAAAGAAGAATTTCTCACGCCCGCACGCACAACCGCAAGGCGAAATTCCTAGGGGCACTTCGCGCTATGCCGGTGACGATATGTCCGAAGTGCGGCGAAGAAATCCAGACGTACAGAGCTTGCGGACACTGCGGTTATTACCGCGGCAGGAAGGTACTGAAAATAGCCGAAGAAAAACAGTAACGCCAAAAGGTTCGGTTTTTTTCGCGAAAGGGCGGTTCGTGCCGCCCTTGAATTTTTTTACTCCATATTTACTCCATAGCCAGTATAAATCGCATTTCTCAGGTTTTGACAAAAGGGGAAGCAAAATAGGAGGACACTCGTACCCGTTGAGGGATATAATCGTCTATATTTCATTATCCTGACGGAGGTTTGCGATTTTCGTGCTGCGTAAAAGAATTTCGGAAATCAAAGACGCGTATTTCGACGAAAATCTGGATTTGAGCGTCCAGGCTTTCAATCTGCTTGGTTTCGCCGGGATAGCCGCCGGGGTTGTCATCGGCGTTTTCAGCGTGGTTGCCGGAACCGGCGCCGTGAATGTCCTTGGCAATTTTTCCGCTTCGGCGCTGGCCGCATTCCTCCTCATATATACACGCCGCACTGGGCGATATCACGCCGCCAGCGTCGTCACCGTCATAGCGGTTTTCATCGTCGCTTTCCCCGCGATGTTTTTCGCGGCCGGCGGTTATCACAGCGGGATGTCATGTTTTTTCGTCTTTGCCGTTTTATTCACGGAGATGATGCTCAAGGGGCGCGAGGCGGCGTTTTTCGTGGCGGCGGAGTTTGCCCTGTACTCCGGCTGCGTCGTTGCCGCCTGGCGATATCCCGGCCTCGTGTTGTTTTTTGACGGCGAGCTTTATTTCGCTGCTGACGTGATAGCCGCGTTCATCGTATCGAGCGTCATATTGCTGGCAGTACTGGTATTGTACTTTCGGATTTACGATAACAGGCAGCGATTGCTCGATGAACAAAACGAGCGGTTGAAACAGCTCGACCGGATGAAAACCGAATTTTTGGGCAACGTCTCCCACGAACTGCGGACTCCTCTTACGGCGGTATCGGGCTACGCACAGACGGCGGCGCTCCATCTGGCGTCGCTGCCGAAAAGCCCGGATGTTATGGCGGCTGCCGAAAAGCTCGAAATAATCGCCGGCCAGGCGGAGAGGCTCGGCGCTATGGTGAACCAGGTTCTGGACATGACGCGTATCGAGGAGGGGCGCATGGCTTGGAACTTTGAGCCGTGCCGGGTGGACAGAATAATCCGGGAAACGGTGCGGGCGCATTTTCCAATCTTGAGCAAGAACGAAAACGAGCTTCTGGTCAGGACTGATCCGGAACTGCCGGAAGTCCTAGCCGACGCCCCGAGAATAAGCGAGGTGGTGCTCAACATACTCGCGAACGCGGTACGCCACACGCGCAGGGGAAGTATAACAGTCACGGCGGAGAGGCTTGACGCGGGCGGAATCGCGGTCAATGTGACGGACACCGGCGAGGGGATAAGTCCAAAACGTCTGCCTCACGTTTTCGAGCGGTACAATCGGCCTGACGGTAACGACTCGTTACGAGGGGACGATACAGGAACCGGGCTGGGGCTCTACGTCTCGAAATTGATCGTCAAGGCTCACGGCGGCGAGATTTCAGCCGAGAGCGAGCCGGGCAACGGCACGTCGATACGTTTCACGCTGCCGATGTGAGAGGATCGTATCTTTGTTCGTGCAGAAAGTTCATCGGTCAAGACCGAACATATCGGCGATTTCCTCGCGTCCTACAGACTTTATGTCGAGGTCATCGGACACCGTTCCAAGTCCTTTCATGCAACCAAGGAGCCGGACACGTTTTGTGTTTTGAACGGACGTGCGGCTTGGCCTCGTGAGAACCGCCAACTCTTGCCCGCCTCGCGTGATGAGGATTGGTTCGTTGCCCAATTCCTCAAGGTATCTGGCCGATCTTTTAACAAACTCCGCCTCGGTGACTCGCATGGCCGTCGCCTCCCGTCTTTATGAAAAATTATAAGCGAGCCGTAGCTGGAGTTCAATGGTGGAAAGAACGACCCAAAACCACGGGATCAAAACCTCGGGCGCTGCCCGAACCCGCCAGGGAGCAAGCTCCCTGGACCATCGTCACGAAAATTTTACCTGATTGAAGACATACGCCCCGTCTTTAGTGGAGCGTATTTCGAAATAATCGTCGCCGCCGATTTGCAGTTTTTTGCGGATGCGCGATATGTATGATTTTATTATCTTCGGATTTTTTCGTCCGTTCGGCGCTTTTTCATTCCACGCTTTCCGGCAAAGCTCGCCGTAGCTCACGCGCAGGCCTTCTTTTTCCGCAAGCGCCCATAACAATTTCATTTCGGTTGGCGAGAAATGCACGGTTTTCCCGAACAATGCCGCAACACCCGGTTCGCGTTCTATATGAAGCGGCGGCAGGTCGATGACGTTTCCAGTTTTGGAATTCGCGAGGCGCAATTTTATCCGCTCGGCCAGGATTTCGAGGCTGTAAGGCTTCGCGATGTAGTCGTCCCCGCCTCCGCGCAGTCCGGCCAGTTCGCTCTCCGTTTCACTCTTGGCCGTAAGAAATATGACAGGGGCGCTCGTTTTTCGCTTTATCTCCCCGCAAAAATCAAAACCCGAGCCGTCAGGCATCATAACGTCGAGCAGTATCATATCCGGCGCGCATTCCTCCAGCAGAAACCGCGCGCGTCCCAGCGTAGTGGCCGCGATAGTCTCATACCCCAGCCTGCCGAGATACTCGGCGTTGTTAGCGAGTACGTCGGGCGAGTCCTCGACCATCAATATAAGCGCCTCCCGGCGTTCCATCGCTATTTATGCCCTCTCTCCCTCGTAGTGACATTTCTATGAATATTATACCGTCTCGAAAAAGCAGGTTGCAATTTTGCAACAATTCACACAACTCGAAGTGTTAGTGATATGTTTCGATGAGAGAAGAAATTTCACGACGGCGCGGCAGGCGAAGGCTGGTATAGATGGCGAAAAAATCTGAATCATATTATTTCCCGGGACATATAACGGAGAAACTGGCGCGGATTCCAGAGCATCCGGTCACGTTCGTCGAAGCTCCGTCCGGTTTCGGCAAGACGACGGCCATCCGGGAATATATCCGAAGGAGCCTGCCGGAAGCTTTCTCGCGCTGGCATATTTGCCTCGGCGAGCCGCCCGTCAAAACGTGGAGCAGCGTCTGCGGGATGTTCCCGGACGCGGACGGCCAAACGACAGAGCGTTTGCGTGAACTTGGCCCGCCAACGATAGAGACCATAGCGGACGTTTCCGAGATCGTGAGAAATTTTCGCGCCCCTCTCGAAACTTTTCTCATCGTGGACAACTACCAGCTCTTCGACTGTGCCGCGCGCAAACAGATCGTGGAGGCTTTTTCCGC
>JAISXR010000210.1 GCA_031270375.1 Synergistaceae bacterium | reverse complement strand
GGCAGGGTCGACATACTCGTCGCCACAGACGTCGCCGCCCGCGGGCTCGATATCGACGGAATCAGCCACGTGATACAGTTCGGTCTTCCGGGCAATCTCGAGACGTTCGTCCACCGCAGTGGCAGGACAGGCAGGGCGGGGCACGAGGGGGCAAACCTCGCCCTCCTGACGGGCAGGGAGCTTCGCTCGTTCAAACAGATGACGCAGGGATCCAATCTCCAAATGCAGGTGATTCCCGCACCCGACGCGGCCGAAATAGAAGGCACCCAGAAATCACGCTTCGAAAACACGCTTGTCGAGCGCTCGATTGAGGGAGACGAATATCGGAAATGGGCGGCCGAAGTGCTCGAACGCGACGACGCCGAACTCATGGTGGCCGGCCTGCTGGCGTGCGCTTACGGCGAGCAGCCCCGAGGATACTCGATTCGTGCCGACGTGCAGGCGGAGATGAACCGCGACCGGCATCGCCCCCTCACGCGTGACGGCGCGCCCGAACGGGGACGCGTTCAGGGAACCTCCGTCCCCCGGAGCCGAAGCCGGAGCATGGAGGGCGGTGTGCAGGTGCGTATCGCCGCGGGCCGTGACGACGGATGGGAGGTCGGCGCGCTTTTGGGCGCGTTTTGCCGCTCGATGGGCATTTCCCGCGAGGACGTTGGAAACATAAAACTTCGCGAGACTTCCGCGTCGATCGAACTCTCTCCGCACGCAGCCGAGATGCTTGAATCGAGAAAATCCCGCATGGCGAAAGAAGGTCTGGTGATTTCGTCGGTCAAGTCTCTGGAAGAGGACGAAAAACCGGCGGAACGCGCTAGACCGGCGTACCGCGAAAGGACGGAGCATCCGGCGACTGAACGGCGCGACCGCTCGTCCCGCCGCCGCAAGACAGGTTTCGAGTATTCCCGTTCGCGAAGGGATTAAAAAACGATTAAAAAACACAAGGGGGCGATGCCCCCTTGTGTTTTTTAAAATTTTATCACGCACTTCAGCGCTATTTCGTGCCTCTCGACTTTGCCGAAGATATCTATTACGTCCTCGAAATTGGCGTAATCGGATATGAAATCCTCAAGTCTGACGGCCCCGGAGCGCAGCCACGCCAACACCTGGCTGTAAGCCGCGCCCTCCTCGATTTTTCTGGGCATCTGCTGGAAGCACAATGTCCAGTTATACGGGGCTCCGCTCCAGTCAAGACTCATCGAATCTTCGGGCGATATGCCGTAACAGCATATCTTGCCCCTGTCCTTGATGAACTCCATAGACTGATTTATGAGCGGCAGATATCCCACGGCGTCCAGAACATAATCGACCCCGTCCGGGCATATCCCGCGCACTTTCGCGGAGATGCCGTCCGATTTGCTGTCGAAGGCGTAATCGGCGCCGTTTTTGAGCGCTATCGCGAGTTTTTCCTCCTTGATATCGAACGCGATTATCGGATGTACCCCGAGCAGGCTCATGAAACGTATGAAAGTCTGGCCAACGGGACCGCACCCCAACACCGCTACGCTCTCGTCGGGCCCGAAACCGAACGTCTTTATCGAACTCAATACCTCGCGCAGCGTCACTATCATCGCGGCGTCGACCGGGTCAATATCGGGCGGGACGACGGCCTGAGCGTCCACGCACTCAGGATAAAGCGGGTTGCCGAAGGCGAGTCCGTCCCTCTTCAAAGCCGCCGCGTCGTTCACTACGCCGTACTCGGAAAATGCCCCCCAGCCGGATTTGAGGTCTCCGACCGCGTCCACGAACGGCAGCAGAACCGCGTCCCCGGTCTTCAACCCGCAAACTTTGGAACCGACCTCAATGACGCGCCCAACGCCCTCATGGCCAAGCATCAGCGGGTAATCGTTCTCGTAGGCGAAACCCTTGAATTTGCCATGAATTATTTTGATGTCCGTCCCGTTGCACACCCCGCAGCTTATCATCTTCACGAGAGCCTGATAATCGCCGTACGCGGGCATCGGCACTTCGGCAAACGATAAACTCCCATCCCTGTCAACAATTAGCGTTTTCACAATTGCCGCCTCCAAAAAAATTTTTCGCGAGTGGGTTCAAGCAACAATATAATAACATATCGGCTTGGGGTTAGAATATGCGGTTCAAGAAATTCGACCGTAATTTTACCTAATTTTACCAATTTTACCCATTGTCATCTTATCCCCATCATCAGTTTCGCGACCCGAAAATACAGCACCAAGCCGCCCGCGTCCACCAGCGTGGTGATTATCGGCGCGGCCATGAGGGCGGGATCCAGTTTCAGGGCTTTGGCCAGAAGAGGCAGCATGCTGCCTGTGATCTTGGCGAGCACGACCGTGGCGAAAAGGCTGGCGCCGATTGCCGCGCTGACCCGTATGTCGACCCCGGACGCCCATTTGAACGCGACGTTTGTCGCGCAGAGCGCCGTTCCGACAATCGCTCCTATTCTGACTTCTTTCCAGAGAATCCGCGGCGCGTCGGATATTCGCAATTCATCCAGAGCCAGGCTTCGTATGATGATGGTCGATGACTGCGATCCGGCGTTGCCTCCGGTGTCCATCAGCATCGGCACGGCGGCGAAAAGGGCGGGGAACAGCGCCAGCATCTCTTCGTACCTCGTGATGATGCTCCCCGTGAAAAACGCCGATATCATGAGGACCATTAGCCAGAAAATCCTTTTTTTGGCCAATTCGAATACCCCCGAGGCCAGATACGCCTCGTCCGTGGGAACCATGGCGGCCATTTTATAGAAGTCCTCCGTGTTTTCCTCCTCCAGTACCTCCATAACGTCGTCGACCGTGATTATCCCCACCAGATGACGCTCCGTGTCGACGACCGGAAGCGCGATCAGGTCATATTTTTGGAAAAGTTCCGCGACGGCCTCGCGGTCGTCATCCGTGACCGCGTATATGGGGTTCCGGTTCATGACGTCGCCGATCCTGTCGCCGGGTTTCGCGAGCAAGAGGGTTCGGACTGTGATCACTCCGTCCAGAACGCGTCTGCCGTCCACCACGTAACATGTGTATATGGTTTCCTTATCCATGCCCACCGCCCGGATACGTGAGAATGCCGACTCGACCGTCATGTCCTCTTTGAGGTCGACGTACTCGGTGGTCATGATGCTGCCGGCCGAATCCTCCCGATACTGGAGAAGTTGGTTTATCTGCTTCCGCGTGTCCTCGCTCGCGTTTTTCAGCACGCGTTTCACGACGTTCGCGGGCATTTCCTCGATAAAATCCACCGCGTCGTCGAGAAAGAGGTCGTTCACTATATGGGACAGTTCCGGGTCGGTCAGAAAAGAGATGAGGTTTTCCTGGGTCTCCGGGGACATATATGAGAATACGTCCGCCGCGACATCCTTCGGCAGGGAACGGAACACGGCCGCCCGTTCCTGCTCGGTCAGATTTTCGAACTCCTCCGCGATGTCTGTCGGGTTCAGTCCCGCGGCGAGTTCTTTCAGTTCGTGGAGCTTTTTGCCCTCAAGAAGTTCGGATATACCGATGGTCTGCTTCATTGTCGCATGCCTCCGCGTCATGGGCGGCCCGCGTCAATACACGTCCTTTCCGGATTACTTTTTAAGGCGCATAACGCCGCGCGCTGCCGCGAAATAGTTTTTTGGTTCGTATAAAGGTGGGTTGAAACTAGGTCCGGCGTCCATGCGCTCTCACTTCCCCTGGGCCGTAATTTTCGCTCTTCACGCTGAGGCCGTGTTTCATTATAACCGATTATGGGGACAACGTGCGAATTTCTTACTCTCCCCAAGTTCCTCCCAGTTATAAAATCAATCCGGCCTATCCAAGGCTTTCATCCATACCGCTATTTTTTGAAACGCACTATCGTCACGCCGAAACCGCCCTCTCCCTCGCCGCCCAGCCTGAAGCTGTCGACGTAGGACAGGTGCTTGCAGAGGATCTGAACCTCCCGCCTCAGTATGCCCTCCCCCCTGCCGTGGATGACGGAAACCTCGCCGAAACCGGCGCGATACGCGCGGTCGAGGTAAAGTTCCGTCATGGGCATCGCCTCGTCTATCGTCATGCCGCGAATCATGATGGAACTGGGCACTCCCACGGGCGACGGGGGAGGGGTTATTTTCACGCCGGATTTTTGAGCGGCACGTCCGGCCTTTTTCTGGGATTTGTTTTCCTCGCCGGTGGCCCTTCGCAGCATTTTGAGGGGCAATTCCATGCGCGTCGCGCCGTAGGAGACCACGGCCTTGTCGCGGCGTATCTCCTCCAGGACACCGACGGCCGACGTTTCCGCCGCCACCACGTTTTCGCCCGCTTCAAGCGGACGGTCGTCGTGCCCGTATCTGTGTTCCATCCGCTCGTCGGTTCTCGTCTCCGCCTGCTGGCGTATCTTGTCGAAATGCCTTTTCGTCCGCCCCAAATGCCTGTCAGCCGAGGGCCTGTCGGAGGACGTCATGGTCTTCAGCAGCGATTTCGCCGCGACTTCCGCGTTTTTCACTATGCCGAGCGCATGATTGTCGGCCTCTTCGAGTATTTTGTCGCGGCGTTCGTTCAGTGCGCGAAGTTCCGCCTCGTACGACGCGCGCGCGCGTTCTATTCCGGCGCGCATTTCGTCGAGGCGTTCGCTCTCGCGCTCTATCGCGGTGCGCTTCTCCTGCAATTCGCCTATTATCTCCTCCATGCTCGCCTCTCTCGTCTCGAGCGCCCCGTAAGCCCGCTCCAGCACATGCTCCGGCATCCCCAGTTTTTTGGCTATCAGCAGGGCGTTGCTGCGCCCCGGAATGCCTATGAGCAGACGATACGACGGCGACAGCGTACCCGCGTCAAACTCCACCGATGCCGATTCGACATCGGGACAGGTGAGGGCGTAGCGTTTAATCGGGTTGTGGTGCGTGGTGGCGAGCACCAGCGAACGCCGCTCGCGCAGCGCGTCGAGTATGGCGACGCCGAGCGCCGCGCCTTCTTCAGGGTCGGTCCCGGCACCCAGTTCATCCAGCAGTATCAGGGAATTTTCCGAGGCGGCGTCGAGTATCCTCTTGATCTGCGAGATGTGCGCGCTGAAAGTGGAGAGGTTCTGTTCGACGCTCTGTTCGTCTCCTATGTCGGCATAAACGTCCTCTATGTCTCCGATCTCCGAGCCCTCGCCGGCCGGTATAGGGAACCCCATCCAGCCGAGACAGACGCACACGCCCGCCGTTTTGAGCGCCACGGTCTTGCCGCCGGTGTTCGGCCCCGTCACGACGAGAATCCTGAAGCTCTTCCCGCAGGATATGTCGATCGGGACGGCCGAGTTCCCCAGAAGGGGGTGCCGGGCGCGGTTGAGGTCGAATCTGGCGCGGTTCCCTACCAGAGGCACATGCCACTTGTCGCGCCGCACCTTTTCCGAGAGCGCGTAAAACAGATCGACGGTTCCAAGCGCGCGTTCGGCGTCCAAAATGGCGTTTTCGCGGTCGAGCATACGGGCAGTGAGTTTGTGCAGTATCCTGCGCTCCTCGGCGTTTTCGTCCTCGGCCATCACGGCGTGCTCGTTGTTGAGCGCCATGATGGCGTGGGGTTCCATGTAGATGCTGCTGCCCGAGCTCGAACGGTCCGCCACTATCCCCGGAAAGTTCGTCACCGCGTCCTGTCTGACCAGCATGGCGTGACGGCCGTTTCGAAGCGACAACACCCGTTCCTGGAGCATGGCCGCTATCGCCGGATCGGAGAGGATATTCTGCCCTTTGCGCCTTATCTCGCCGCGCACGCGCCTCATACCCCCGCGGATTCTCCTGAGCGCCTCGGAGGCGGCGTCGCCCAACCTTCCGTCGTCCTCGACGACCGAGAGAGCCTCCTCCTCGCGCGAAAAGTCGTGGAGGTCTTTAAGCAGAACCGACATCACCGGCCATTCACGCCGGGCTGCCGTCAGTGCTTCCTTGAGGCGGGCCGATCCCTGAAGCAGAAGTCTTATCGAGAGCAGTTCCGAACCCGTGAGCATGCCTGAGGCACGCGCTTCCTCAAACAGGTATCCGACGGCCGCCAGTTTGTGGTTCCAGGGAAGATCTCCGTATTTATCCCTGTAGTTTTCCACCGCCCCGAACAACTCATGGGCCGTCCGCAGCTCTGACGCGTCACGCAACGGCACCCTGCCCTTCAGCAGAGAAGCGCCCAAATCACAGCGGCAGTCACGCCTTATAATGTCGAGTATTTTGGATATTTCGAGAGATTCCCGCGCCGCGCCGTCAATTATCATATGGGGAACCGGCAGAACCGTGCGCTCGAGGTCACCTCTCCGCGCCGGGTTCCGTCCCGTCCGGGTACGTGATCTCGCCCGACGGCAGCGCCGCGTCTCCGCTCAACGCCTGTATCATCACGTCCTCGCTTGCGTCCCGCATCGCGCGCCCGGCCTGACGGATTATGTACTCGCGCGCCTCTTCCTGTATAGTGCTGATGTCGGGAAGCAATCCGGCCCTGTCGAGCAAGTCCGACGCAACCGGCCACGTAATTGAAACCGCCGACAGAACGCGGCTTTTTTGAATCCACGCGTCCCCCGTGAGCGGCTGGATCGCGAACCCGCCCACCAGCACCAGGAGGGCTATCACGTACATCTTGAACAGCCCCACCAGAGCGCCGAGCGTTTTATCAGTGACGGTGAGGCTCGTCTTTTTGATGACTTTTTTAACGAGCGTCTCGATCATCGCGCAGCCGAAAAAAATCACGAAGAAGATGGCCAGCATCGAGAGAATCGTCGCAGGCGCGGCCGACATGCCGAAATTCGTCATCAGAATGGCGGCGAAGGGCTCGTAGAATCTTATGGAGCAGAAAAAACCCCCGACAGTTCCGAGGAGGGATATCACCTCTCCGGAAATCCCCTTCATTATCCCCCGGACGACGAAAAAAATTCCGGCCGCGAGCAGCGCTATATCGACGGCACTCATCTGAATCAGTCCCTTTCGTGTGTTTTATCGGGCGCGACATTCGCGCACGATAGTATTTCGTCAACCCGCTTGCCGATCGACAACAACCTTGTCGCCAGCTCCACGCAAACTACCGCCAGAAACCGCTCCTGGTCGGCCTTCAGCCCTCCCGTCTCCCTGATGGCGGATTCCACCAGCGCAGTCGCGGCTTTGAGTTCTTTGTCGCTCAAATCCGTGCGCATCATATAGGACTTCCTCCCGATCATCAGGGGGACCTGGCGCGTGTCCTGGCTCATGGCGATACGCGCGTTTTTTTACGTCTTGTTCTCGGAGGAATACTCCCCCACGAGAGGAATCAAAGCCATGATTCTCGACGCCAGCTCCTCCAGCTTAAATTCCAGTTCCTCCCGGGCGCGGGACGATTCCGCGATCTGCCGCTCGTAGTCGTTTTTCATGTTCTGTTGGGCCTCGTCAAGGGTCAGGAATTCCAGTTCCCTGTCGTCCAACGCGCGTTTCAGTTCCGCTATCTCGACCTTCGCCCTGTCCCTGTCCTCGGTCAGTCCTCTTATCAGTGCCTCGATTTTGAGGAGACCATTTTCAATGTCTGTTATGGAATCGCTCATCATGTGTTCCCTCCGCCGTCTTTTGAATTCCAAAAAAAAAGAACAACTTTATCTAAAGTATAGCAGATATTTTCCGCAGTTGAAAAATTTATTCGTCTGTGGGAAACTGATATCATCCGACATGACTGCCGTTAAGAAGGAGGTTTTCACTTTCGATGCACAGAAAAAAAATTACACAAAAGAGCGGGGGCTGGATGCTGGCCGAGACAATCTGTTGTCTTTTCATAGCCCTGACCGTCTCGGCTTGCGCGATCGAAGTGTCCGGCGCGATAGCGGCCATATCCAAAAAGTCCCACGATAAAAGGACGCGCGCGCTGGATTATTCGTCACTCGTCCACGAGATGAACGCGCGTTTCGAGACCTCGCCGCTCATGGAACGCGGGGAGTGGAACGCGTCGGTGACCGCGGTCGAGACGCGCGGGGGGATGAAAGTCGCGGATATTTTCGTGGTCTCGTCCGAAAACGGCGAAAACGTGAGGTGGAAACGATGGGAAATAGACGGAAGAGAGTGAGGCGTTCCGCTTTTTGGAGCGCGCCGGTGGTCATCTTCATGCTGCTCGCCTCCATAGCGTCCGCTTTTGTGCTGGAGCGGGTGAGGGCGAAATTTTTGATATCTCTTCCCGTGGCGGGCGATGTCGTGTCTGCCGAGGCGGCCTGCCTGGGCCTCAAATACGCCGAGGACTGGCTGCTCGCGTCGGCCGCCGCGGGACAGTTTCCAAGGGCCAGAGTGAACTCCCTTGCCGAGAATATGCCGCGGATAGAGGCCGTCCGCGACGACGGAAGCGCCGTGCCCCCGCCGCCCGGTGAACCTATGTCCGGCGTCACGCTTTACGTGGCCGATCTCGATTACGAACCGGGCCTTTTCACCGGCGATCTCGCCAAACGCGCGGACACCCCTTTCATCCCCCGAATGCCTCCGTTGGACGACGATTTCAGCTACGTCAGGTTTTATTTTCTGCGCGCCTCGTTTCCCGCCGTGAAAGACGCTTTTTTCGTCAGCGAGGAAATACTGAGCGTCACGAGGAACAAGGCAACGCTCGGCATATCCGCGAGACGCCTGTTCTGCAGGTCGGGAGTGATGCCGCGATAAATGATTATTGCGTGGCTGAGAGCAACGAACCTTCAGCCGCCGGTTCGGACCCTGTATTCGGTTATGCTCCGTTTCGCGTCGTCGATTACCATGCCCAGCATAACCGCGCCGACGTACCGTTCCGCGTAACCCATCTCGGCAATCTGGGCGAGCGCGCCGTCGGCGAGGCGGGAGGCGTCGGCTCCGTCACGCGCGATCTTGAGTTCCATTACCCAGACACGGCCCTTGTGGGCAACGACCATATCGGCGCGCCCTCGGCCGCTGTGAAGCTCCGCTTCGACATTCACGCCGACTCCGCGTAGATAGGCGAGCAGAGTGGAGCGGTAAAGCCATTCGGCCGGCGAGAATTTGTAACCGTGTTCCCTCACGCTGGCACGCGCCGCGCCCGCGAAATCGTCATAGGGAATGGCGGAAAGTATCCTGTTGAACTGTTCGACCACGCCCTCCGCATCCCTGCCGGCGAGACATCTCAAAATGATGTTTCTGTAAGAGCTTGGTTCATCATGCCCTGAAAAAATATTCTCGGTCAACAACCGCGACATCGAGACCAGTACTTCGCGGTTCGGATAATCGAGCGAATAGTCGTCGGCCGTTCCGGGTCGCAGGGTGAGATAGCCGGACTGATAGAGGAAACTCGCCGCCGAAGCGTTTTCTATCTCCCCGGGCGAGACGGCGAAGTCCTTCGAGACGCCCGTTCCCCTGAACTGTTCGACCGTGAGATTCAGGTCTTTCATATATTTCGCTATAAACGACGGAGTGCCGCTCTCGAACCAATAATTCAAAAAATCCCGGCGTTGAAAAAAATACAAGGTCGAGTACGGATTATACAACCGCGTGATACCGTCGAATGAAAAACCGTCATAATAATCCTCGACGCGCGACATCAGTTCGCCGCGCTCTGTATTCATCTCCCTGGCCGTCGCGTCGATGTGCGCGGAGAAATTCGAGATCAGTTCTTCCTCTGTGTAGCCGAGCATCGCACCGTATTTTTTATCCACCGAGACGTCGAGTATGTTGTTCATCGCGGAAAAAACTCCCATGCGCGAGAATTTCGAGATGCCCGTGATGAAAACGAAACAGAGGCGTTCGTCGGCCGCTTTTATCTGTTTGTAAAAATCGCGCATAATCTCGCGTATCGACGCCGATTTATCATGGTCATCGAAAACGTCAAGCAGCGGGCTGTCGTATTCGTCGATCAAAACGACCGCCGGACCCTTCGCCGCCGAAACGTCCCAAATGAGCCGCGCCAGCGCTTCCTGAGGCGACACTCCGCGAAACGCGACGCCGTGTATGTCCGCGTTTCGTTCGAGAAGCATCATCATGCGCGAAAACAGCGCCTCCCGTCCTTCGATGGCCGACACCTCGCTCATGTCGAGCCTTATCACCGGACGCGGTCTGAAATCGGGCCGCTCGAAAAACTCCTCCGCGGCGAGGCCCATAAACAACTCCCTTTTGCCCGAGAACAACGCGTCGAACGTGGAGATTGTGAGAGATTTTCCGAAACGCCGCGGGCGAGAGAGGAAATAAAACTTGCCGTTATCGATCATGTCAATGAGGTATCCCGTCTTATCGACGTACAGATAACCTTCTTCCCGCAGTTGCTCGAACGTCTGTATTCCAACAGGCAGTTTGGGCGGTTTCGGCATCGTTCATACCCTCCATAGTCCCCGCGATGCCGCCAACATTTTGCGGCATCGGCATTAATTTGAAATCTATCTATGCTACGGGTTCGTATATCACACCGCCTAACCTGCTTCGGCGCGTTTGAACAAGGTTATGGCCTGTTCTGTTTGCTTTTCGTCGTCAGCTACGAAAATACGGACGAAGTAGTTCGTATCCACGAAGGCCGTCATCATGCTTTTTCATCATCGCCCATTGCGTGGGCAACGGCAGCTTCTATCATAGACTCTCTTTCTTCAGTGCCTTATATCGCGGGGCATTCATCGACGATGGCCTTTACCGTACCGCATCACTCCCGGTCGGACCACGAAGCCTCGATCGCCTTTATCAGACGAAACAGCGTCTCGTTCACCGGGGATGCCAGCCCGTGGCGTCCGGCCAGTTCCGTCACCGTGCCCCCGAACATATCCGCCTCCGTCGTCCGGCGGGACGAGATATCCTGGCTCATGGAGGTGAGCCCGCTTGGCGACAGCCTGTCGAGCCGCGCGAAACCGTCATCAATGTCCTCCTCCGTGAGCGAAACGCCCTCCCGTTCCGCCACCGACGCGACCTCTTCCATGGCTGCCCGCATGACGCGTCTAGCGTCCGGGGAGGTCTGGATAAGCCCATACGCGCAGCCCAGGACGGCTGTCGTCTGATTGGCCCCGGCGTTCATCATGAATTTCTTCCAAAGCGCGTGCCGCATATCGGCGGGAATTTCGTATTCTATGCCAGCCCTGTCGAAAAATTCCTTTACCGCGATCACGTTGGGAGAATAGGCGCGCGGATCGTTCCGGGCCTCGCCGAACTGGATAAATCCAAGGGACGTATAGACGGTGCCGCCGCCGTTTCTCGTGGCGTCGATGCCCATCGCGAGGGATAACAACACGTTGCGATCCCCATAAGCGCGGATGATTTCGCGCTCGCTCGTAATGCCGTTCAAAAGCGACAATATTATCGTTTCAGGCCCGATTTGATTTTTCATATCCTCTATCGCCAGGCCCAATTGGGGCCACTTGACCGCGAATATGGCGAGATCGGACGGCGGAAGGGATTTTTCCTCAGGCCCATACACTGGGAAGCGATACACGCGCCCGTTCACGGCCACGCCGGCGGATATCCGCTCCGCCCTCTCGGAATCCGCTATGACCCTGATATTTTCAGGGACAATCCGCTCCGATATCCTGGACAGGTAAGCGGCGCCAATCGCCCCTAATCCGACAAGCGCTGCCGTCTCTATTCTTTTCACTTCGGCGTGTCCTCCCATTTTCTATCGTTAGTTCCAGTACTGTTTCAATCCCGTTGTAAATATTTGCGACAACAGAAGCTACGCCTATCGCTTCCATGGCGTTCCACGATTCCTTGCCGAGCCATTCCCGCAACAGGCAAACCGTGGACTCGTTCTTGCGCATCAGGAGGAAGACCGCCTCTTCGACTTTAGGATTCATAAATGCTCATCCCGTCAAGCTCAATCAAAGGGACGATCCAGTCCCTGTCTTCCATTCTCACTACGTCAACGTCACAGCGAATTTCAGGGGAGGAATACAGGCGACGGCGCAAAGAATGGACTTCGTCGCGCGAAAGCCCCTCGATGCCAAGATCAATGTCTCCCGCTTCGCTCTCGTCTTTGTGGAGGCATGACCCAAAAAGAAAAACTTTACGCGCTCCCATTTCCTTTGCCGTTTTTTTGATAAAATCCAGAGTCTCCGGTTTGAGTGACATCGCCTATGCCCCCAATCCGACAAGCGCTGCCGTCTCTATTCTTTTCACTTCGGCGTGTCCTCCCGTCTCGAATTCCCGATTCATCACACACCGCATTTTACAGGCTGGCCGATAAATACTCAAACATAGATGCTGCGATACGGAAATGGGGAAACAGCAACGCCGCGCGTATTCCAAAAACCACAATGAATTCGGTTCTTTTGAACCGAACAACGGCGTCATCTTTGCCGGCACAGAGTATCCGCCCGCAACTATTTTATCTCCTCCATAGCCTCCGACAATTCCTCCCATTGCGCGTAATCGGACGCGAGCGCGTCCTCTATCGCTTTGCGTTCGATCATTAGAGACTGCACCGACGACGAGTCGGTGTGCGTCGCCGGGTCGCACAGCTTTGTGTCGATCTCGCTTCTGCGCGCTTCCGACGATTCTATCGCGCGTTCTGTGGACGCCAGTTTATCGGAGAATTTTTTTCGCTCGCGGTGAATTCTGTTTCGCTCTTCGGTTTCCCGCCGGCGTTTTTCTTTTGTGTCCGCCGGCTGTGTTTTGGCGCCGTTTTCCTGCGCGCCGGACAGCGTTTCGTCCCGTTTCTCTATGAACCACGAATAATTGCCGGAATAGTCGTACAATTTGCCGTCCCGGATTTCAAGAACCCGCTCCGCCAGGTTGTCGAGGAAATATCGGTCGTGCGACACGATCAGGAGCGTGCCGCCGTATTGCAGCAGCGCGTTTTGGAAAATCTCCCTCGTCTTCATGTCGAGGTGATTTGTCGGTTCGTCCAGGACGAGAAAGTTCGATGACGACAGTATCAGCTTGAACAGCGAGAGCCGCGATTTTTCGCCGCCCGACAGAACGCTGACGGTTTTTTTGATGTCGTCTCCCGAGAAGAGGAACGCGCCCAGCAGATCGCGACGTGACGCCTCCGCCATGGACGAGCCGGTCCGCGACGCTTCCTCCCATACGGTGTGGGAGTAATCCAGATTCATCGCGCTTTCCTGCGAGAAATAAGCCAGTTTTACGTTGTGCCCCAGGAGGATGGTTCCGGCGTCGGGCGTCTCCGTTCCCGAGATGAGGCGCATCAGCGTGCTCTTGCCGGCCCCGTTCACTCCCACCAGGGCAGCGCGTTCGCCCCTGTGCAGCTCGAAGCTGATGCCCGAAAATACCTCGTTATCGGCGTAACGCTTGGAAATTCCCTCCGCGCCGGCCACTTTGTATCCGCTTCGGGGGGCTTCGGGAAATTTGATCTTGACGCTCTGCGACGGAGCTTCCTGCGCGTATATCTCCATCTTTTCGAGCTGTTTTATCCTGCTCTGCACCTGGGTCGCTTTGCTCGATTTGTAGCGGAAGCGTTCCACGAAACGCTGGATGTGTTCTATTCGTTCCTTCTGGTCCTCTATCGCCTGTTCGAGGCGTTCGCGCGCGGCTTCCTTCCCGGCGAGATATCTCTCGTAACCCATGGAGTAACGCGTGATCTCGCCGCGCTCCAAATCCGCGATCTCGCCCGCGATACGCCCCAGGAAGCGCCTATCGTGAGAGACGAACAATATTATCCCCCTGTAATCACGGAGCCAGTTTTCGAGCCATTCCATGCTCTCCGTGTCGAGGTGGTTAGTCGGTTCGTCGAGCAACAAAACGTCGGGCGCGCGGAGCAATATGGCGGCGAGGGCGATTCTCATCCTCCATCCGCCCGAGAACTCGCCGCACGGACGTTCCGCGTCTTTGGGCACAAAACCCAGCCCGCGAAGAATTTTCTTCACCATCGCCTCGAATCCGTAGCCGCCCCGGTGCGAGAACTCGTGTTCCATATCCTCGTGCGCGGCGAGCGCGGATTTCAGTTCGGCGGAATTTTCGGCCGCGCGCGAAATGCGCTCCTCGGTTTCCTCCAGGCGCGTTCTCATCCCGGCTATGCCCGAATCCTCGGACAGAAACTCCATCACGGAGCCATCTCCAAGTTCGGCCAAATCCTGCGGAAGATAACCTATCGTCGCGCTTCCGACGTATTCGACCGTTCCCCCGTCGGGCTCCATTTTACCGGCGAGGACGCGGAGCAAGGTGGTCTTGCCCGCCCCGTTGTCCCCAACCAGGGCGGCGCGGGTGCCGTCCGTCACGAGCCAGTTTATCTTTTTGAGGACGGTTTTCTCGCCGAAGGCGACGCTTATGTCATTGATGCGTATCAGCGGCGCGGCCTCCTGACGGGGCGTAATGAGAAGATGGGGAAAAGTGCGTCATCTGGGGCCGGCGAGGCGATTTTTCAGGCTCGTCTTATCCATACCCGCGGCTACGACGAGGTAAATCAACATGCTGGCGCCTGCCTGCGCCACATTGAACGGAACTTCGGCGAGCGGCGCTAACGTGTCTCCGGTTATCCTCCAGGCGGCCAGATAATATCCGCCTATCGTGATGGGAAACGCGGCCAATGCCGCCAAAAAATTCCGGAGTGACAGCGTTTTGCTGCCCCTGGCCGTGAATGAAATGGTGAGAGCGGCTTTTATGAGCGCCGTAAAAGGCGCCCACACTAAATATCCCGTGAGCGCGTCGGCCAGAAATCCGCCGAGCGCCGCGGATATCGCCGCCCCTGGCTGATTCAGCAGGCAGGCCGCTATGTAGATCACTGAGTCGCCGACGTGGACATAACCTCGAACCGTAGGTATTCTGGGGAAATAAGCAGTCACCACAAATATTATCGCCGTGAACAGTCCCGCAAGTACAACATTTCGAACCCCGAATTTTTCGTTCATGAGCGTTATGATATCACCAGTTTGAACGTTTATGAAGATGATATAATTACAAAGAGGTGATGAATTGATGGCTTTATACAGGGGACCCGACGATAAAATTTTTGAGATTGAACGCGCAATAACCCCGTTCGAGCTTTTTAAGGAATGGGGTATTAAAAACGCGCTCGCCGCGCTCGTCGACGGCACGCCGGCGGACCTTCACGTGCTGTTGTCCTCGGAAGGCACAGTCACGCCCATTACGCCGGACAGCGCCGAGGGGCTTCAGGTCCTCAGACATTCGACCTCGCACCTCATGGCCCACGCGATCTCGAACCTGTACCCCGGCGCGAAATTCGGCGTGGGGCCGTCGATACGGGACGGCTTTTACTACGACGTGCTCTTCCCCAATCCGATCACCGACGGGGATCTGCCCAAAATAGAGGCCGAGATGAAACGCCTGTCGGCCGAAAAAATAAAGATCGAGCGCGTGGAGATACCCTCCGCCGAGGCGCTCGAAAAATTCTCGGGCGACCAGTTCAAGACGGAACTGATAAACGACATTGGCGCTGAGAGTGTCTCTCTGTACGGTCAGGCGAATTTTTGGGACCTGTGCCGCGGCCCTCATGTGCCGAACACCGGCTATATCAAACACTTCACGCTTTTATCGCTCGCCGGCGCCTATTGGCGCGGCAATGAGAA
>JAISXR010000167.1 GCA_031270375.1 Synergistaceae bacterium | reverse complement strand
GATGGTATCCGTGATATAGGCCAAACTGGCAGGAGCGCCGCATGAGTGACTCATACACCAGATTTGACAATAACTCCAAAAACATATTGGCGAGACAACTGGATTATGACGGCCCGTGGAGAATAGAGGTTAATCACGGCAATGGATACATCAATCACGAAAACGGGGAGGTTATACTGAGAGACTTGTACTCTGCGTGTTATTTCCATGAGGGAAAAGCGCTCGCGCAAAAAAGCGAAGGAAACTATTTTACCGTCGACGATCGCGGCAATTTCATTGAAAGGCACGAAGATCTCAGGACTTGTTATCTAAGGGAATATTTTAGTTCCGCGAGCTCAAGGACGATAAACGTCGGAAAGGTATTCAGCAATTTAGTATTGAGGATGATCGTGGTTATGTCGATTGTGAGACCGGAAAGGTCATATCGTCCGGTTGGTTGATACGGAACCGTTTTATCAGGGCAAAGCGGTTGTTATTAGTAAGGATAGGCAGTTCCGCGTCATTGATACTGAGGGGAATATTGTGGAAAAGTGGGAAAATATCAAACCATGCTTGATTCGGGATAAATACCCAGGTGATGATATGCGCGGGTTGATTGACGGCGAATTTGTGTATCTGCTTCATGAGAACGGCCATATGTCCCTGTCCGATTATTTCACCGAGGAATATATACTTGAGAGGGCGGCGTTTTGTGTAAAGGGGGAGTGGGGGTACGCTCTTGCTAAAACCGGGAAAATTGTCTTGGAACCGCAGTGGGATTTTCTCGGATACTGGGATAAAAATTATGAAGAGATCATGGTCGAGCGCGACGGCAAATATGGTTATATCGACCATGAAGGAAATGTAATTGTCGAACCGATTTACGAGGATAGTCATGGTCATTTCAGGGGAGGATTTGTCCCGGTGAAACGGAACGGAAAATGGGGGCTCATTAACCGGTACGGGAAAGAAGTTATACCGTTTGAATGGGACGACGCGCTAGATTTTAGCAACGGCCGGCTTATGCTTATGCCAAACCCGGACAATTGGGATTCTCAATGGTTGCCGTTTGCCTTTCTGAGAAAGGAAAAGTGCGGTTTCGTGTCTCAAAACGGGGAATTGATTGTAAGATCGAAAGAGCCATTTTTAATAGAAACAGATACACTCGAAGAATATCACTGGGAAGGCTTGAATGGGTGGGGGGAAATTCTATCTATCAGTTGGACTTTTAACCACGCTTCAAAGAGATTAAAGGCTTTTATCTCGGATCCCCGCCGGCGTGTCGAAGCTGAAAAACCCGAAGATGATGCACCGTAAATGTTGCCTAGCTGAAGTATGGAGAGACATTGAGTAAGCATGCGCGGGGTTAAAAACGAATTGTACCGCCACGACGCTGTATGCCCTTATAGCGAGACTTCCGCGATGTGATGAGGCGGCAGAGAATCTATGCCGCGGGATGGCTCAAGGAGGTCTCTTCTGGGAAACACCCGTTTCCCAGACTCTCGCGTATGGTCTTTAATATTAGTCTTCTTATGGAGAGGCGGATTTGCGGAAAACATGCTGCTGACGATAACATACCAAGGAAACAACGCGGCGGATCTGGGATACCTGCTGCACAAAAATCCCAGCCGTCCGCAGATGTTCGAACTCAGTTACGGACGCGCCTATGTCTTTTATCCCGAGGTGTCGGACACGCGGTGTACGGCGGCACTCCTGCTCGACATCGACCCGATCGACCTCGCGAAGGGCAGGGAGGGCTCAAAGGGCGGCGGCCTGTTCGACTACGTCAACGACCGCCCCTATGTCAGCTCGTCTTTCATGAGCACGGCGATATCGCGCGTCTTCGGCTCGGCGCTCGCCGGCAGGTGTGACAAAAAACCGGAAATCGCTTCCGCCGAACACGACCTGACGGCTGTGGTTTCGGCCCTGCCCTGCCGCGGCGACGCCGAGATGATCGACCGCGTTTTCGCGCCGCTCGGCTACGAAGTCCATTACGCGAAAGAGCCCCTCGACGAAAAATTTCCCGAGTGGGGGGATGGCTGTTACGTGAACCTCTCGCTCTCCCGCCGCTGTCTCCTGAAGGACCTGCTCGCTCATCTCTACATTCTGATACCGGCCTTCGACCGCGGAAAACACTACTGGATCGGTACGGACGAGATAGACAAACTGCTGGAAAAAGGAGCGGGCTGGATCGAGAACCATCCCGAACGGGATTTCATCGTCCGGCGGTATCTGGCCGGCAGAAGGCGCCTCGCGCGAATGGCGATGGAACGTCTCGACGACGGCGAATCCGGGGCGACCGAGGACGCTAATATCGAACCGGCGGAGTGGGAAGCGTCTGAGAAAACCGAGGTTAAAAGGAACCTGAACGCGAGGCGCGCGGAAGCGGTAATTGCGGTCCTGCTGTCGCATGGCGCTTCGTCCGTCATCGACCTGGGATGCGGAGAGGGAAATTTGCTGCGCCTGCTACTGCGGGAAAAATCGTTCGCCAAGGTCGCCGGCGCGGACGCGTCGCCATTGGCGCTCGAACGGGCCCGCCGGCGTCTGGATGTCGAAAACATGTCTCCGGCCCGCGCGGCGAGGCTCACGCTCTTTCAGGGATCGCTGACATACCGCGACGGACGTTTTTCGGGATATGACGCAGCCGTCTGCGTGGAGGTGATCGAGCATATCGACAAAAACCGCCTCTCCGCGTTCGAGGACGTGTTGTTCGCCCACGCGCGGCCGCGCGTCGTCGTGATCACGACGACGAATATCGAGTACAACGAAAAATTCGGGCAAATGTCCGGCCAACTGCGCCACGGGGACCACCGGTTCGAGTGGACGCGCGGGGAATTTCGCGCCTGGGGAGACGAAGTCGCCCGCCGGAACGGTTATGAAGCCGCCTTCAGCGATATCGGAGACGCCGACGAAGAGCGCGGAACCCAGACGCAGATGGGAGTTTTCACGAGATGCGAATAGAAATACCCGACCTGTCGGTGGTGACGCTCATCGGGGCGTCCGGAAGCGGGAAATCGACTTTCGCCTCGCGTTTTTTCAAACCGACGGAGATACTGAGTTCCGACTTTTTCCGCGCCCTGGTCTCTGACGACGAGGATGACCAGCGTTCGACGCGCTCTATTATGTGGCGAACAAACGCCTGAGCGCCGGAAAACTTGTCGTCATCGACGCGACGAACGTGCAACATGAAGCGCGGAACGCCGTGATCGAACTCGCGCGCGGACAGGACGTCCACGCCATAGCCATAGTGTTCGATTTTTCCGAGGAACTCTGTCAGGAACGAAACAGGGCCAACCCGGCGCACAACTATCCGCCGCGCGTCATCCGCGCTCACACGCGGGCGCTGCGTCAGTCGCTCAGACATCTGCACAGGGAAGGGTTCCGCCGCGTTCACGTTTTCAAAACGCCGGGAGAACTGGAGGCGCTGGAAGTAGCGCGCGTTCCCCTGTGGACCGACAGACGCTCCGAAAAAGGGCCGTTCGACATCATAGGTGACGTTCACGGCTGTTTCGACGAGCTGTGCGGGCTTCTGGAAAAATTGGATTACGCCGTGGACAGGGAGACCTATACGGTCTCACGGAAAGAATCCGATTTCCGCCAGGCCGTTTTCCTGGGCGACCTCTGCGACCGGGGGCCGAAGAACGCTGAGGTGCTGCGGCTCGTCATGAACATGACCAAGAACGGATCGGCGATATGTGTCCCGGGAAATCACGACGTCAAGCTGCTGAGACACCTCAAGGGAGTTGACGTGACGCGCACCCACGGCATCGACGCGACTATCGCGGCGCTCGACGGCGAAACGCCGGAGTTCCGCGAGGACGTGAAAAAATTTCTGGACGGGCTCGTCAGCCACTACATGCTCGACGATGGGAAACTTGCCGTATCCCATGCCGGAGTGACGGAAAAATACCAGGGGCGGGCCTCGGGACGCGTCCGGTCGTTCTGTCTCTACGGCGAGACGATGGGCGAACGCGACGAATTCGGCCTGCCCGAACGCGTCGACTGGACGGAGGGCTATCGCGCCCGGGCCGCTGTGGTTTACGGTCATATCGCTTCGGAAGAAGTCCGGGAGTTGAACGGCACATTCTGCATCGATACGGGCTGCGTCTTCGGAGGACGTCTCACCGCCATGCGCTGGCCGGAGAAGGATTTCGTCAGCGTGGATGCCGCGCGCGAATATTACGCGCCCGCAAAGCCCCTATCGCCTGTTGTGAAGGAACGCGGATATGCCCTCGACGCGAAAGACGTTATCCTATATTCCCGAAAAATTACCCTCCATAAGAAGAAATGAGAGAAATAATTTCTTTCATTTTTTTAGTAGGTTCTGAAACGATAAGTTTATCATCGTAAATCCTGCACATCAGAT
>JAISXR010000300.1 GCA_031270375.1 Synergistaceae bacterium | reverse complement strand
GAGGAGCGGCTTCGGCCGCCCCTCTTTTTTTACTTTACGGCAAATCTCCTAACGGTACTTTGGACTACAAATGCCGCTAGTCCATCTTCTTTATTGACAACATCAAAAGAAACTTCTTTGCTATTGTTTAATTCATCCGCGGACGTATAAAAAGTATGTATGATGTCTTCAGGAGACTGAGAACGCAATTCCCCGCGTGTCTGCGTATTTTACGCGGAAAATATTCCGAACGTAACTGTGAATACTCGGGTACATTGCTGCTTGTCACGGCACTGTGATAGAATAAAAACAAGAATTTTGCGGAGTGAGAAATGAGACGCAATGACTATGGCGACGCGCGAATCGGTAATGGGTTTGACCTTTGATATAGGAGGATTTGCAGTTGCGACCGAATCAGGTAAGGCCAACGGATCGTTCCGGAGCAATATGTACCGTATGTGCGGAAAACTGTATAGCCAATATCAAAAAAAAAGAAGGAGCGTCGGGTTACGTGCCCGGCCAGGATAAAATGCCCGGAAAAACTATCAGTGAAATTTGTGAGGCTCTGAACGCGACCGTTCACGTCGCTGGAGACGAATCCAAAACCGTCGAAAGAGCCGCGGTCGGTGATCTGTTGAGTTTCGTCATGGGGGGGGATTCGGACGGCGCGGCTTGGATCACCATACAGACCCATCTCAATGTGGC
Source organism: Synergistaceae bacterium (assembly GCA_031270375.1). GTDB lineage: Bacteria > Synergistota > Synergistia > Synergistales > Synergistaceae > JAIRKI01. Next base: position 4,324 of record JAISXR010000300.1, on the reverse strand, counting down.
CGCGGTCGCTGTTCTGAAGGAAATGCCGATGATCATAATAGCGGCGGGGAGAGTTCCCGCCGCCGACCTCACCGCGAGGTGCGAGGAGGAAAATATCACCCTCGTGACTTCGCCGGACTCCATATTCGGCACATGCGCGACGTTGGGCCGTCTCGGCCTGGAAGGGTGACGTGTTGTCGGGAAGACTGAAAAATTACTGGGTCGACCTCCATCTCCACACCGTCCTGTCTCCGTGCGGAGAACTGGAAATGGGGGCGCTCGGAATAGTCGCGCGCGCGCGTGAAGCCGGGATAGATGTAATAGCGGTCTGCGATCACAATACGTGCGATAACTTTTCGGCGCTCGAAAAGGCGGCGGACGGCAGTCCGGTGATACTGCCCGGTTTGGAAGTGCAGACGGCGGAGGACATACACGTCGTGACGATTTTTCCGCGCTACGAGGTCGCGCGCAGATTCAAGGAATGGCTCTGGCTCAAAATGCCCTCCAGGATAAACGACCCCGATGTCTTCGGATATCAGGTTGTCGTCGACGGCAGCGACGATATCGTTCGGATGGAGGATATCCTGCTGATTCAGGGCGCGGGATACGACATCGATACCGTGGTGTCTTACGCAAACGGACTGGGAGCCATCACCATGCTCGCGCATGTCGACAGGCCGGCTTTTTCATATCCGGCGGTACTGGGCCCTTTTACGGAAGATTACCCTGTCGATGCCATAGAATTGTCGTGCCGTCTCGATTCCGCGCAAGCGGAGGAATGGAGGGGAAAATATCCGTCGAGGACTTTTCTGCGCTCGTCCGATTCGCACACCCTCGATACGATAAGCCGGGAGAACTGCACCAAGATGCTGCTCGCGGCACCGGCTTTCGACGAGATAATGATGGCCGTTCACGGGAAAGGCCGCCGAAGGGTGTACTGGCCGTGGGGTTGAGCGGATAATGGGGAAGAGCGCGGCGAAAAAAACGACGGCGCGTTACAGATGTTCGGAGTGCGGCTACGTCAGCCTGACGATGGTCGGGCGTTGCCCGGGCTGCGACGCGTGGGGTACTATGGCCGAGGACGCGCCGCTGAGGGAGGACAGGATGGGGCGCGTCGCCGTCGCGCGCGCGGAGCCCATATCGAGCGTCGACGTGATGCCGGAGGAGAGAATCCCGTCCGGCATCGGTGAACTCGACAGGGTTTTGGGCGGCGGCTGGATAAGAGGGGGCGTCGTGCTGTTGGGCGGCGAGCCGGGCGTGGGCAAGTCGACGCTGCTCCTTCAGGTCTGCTCCGCAATGGCGGCTTGCGGCCGTCACGTGCTCTATATCTCAGGCGAGGAATCCGCCGGACAGTTGGCGCTCAGGGCGCGGCGTCTGGGTGTGAATGAACGCAACATCGATATACTTTGCGGCGCCGACTTGCCCTCGATGCTGGAGGCGGCTTCTTCATACGAATTTCTGGTGATAGATTCCGTTCAGTCGTTCAGACTCGACGACGAGAATGGCTGGGCGGGTTCGCCGGGTCAGGTCAGAACGGTCGCCTCGCGTGTCGCCGAAGTCGCGAAGCGCCGCGGAATACCTACGGTCGTGGTGGGGCACATCACGAAGCAGGGGCAGATCGCGGGTCCCAAGATACTTGAACACATGGTTGACGTGGTGATAATGTTCTCAGGCGAGCGGACTTTGTCGCACCGCCTCATACGCGCGGAGAAAAACCGTTACGGCGGCACCGACGAACTCGGCATATTCGAGATGACCGAGGGAGGGCTGGAGGCGGTGACTGACCCGAGCCGCCTTTACTGGGGCAAGGGAGGCGCCTCGGTATCGGGCGTGGCGGTGGGCATTTCGCTCGAGGGCTCGCGTCCCCTCGCGGCCGAGATACAGGCGCTGTCGGCGCCCACTCCCTTTCCGTATCCGAAGCGCACCGCGCGCGGTATCGACACGAACCGTATCCAGCTTTTGCTGGCGGTGCTCGAACGGAGGTGCGGCATATTTTCGCGAAGCAGTGACGTGTACGTGAACGTCGCCGGAGGGCTGTCGATTCAGGATCCGGCGGCCGACCTGTCGATTTGCGCGTCCCTTGCCTCGTCGCTCAAAGATGTTTCGATCTCCCCGGACACCTGCCTGATAGGCGAGGTCGGGCTCGCCGGAGAGGTGAGGCCGGCGTCGCGTTCGCACCTCCGAATACGCGAGGCATCCCGCCTAGGTTTCAAAAACGCCGTCGTGAGCGCCCGCGAAAAGCTCTCGGTTCCCTCTGATTCGGAGATACAAATCGTAAAAGTGTTCGCCGTTTCTCAGATGATTGAAAGGTTGGTCAAATGAAAAGTAAGATTATATTGGCGGTTTCCCTTGTCCTGTCGCTGCTGGCGGCCGTTTTTCCGGGCGGCGCGCGCGCGGCGGCTAAAATATACGTCGCGCCCCTCACCGGAATCGTCGGAGTGCCGATGGAGGAGTACGTGGAACACGTGTTTGACGAGATCGGACGCGGCGAAAATGCCTTGCTCATATTCAAGATGGACACTCCGGGGGGATTGGTGGATTCGATGTCCCGGATAATGTCGCTGATAGCGGAATCGGATTTTCCCGTCGTGGTGTGGGTAGCCCCGTCGGGCGCGCGCGCCGCTTCCGCGGGAGCGTTCATCGTGCAGTCGGCGCATGTCGCCGTCATGGCGCCCGAGACCAATATCGGCGCCGCGCATCCGGTGAGCGGCTCCGGCGAGGATATCGGCGACAACGAGATGAACCGCAAAGTCGTGAACGACCTCCTGGCGAAGATGCGCTCTTTCGCCGTCGAGAGGGGCCGAAACGCGGAAGTCGCTGAGAACATGGTGCGCGAAAGCGTTTCCCTGACCGCGCGCGAAGCATACGAGCAGTACGTCATAGATTTTATAGCCGCAAGCGAGGATGAGCTGCTCGAAAAACTTGACGGAATGACGGTGAGCGTAAAAGGGCGTCACGTAACGATGGCCACGGAGAACGGCGATATCGTGCCGCTTGATATGGGTTTCAGGCTTCGCGCGATAGAGATATTTTCGCGTCCCGATATCGCGTATCTCGCGCTGCTCGCCGGTGTTATACTGATAATCATGGAATTGAGGGCCCCGGGAGGTTTTGTGATGGGCGTGACGGGCGGCATTCTTCTGCTTATCGCGGCGTATGCCTTTCGCGTCCTGCCTGTGAATATGGCCGGCCTGGTTATGCTGATCGGCGGTATTGTCGTAATACTCGCCGACTTCGCGATCGGAGGCATAGGCATTTTGGCCGTTCCCGGGCTGATTGGCATGATGATGGGGGGATTGCTGTTGTTCAGGGCTCCGGGCGCGGAATTCTTGGAAGTGTCGGCGAGTTTCGTGGTCAGCACGGCGTTGGTCATGGGCCTGACGGTGTTCGTCATCTTGCGGAAAATATACCATGTGATGAAGAATAAGCCGATGTCGGGAGTCGATATACTGGTGGGGGAACGGGCCCGCGTCCGGGGAAAGGCCGAGGGCGGGGAAAACATGGTGCTGCTGCACGGCGAATACTGGAGGGTATCGCGCGAGGACGGGGAAGCGCTGTCCGAGGGCGACGAAATCGAGGTGATCCGCGCGGAATCCATGATGCTGTACGTTAAATTGGCTCAAGGCAATAACGATAACAAAAACTATACGGAGGTTTGAGAAATGAGTATGTTGTTTGGTCCTGTGTGGGCTATCGTGATACTGTTGCTGTTTTTGTCCTCTGCGTTGCGGGTAGTGCCCGAGTATCAGAGGCTGGTGGTGTTTCGCCTCGGGCGTCTGTGGGGCGCGAAAGGGCCTGGGATATGCCTCGTCATTCCCTGGGTAGACCGCACTCTGCGCGTCGATTTGAGGGTTGTCACGCTCGACGTGCCGGTTCAGGAAGTCATCACGCGCGACAACGTGCCCATAAAGGTGAACGCCGTGATTTATTTCAGGGTGCTGGATCCGTCCAAATCGATGGTCGAGGTCGAGGACTACATCATGGCGACGAGCCAGTTGTCGCAGACCACGCTGCGCTCCGTGATAGGGCGCGCGGAACTGGACGAGGTGCTGTCCGCGCGCGACAAGATAAACATAGAACTGCAGCAGATAATCGACGAGCGCACCGACCCATGGGGGATAAAGGTGAGCGCGGTGGAGCTGAAGGAACTCGAACTGCCCGAGGGAATGAAACGCGCGATGGCGCGCCAGGCGGAGGCCGAGCGCGAGCGCCGCGCCAAGATAATCGCCGCCGAGGGCGAGCTTCAGGCCGCCGAAAAACTCACGCAGGCCGCCGAAACGATGGACCGTTCACCGATAACGCTCCAACTGAGATATTTGCAGACGCTCAGGGAAATTTCGGTCGA
>JAISXR010000101.1 GCA_031270375.1 Synergistaceae bacterium | reverse complement strand
ATATAAGAGAGGAAGGACCCGCAGCCACGGAACCCAGGACCTCTCCCGATGAGGGAAAGTCTGGCGGTAATAAGAAAAAGAAAAAAAAGCGAAAGGGCTGCGGGTTTTTTATTATCCTGCTGCTGCTTGCCTCCGGGATCGCGGCGGGTTTGCAGGCAAGCGGCGCGGTGGACCTGAGACCGTACGTGTATCCTGTCGTGCCGAAAATTCCCTACGTGGGAGACGAGATGTCCAGGCTGCTCGATATACCCGCCATTTACGCGATGACGGCCGACGAGCGGAGGGCCATAGAGCTGGAGGAATGGGAGACGCGCATAGCCGATGCAAACCGCTCCATGGACGAGCGCGAGAGTAATTTGAACGCGCTCTCGGACGATCTCTCGGCGAGGGAGCAGACTCTCGAGGACGAGCGGCGGAAACTCGCCGACCGCTTGGAGGCTCTAAGCAGGGATATGGAGGAGCGCAACGCTGCCGGTCCCACGGGAGGCACGCCGAGCGCGGACGAAATCGCCGGGATTGTGAGGACGTTTCAGGATATGTCACCGCGAAACGCCGCCGCGATATTGGAGAAACTGGACGACGAACTGGCGGTGTCTATACTGGACGGCGTGCCGCAGGATACGAGAGGCACATTGCTCGCTCGTATGGGCGCCGATAAGGCGGCGAGGCTGACGGAACAGCTCACTGAATTACAGAGACGGAGAACGCCGAGATAGGTAAACAACTGATTGGAGAGGTTCGGAATGGCTGTTCAGATGGCGACGTCGGCAAATGATTTGGCGCAAGTTTGCGCTCCCGCAAAGACCGCGATGGTTTCAGGGGACGAGGGCGCGGCGTTCAAGAATATCCTTCAAGGCATGAGGGAATCGAGGCAAAAAACGGCACAAACGGCCCCCAAAACCCAAAAAGCCGGCAAGGAGCCCAAAACGCCCGTAAATTTCGCGTTTCTCGCCGGAGAAGAGTGCGAACGCGGGGCGAATCCCGATGAGACGGCAGCCGTGCGCTCGGCGGAGCCCGAAATGACGCAGGACGAGGAGGTAACCCCCCCCTCCCGCTTTGACCCTGATGTTTTTCTCGGTGCGCTGCAGGGAGCAGTCACGGATAAACCCGATAAACGCGGCGCGGACACGGCCAAAGACGCCGAAGAAGACAGGCCAGCGCGCCCGGCGGGCGAAAATAAAGCGCAACTTGCCGCGCTTGCTGAAACAAACGGCACGACAGAAGCGGATATAAAAAAATTATATGACCAATCCACCGGACATCCCGCACACGATGAAACAGACGCGCTCGCTGAGGCAAACGGCAAAATAGAGGCGGATGTAAAAAAAATTTCTGACGCCGCCGCCCAAAGCGATGGAACGAAGGAATTGGCCGCCAAGGACGTGTCTCGTGGGATAAAGCCCAACGAATCTCTCGTATCCGGCACGGACAAACTTCCCGATGCAAATACGGATGAAAATACGAAAATTACCGGGCACGAGACATCTTTTGACGGTGAAAAGATTGAACGGGGCATTGACGGAAAAAACGAGCCGGGCGTGTCCAAAACAGCCCCGCGTACCTCGGACACGGTTCACGCGGCTAGCGGGCAGGAAGACACATCCGCTGAAAAATCCGCCCCCGAAATGGTATCCTCGAAGAAACTCACCCAGGAACGTGACGCCGAGCCGCAAGTACCAGCCGTAAACTTGCCCAGCGGGCAAACCAGGGCGGAGGTGCCTCAGCCCGTTCAACCCCCAGCCGTTTACACGCTGATGCCGGGTGATAAATTCGGTAACGGCCTGCGTTCTGTGTTGACTATCATGACGCGTGACGGCGGCACGGAGGCCAGAATTGTGGTGGAACCTCCCGCGCTTGGCCGCGTGGACATCTCTCTGCGCTCGTCGGAGAGCGGCGTCGAGGCCAATTTCAAAGTGGACAACGAGGAACTGAAACAAATGGTTCAAAAGCAGCTTGATTCCCTGAAAGAGTCCCTGAACGCCCAGGGTATTCATGTTTCGGGTATGACTGTCGATATTAAAAATAATGAAGGCGGGAGCAACCGCGGCAATACCGCCGCCAAAAAGGGCCGGCGGACGGCCCGCCCTCTTGATGAGGCCGGTGAGGATGCCGAGGACGGAACCAGGGTATTGCGCCTCGACCTGGAAAAAGGCCTGCTTCATTGGGTCGCCTGACGGCGAAAACAAACATGCGGGATACGGCGAAGGGAGTTTTGACGATATGGCTTCGATAAACGGTGTGACGGGCGGTTGGACCAATTACGAGGAAACCACGCAAAAGACGACGGGGGACAGTTCTCTCGACAAGGAGGATTTCCTCAAGTTACTTGTGGCGCAGCTCACGCATCAAGACCCGACGAACCCGATGCAGGATACCGAGTTCGTCTCTCAGCTGGCCACGTATTCCGGTCTCGAACAGCAGATAAACATGAACAAGAACCTGGAGACGCTGATAGCGAGCCAGAACGCGAACACGGCCGCGTCCGCCATGTCGCTGATAGGTTCCGTGGTGGGCTTCACAAACGAGGAAGGCCTGCTTCAGACAGGGCAGGTGGCGTTCCTCGACATAGTGGGCGGTGAGGTCAATCTCGTCCTCACTGACAACACATATGTTCCTTACAGCTACGTCGAACAGGTCGGTTATCCGATAACGTCGTCGGAGTAAGCGGAGGCGCCGGAGGCGGGGTGTATCATGCAGAGATCGTTATATACGGCCGTCAGCGGCGTTAAAGTCCATCAGACTTATCTGGACGTCACCGGAAACAATATAGCCAACGTCAACACAGTCGGCTTTAAGCGGGACGTCGTCCAGTTCGCCGACATCATATCCCAGACGGTGAGGGATGATGCCGCGCCCGTTTCTCCTCCTGGCGGCGTCAATCCAGCGCAGGCCGGGCTCGGCGCGCGCATCGCGTCAATAGATCCGTGCTTTACCCAGGGCAGTCTCCAGAGCACCGATATACCGACCGACATGGCGATCGTCGGTGAAGGTTTTTTCGTGGTGAATAACAAAGGAAACCAATTATACACGCGGGCCGGAAATTTCGCCCTGGACAAAGACGGCAGCCTCGTGATGCAGGGTAACGGTTACCTCGTTCAGGGATTCAAATTCAACGGGACGTCTCAGGAAACTTCCCTGTCGAATATAGTCATTCCGGTGGGTGACGTCATGAATGGACGGGCGACCACCATTGCCGCCTTCAGGTGCAACCTCTACAGCGGCAGCGCCGCGCGCGTCACCGACCCGGACGCCTCCCAGGATGTCGCCCGTCCATTCATGTACACGAACTCATCGGACGTTTCCGCGAGCGCCTTGTCAGTCTCGAACCAGGCCGCCATCGACGCTTTCGGGCGGGATATGCTCGCCTCTTCCTCTTCCGACTGGAAGGACAGCTTCGTGGTTTACGACAGTGCGGGAGAGTCGCGCATCATGAACGTGGTTTTAAGGAAGGCGCTGGAAAAACCCGCGGATCCGCTGGCGAATCCGCCAGTATCGGCGGAGACCGAGTGGGATTGGTACGCTTATTACACTGACGATAGCGGCATTCCAGCGCCGGCATACGGCCAGGGCGCGGGTACGTTGGTTTTCGGCGACGACGGCCTGTTGAAGCGCACTTATACGTTCGATCCGGCCTCGGGGTGGAGCGTCGTCGAAAATGACATCGCGGCGGGAAATAACGGCAAACCGACCGGTCTCGTGGGCGCGAATTTCGGCGCGGCCGGCGCTCCGATCAATCTCGATTTTCTGGGCAGTGACTACGCCGCCGCCACAGGATTATCGTTCAGCGGACTTATCGGCGGCGTGACGAGTTACGGTTCGCCCTCGACCACGAAGATGAGGGGGCAGGACGGTTACCCGCAAGGCGTTCTCAATAATTGGTCGGTGAGTGACCGGGGAATTATCACCGGATCTTACACCAACGGCCAGACTCGCCCAATATCGCAGGTCGCTCTCGCGAGGTTCATAAATCCCCAGGGATTGGAGGAGGTGGGCATGACCTGTTTCGAGGAGACCGTCGATTCGGGTTCCGTCCGTATCGTGAAACCTGGCGAGAACGGCGCCGGAACGATAAAGGGCCTCGCGATCGAAATGTCGAACGTCGACCTGTCGGAGGAGTTCGTGAACCTGATACGGTCGCAGCGCGGACTTCAGGCGAACACGCGGGCCGTCACCACGTCCGACCGGATGCTGGAAACTTTGATAAATCTCAAGCGATAAAGGAATCGAAATATAAAGAAAAAAGACGGCAAAGGATTGCAATAACTTTCAGGGGGTAAAGAACATGCTTCGTTCTCTATACGCGGCCGTCAGCAGCGTAAAAGCTCACCAAACGTATCTCGACGTGACGGGCAACAATATCGCGAATGTCAACACCGTGGGTTTCAAAAAAGACGTGGTGCACTTCCGCGACATGATATACCAGTCCGTCAAAAACGCCAGCCAGCCGGACTCGGGCGTCCCTATAGGCGGCGTCAACCCGGCCCAGGTAGGGCTTGGAGTTTCGGTCGGCTCCATAGAGACTGTTCACACACAGGGCAGCCTCCAGAGCACCGGCATCCCCACCGACATGGCGATACAGGGCTCGGGCTATTTCGTGGTGCGCAGCAGCAATCAGACCCTCTACACCAGGGCCGGTAACTTCGCGCTCGACAGGGACGGCAACCTCGTGATGCAGGGCAACGGTTACCTGGTGCAGGGCTACGCCTATAAGGACGTGATAGACCCGGTGACCGGCAATCTAACCCGTCAGAAAGACCCCGACATGACCAGCATCAATATACCCATAGGGGAAAAAATTCCCGCCAAAGCCACGACGCTCGCCGCCTTCCGCTGCAACCTGTGCAG
>JAISXR010000003.1 GCA_031270375.1 Synergistaceae bacterium | reverse complement strand
ATGGCGGAATATGACGAAGAAGGGGGAGAAGCTCCGCGCGCGCGCGTACCGAGAAGAGAAGAAGGAAGGCAAAAAACCATACTGGCGGTGGACGACGCGGCGTTTTTTCTGAACATGTTAAAAATGTATATGCTTGGAACGGGGCATAAGCTGATCTGCGTAAATTCAGGCGACGCCGCTCTGCAGTACCTTGCGACGCATAGCGCCGATTTGTTTATTTTGGACATAGAAATGCCCGGAATGGACGGTTACGAGCTTGCGCGGAAAATCAGGGAGAAAGAGGAAAAAGCCCATATCATTTTCTTAACCGGAAACGCCAAGAGAGAGAATGTGTATAAAGCGATTAAAGTGGGAGCATCAGATTTCATTACTAAACCGATTACTCAAGCTCAAGTGCTTGCGAGAATCGCTAAATTTATCTGAATTTATATTTCGAAACGGGCACAAATCGCGGTGAAAGTAGGGGCGAATCTGTGCGTTCGCCCGAAGAAGGGCAGACACTCAGGTCTGCCCCTACCTTGAAAAGGAAGATATCATGCGCATCCGTCTTCGAATAATGCTCGCTATTATCTTCACCAATTTGGTCATCATTTTATTCAGCATTGTAATAGGCAGTTTTTTTGTGAGGGACAGATTCGAAAAATCCCAGGAGACGAATCTCGTCCTGATCGCCGATATGGCGGATCGGTTGTTGAGCTTGGAAATAGAGCGGCTCAAGCTGAAAGCCGGCATTGCCGCCGAGAGGCTGGCAAGCGCCGATCTATCTGAATGGCCTGAGGTATTCGCCAAGTCGGAAAAGCTCAATCCGCAGTTTATCGGCATGACGGTTTTTGACGGTCCCGGCGTCGTCTTTTCCGCGGGAGAAATGCCGGCGGATCCAAGTTTGTACAAAAATCACTATTTCCAGCAGGCTTTTTGGGGAGAGGCGTCCTTGACGTCCACCTGCGTCACCGATGACGGCGCAATGTTTTATTTGACAATTCCCGTGCCCGGAACGCGGAACCGAGTGGCCGCGTTTACAATTCGGGGCACGTATTTCAGCGAATTCGTCTCCGATATTGTGATATGGGAAACGGGACATGTCTTTGTCATCGATTCCGAAGGGTATATGCTTTCAAACCCCCGCCCGAAATGGATACAGGAACGGCATAATTTTTTGAAGCTGAAGGAAACCGAGGGCGGATATGACGACGTCGTTTCGGTTATGTCTCTTATGGCACAGGGATATACGGGGATAGGGCGTTACGAAATCGCCGACGTCCCGCGGATATGCGTATACAAGCCCATCGCGGCATCGCGGGAAGGCTGGAGTTTGGGCGCCGTCGCGCCGCTGCCGGAAAGCCCGTTCAGAAACATTGCGACAGAGCTGGGCATCGCTGGCGTTCTCGGCTTCTTGCTCAGCCTGATCGTGGCAATCGACCTTTCCGGCGTCATAAAAAGACCCTTTGAGGAAGTGGCCCGGCTAAAAGGTATCGCGGAGGCGAATTCCAGAGCCAAAAGTGAATTTCTGGCCAATATGAGCCATGAAATCAGGACGCCTATGAACGCCATCATCGGCATGGCGGAGCTGTTGGAGTACGAGCGGCTCACCGGGCGTCAGAAGGGGTATGTCAACGATATCAATGTGTCCGCCCATTCTCTTTTGGATATTATAAATGATATATTGGATATGTCCAAAATAGAATCGGGGAAGCTGGCGCTGAACCCTGTGGATTACGCGTTCGGAGGGTTTATAGATAATATCATTTCCATGGTCAAATATATCGCGAGCAATAAAGGACTTGAGTTCGAGTGTGAAATCACAGGAGAGCCGCCCGAATACCTTTACGGCGACGACGTAAGGCTCAGGCAGGTGCTTACCAATATCTGCGGAAACGCCGTCAAATTTACGGAAAAAGGGCGCGTCAAGCTGATCGTGTACACCAAGGACGATATGCTGGCGTTCAAAATTGAAGATACCGGCACGGGAATCCGCAAGGAGGATATCTCAACCATCTTTGCCGCATACGCGCAGGTTGACAAAGACAAACACCGCAAGGTCGTCGGAACCGGATTGGGGCTTTCCATCAGCAAGTCGTTTGTGGAAATGATGGGCGGGGAAATAACGGTTGAAAGCGAATATGGGCAAGGAACCGCTTTTACTGTCGTGATTCCGATTGTGGAAGGCAATAAGGATAACGTAAAGTATGCCAAGGGTAACACAAACGAACAGAAGTGGTTTGCGCCGGCAGCCAGTATTTTGGTTGTGGACGATAACGACTTTAACCTGAGGGTCGCCTGCGGTATGCTCGGCTTGCTGCGAATCGACGCGCAAACGGTGTCTTCCGGCATGGAAGCCATTGAGATTGTCAAGCGGAACGACTATGATATTGTGTTTATGGATCATATGATGCCGGAAATGGACGGTATCGAGGCGACTGCGGAAATAAGAAAGCTCGGCGGGAAGTACGAGACGCTTCCTATTATCGCGTTGACGGCAAACGCGGTTCAAGGCGCGAGGGAAATGTTTTTGGCAAACGGGCTCATCGATTTTATTTCAAAGCCCATCGATGCGCGGGAGTTGAACGAGATTCTCCTGAAATGGCTGCCGAAGGAGAAAATTGAATGGTCTAAGGAAGCGGCAGAACCCGCGGGAGCGGCGGACGCGGCAGTGAAGACGGCGGAATCGGCCGGCGGCTTTTTGACGCGGATCGGCGAGATTGGTGACATCAACACGGAACTCGCTTTGAAACGCATGTCCGGCAGGGAAGACGTGTATCGCGACGCGGTGACGGGTTTCAATAAAACGGTGTTGCGAGAGTGCGGGAAGATGTCTGATTTTTTGAACGACAACAATATACAGGGGTTCTCGATTTTAGTGCACGCGATGAAATCCGTGCTTGCCGCCATCGGCGCGGTAAAATTATCCGAAACCGCCCTCGAATTGGAAACGGCGTCGAAGAATCAAGAGCTTGATTATTGTTTGAAAGCGTTTCCCGATTTTAAGGAACGGCTTTTGTCTTTGCATGGGCGGTTGGCGGAAATTCTTCCGGGCGAAGAAAACGGCGTTTCCAAAAGAAAAACGGGAAATATGGAGAGTCTGCGGGAAAGCGTTCAAAAAGCAATTGCCGCCGCCGATGATTTTGAGAGCGACGCGGGTCTCGAAGCCATCAGTCATTTATTGGAGTATGATTTTGGAGAGCGGAACAATACTCTCCTGGAAAACGCGGCCCAGGCGTTTAAGGAATTTGATTGCGCCTCCGC
>JAISXR010000001.1 GCA_031270375.1 Synergistaceae bacterium | reverse complement strand
CTTCTTTGTTATTTCCCCGTCATCGTCCAGACCCCGTCCCAGATCTCCGGCGGGTCTCCCGCGAGTTTCCGCGCGCGGCCGGCGAATATGCCGTACAGATCTCTTTCGGGGTAGGCGCGGGCCAGTTCGCCGAACGCGCCTTGGGCTTTATTGAAATCCCCGGCCAGGTAGATTGCCACCGCCGCCGTCCATCTTTCAAGTTCCCCGGCTCGCCTCTGCCCTTCCTCATGTCGCATGGGCGAGTAGATTTTTATCGGGGCGCTTCTGCCCTTCACCTTTATCGTGTCGAGATACTGATACGCGAAGGCGTCCCCGGCCTCGTCCGCCGTGTCGCCGCTCGTCGTCGCGGGCACGCCATACTTGGGGCAGAGTCCCTCCAGGCGCGACGCGATGTTCACGTTGTCGCCGATCAGGGTGTAGTTCACCAGGTCTCGCGAGCCCATATTGCCGACATACACGGCGCCCGTGTGTATGCCCGCGCCCATTCGCAGCGTCAGGCCGAAATCCGACTCCAGTTCGGCGTTCATGGTTTGCAGTCGCTCGCCCATCGACAGCGCCGCGTCAATCGCACGGCGGGCGTGATCCGGCGTCTCGACAGGGGCGTTCCAGAAAGCCATCAGCGCGTCGCCTATGAATTTGTCCAGCGTGCCGTCGCTTTCCTGCACCAGCGCCGTCATTGGCGCGAAGTAGCGGTTCAGCAGGTTTACCGTCTGCTGTGGGGTGAGCCGCTCGGATATCGACGTAAAACCCCTTATGTCAGTAAATACTATGGACACCACGCGCTCCGCGCCTGCCAGCAGATCGCCCTTCTCCAGCATCACGCGGTTCACTACTTTCGGCGAGACGTAGCGAGAAAAAGTGGCCTTGATGCGCTTCCTCTGCCTGTTCTCCTGCCAGAAGCGAAAGACCAGGACAAGCGCTCCGCTCAACGCGACCGTCATCACGGCGTACAGCGGCGAGACGAAATAACCCCTCGCGAAAAAATACCGCGCGAGCGCGATCGGCGCTCCGACCGCGGCCGCCGCGAACGGGACGTACAAAACCGGCGGGGCGAATCCGAACAGCGACGCGGAGAGTATCCCTGCTATTATGATGTACGCGAGCTGCATATCTGCCGTCCAGGACGGCATGATTATCGAATTTCCGGCGATCAGGGCGTCTATCGCCGCGGCGTGGACTTCCACGCCGGGATAGACCTTGTCGAATGGCGTGGTGCGGATGTCGAGCAGTCCAGCGGCCGACGTGCCTATGAAGGCGATCCTGCCCCGTAGCGCGTCGCGGGGAATACGGCCTCTCAGCGCGTCCGACGCGCTGTAGTAGGGATACGTCCGGCTCGGCCCTATGAAAGGTATATACATCTCGCCGCTGGGGGTCACGTTCGCGCCGAAGCGCCCCATCCTGAGGGACTCAAGCCCGTCCGGGCCGGACGTGACCATTATGTCTGACGCGCCGGCGGCCGTCATCAGCGCGCGCAGGGCGAGCGACGGGTAAATGTTCCCGCCGGCGCGGATCAGGAGTGGAATTTTGCGCACTATGCCGTCCGGATCCGGGTCTACGTTGATGAAGCCGATGACCGCGTTCTCCCGCAAGGGCGGAAGCGGCAGTATGGCGCCGAAGGCCGACGACAGGCGCGGCTCGTATGGGATCGCGCCGATACGTTCCCTCAGATGGATTTTTACCGCCTGGCTTTCGTCGGGCGGTACGCCGGCGGCGGATGTGGCGTAAGCCCCAAGCACTATGCGGGAGTTCGCGACGGCGTCCGCGAGCAGAGCGTCGTAGTCGCGCAGCGGGGTTGGCAATCCGGTAAAACCCACGTCCAATCCGCGATCACGGTTAAGATACGACGCGACCTGCGACGGGGACGAGTTGTCGGGCTCGGCGAAAATAATATCTATGCCCACCGCCGCGACGCCGTAATCGCCGAGAGCCCTTACGAGATCGGCGACGAGGTAGCGCGGCCAGGGCCACTGGCCGTAATCCGAGAGCGACGCCTCGTCTATGTCGATTATGACCGGGATGGGCGACGGAGCCGGCGCGGCGCGCAGGGGCAGCAGCATGTCATATATCCTGAAGTCGAGGCGCGTGAGGGTGGCCGGGCGCGAGAGGTAAAGAACCGTCAGGGCGGCGCTCGCCAGCGCGCCGAGGGCGACGGCGGCGAAGGATTTGCCTCGGAAGAACGCCGTTATACGCTTTGACATTCGTCCCGGCCGGCCTCCGGGAATCTGGCGTATATCCCGGCGAGCAGTGGTTTCAGGCTCAGCATATCGTCCACGAGAGCCGGGTCGAAGTGGCTTCCGGCTTCTTTTTTCAGCAGCTTCAGGGCGTCGTCGAAGCTCCACGGCTTCTTGTAGCACCTCGGCGAGACCAACGCGTCGAACACGTCCGCTATCGCCGTTATCCGCGCGCCGAGAGGGATATCCTCACCGGACAGCCGCCCCTCGTCGGTCGAGCCGGCGTAGCCGGAGCCGTTCCATTTCTGGTGGTGGTACAGGGCTATGTCGAAGGCGTGCCGCGCTATATCGCCGGAGTCCTCCGCCAATATCGACGCGCCCTTTTCCGTGTGCCCGCGCATTATCCTGAACTCCTCGTCGGTGAGCTTGCCGGGTTTTTTCAATATCAGATCGCTTATCCCGACTTTTCCTATGTCGTGCAGCATTGCGGCGAGGCGTATCCGGCTCTTTTCCACGCGTATCGCGTCGACGGCGCGCCCCTCGCGCTGCGCCCACGCGTGATACAATTCGGCGGCGATAGCCCCGACGCGCTCGGCGTGCGCGCTGGTCTCGCTGGGGTCGTGGACGGCGGCCATGCGCAGTATGCCGTAAATCCCGCGCCTCTCGGTCATGCTGTGCTCGATTATGCCTCCCACCTCGCGCGCCAGAATCCTGACGTTGTGCGCCATGTTCATGGTAAAGGGACACGGGCGGCCCGTATGCGGATCGATGCTGTTTATCACCTGCATCACGCCGGCCACGTCTCCCTTGTTGTCGAAGAAGGGTATCACGAGCATAGAGCTGGTGTGATAATCGCTCGCTCGATCGAACGAATCGTTGAAGGAGTACGGCGCGCCCGGCGGAAGTTTGCGGACGTCGTCGATGGTTAGCGGGTTTCCCGTGGAGGCGACGTAACCCGCTATGGAGGTCTCTGAGATGGCTATCCTGATATTCGCGTAGACGTGTTTATGCGCGGCGTCCACGGGAAAGAGCGTGTCGTTATGGGTATACGAAAAGACCAGTTCGTTTTCCTCGCGCAGGTAAATCGTGCCCGCGTCGGCATGGGTTATCTCGCGGGCTTTCGCCAAAATCCTGTCGAGAATCGCGCTCTCGTCCCGATAACGGGACAGCTCGTCCAGAAAGAGCAGCAGCCAGTCGCTGCCGTGGCGCGTGAATGGTATCGGGCCGAGGGGGGTGAACCGCATCCCCTCGCGCGCGACGTAAGTCTTCACGCCGCCTTCCTCCGCGATGAGCGCGAGCGTCTGGTCGAGCCTGTCGAGTTCCTGATCGGGGCGCACGGGGTCGTGGTGCGTCAGCACGAGATAACGCACGCGGGCGTCCTTCGCGGCGTCGATCCAGTCCTGCCAGCGCGAATGTCCCCAGCCGGGGCGGTAGTCGTTCCAGCCGTAAGTCGCGTCCACCACCGCAATGTCAGCGTTGCGCAAAAATTTGGCCGCCTCTTTCATGCTCTCAGGCCCGCCGTCGATCTCGTGGTCTCCGCTGTAAACGAAAAGCGCTCCGTCGGCGCTCACGCGGAAGCCGAGCCCGCCGCCGGGATGGTTCATGTCCTTCGTCTCCACCGTTATCGCGCGTCCCCGGCGGGACGGTATGGCTATCTCGTCGCCCGGCGACACGAGCTTTATCCTGATGTCGCCCTTTACCTCGCGGAACGGCGCCGGGAAGAACCCGCACTGGTACATGTGCTCGGGGAAATTTCCGAGACGCGCGGGGAGATACAGGTTTGTGACCCACTTGGGCGAATGTATCGGCATGAAGAACCACAGACCGAATATATGATCCGCGTGCCCGTGCGAGATGAAAATATGACACTCGCCGCTCTCGGGCAGAAGCGCCCCCGCCTCGCGGATGCCCGTGCCGGCGTCGAAGAAAATCCGCGCGCCGCCGTCCGTGCGAAGCTCGACGCAAGCGGTGTTGCCGCCGTAAAATACGGTGTCCGGCGCTGGGTTCGCGATGCTGCCGCGCGCCCCACGCATTATTATCTCCATATCAGAAGCTCCATATAAGGCCCAGGGTGACGAGATGTCTGTCGTACTCGTACAGCGCGGAGTTGGAGAAGTTGCGCGCGTAGCTGTAGTCCAGCTCAGCGCTCCACGCCTGATTTATCCTGTACAACACGCCGAGGCCCGCGCGAAAACGCTTATCACGACGGTCGTCCCATTCGAGCGCGGTCGCCGGCGCGTCGTAGCGTTCCTCCGTGTAGGAGAGCGACGGTGTGATTTCCCAGCGGCTCTTGAGTTTGAACCGCATCGAGGCCGAAACCTCCCAGCCGTCGTAGGACGCGCGGTCGGTCTCCGCGTCCGCCCACAGATAGCGCGCGCCGATGATGAACTCGTCGGCTCTCGGGCCGAAGGCGAAGCGCGCGTACTGCCCTATGTATCCGTAAATTCCGTCATGATCGCCGTTGCGGACGTACTCGCGCCGTTCGAGGCCGGCGCGGGTGACGAGCCGCAGCGTGCGGGAGAGCATTTTGGAGTAGGTGATCTCGGGACCGATGGAGTAGACGGTGTTGTAAAAGTCGTAGTCGAAAATCTCGCCCTTGAGGCGCAGGTCGAGAAGGGCCGCGGGCGTGGAGTACCGCACTCCCCCGGCGAGGCGGTACCACTGCGAGTAGTCCTGATCCAGCGAGCGCATCCCGTCCGAGTCGATCAGCCGGGCGTAAAAGTGCGCGTCGCCGACGATATGCCAGGGACCGCCGCGCGACGTTCGGTAAGAGGCGTCGTAGCCGCCCGCGAGCCATCCTCCGAAACCGCTCTGCGCTGTGGATTCGCCGGGAATAACGACGTTTCTGAAGTTTCCGATGGTCAGCATCGAGGAATCCGGCCCCTGATTGCCGTTGCCGTCATAGAGGAAACCAAAGCGGAGTTTGCCCTGGGACTGGAATCTGCTGTACGCCGCGCCGACGCGGGATGCCCAGGCGGAGATGTCGTCGGGGGCGAGGGAAGCGTCGCGCGAGAGGTAACGCGTAGCAGAGCCGGCGTCGCCGATGGACATATAGACCTCGGCGATCTCGCGGTAGAGCCGTAATTCGGCGGGGTATTTGGCTATCAGCCGCTCGTAGGCCAATATGGCCTGATAGGGACGGGAGGACGCCATGGCCGCGCGGGTGAGGCCGAGGTTCACCTCGTCGTTACCGGGCTCTTCGCTCAACAACGCGAGATACGCGCGGTAAGCGTCCTCCGCCCGCCCACTTCTCAACAACTCTCCCGCGAGAGCGAGATCGGAGGCGAAATCCGCCGACGCCGGCGCCGCAAAGACGCACACAAACGCGCAAACGAGACAAAAAAACATAATAATGGGGGTCAGGGGGCGAGCCCCCTGGAATTTTTTCAAAAACTCGTCCGCTGCCATCGCCGATCTCCCCTAATTAACCGACGTGACGGAACCGTCCGGGAACGGGCCGGTATACCCGCTGGTCTCGAATCTGACATAGTGTCCGGCGTTATTTTCCAAATGCAAGAAACCTTCAACGACATCGCCCACGTTTGAATAACCGGAAGGCGCGGATACCGACAGATACGTGGCGGTCAGATTTATCTGGTTCGGCACATAACCGGCT
>JAISXR010000295.1 GCA_031270375.1 Synergistaceae bacterium | reverse complement strand
CTTTCGCGAAGGTCTTGGTTTCGTTCATCCATACAAGACATAACAAGGAGACAAAGCCGAAACTTCATCCGCGCCCTTCGCGCTCGTTTCGGAGAATGTCCTGACTCACGTTCATCCTACTCCCGCGCCTTCCCGCCATCGTAAAGATGACAGTGACTCTCTTGCGGTTTCGTCCCGTTTCACAGTGGCGGGGCCGCTCCGGATTTTCACCGGATTCCTCTTGCCCGAAACTGGTACTCTATATTTGATTGTTATCCGCGCCGCGAACTCCGACGCCCCGCCGTAAAAAACCGGCAACCTTAGGATGAGATTAATGTAACTCCAAGATTGTTCGTTTGTCAATAGCAAACGCATTCGCCCAGAACCGCTGGTCGCGCATTTTAAAATGATGCTAAAATCAGTGATAGCAAGATTCCCAGCTCAGCCGAACTTGCACTCATTGGGTGAAAAGCCAGCATCGAGTGAACCTGGAAATATAGAACATCCACAAAATATTACCAAAATTTACCGTAAGCCAAAGTGTTTTCGACATTGGCGATAGTAATTCAGATCAGTGAAGGCCTTTTGGATGAATGGCTGGGCTTGAGGTTGGTGATAAAGTTGGCGGAGATCATCGAGGTGGCGGGATAGTCTGGGCGGCGGCAATTGCGTGAGGCGGTGAAAAATTAAGATTTGGGTGTGTAAGAGAAAAACTTTATTGAGGACAGCTTCTTACAACTCCCCCTTCCCGACTTTTTTGTACGTTTTGAAGAAAATATCCCGGTTTATGATATAGACGTCGCTTGGATCATCCTCAGACGCCGCGATAAAATCCCCTATAGCGCCGTAAAAATACTTGTCCCTGTCCCAGTTGCTGAAGACCTTCGTCGCTTTGACGAGACAAGACGCGCGAATGAACCTGTCCTCTTTCGGAACGCACGTACGGGCGTATGGGCGCAGCGCCTTCCGCTCACCGCTTATTTTGTCGCTTGCGACTGGCATGTACTCAGTTTCGATGACATAGCGCCCCTCCAATATCTCATAGGAACTTTCAAACCTGTCGCGCTTTATGGGGTACACCTCGCCGGAGATGCCTATCATCAAATATGTATCGGCCGAGGAAACCGTATCTATATCTCCCTCCAGAGTGCGGACGCTTATCTGAGACGCCTCGGGAAATATATCGGAGGTGTGCGCGTACCCCAAGGGAATGCGGAGTTTGCGATAGCGCTCGAACGACGAGAAATCGACGTTGTGCGCTCCGCAGTAAACGAGATCGAAGTTATTCTGATACTTTTGCACGCGGTCGCGGAGAAAGTCGCCGGGCGAGACGCCGGGGGCAACCTTTCCGATACATTCCATGCTGATATACCCGCCGGCCTTTTCGATGTTGCCGCCACCGGAGCCCACGTCTTTCGTGAGGAACAGGGCGAGTTCATTCGCCATGATCTCCCGGACGGAACTTCTGACGGACAATTTAATGCCACCGAAGTAGTCGCAGTAAACGACACAGCTGTTGAACTGTTCTACCTGCTGCGCTATATCACTCGAGAAGCCGAGGATGTTCGGGTCGCACGGTTCAGACGCTAGCAATCCGATCCCCCCGATCAGGTTCGACGATGAAAGCGTGCCAGCGACAACGTCCAACTCCTCCCTCGACAGCGTAGAATTTTTCAGCCTCTTGATAAGAGACCAGTCCGCGGGCATAAATTCGGCCAGGTCACGGTCGAGCGGATGCCTCAATTCGGCGAGGCTGCTCGTGTCGGTGTAAAGTCCGTAATAGAGGGCGTTATAGACCTCCGGCGACGAGGCAAAGCCAAAACCCTCCCCGCGCATCAAATCCCATATCAGCGTGGAACAACTTCCAAGCGACTGCCGTATGACGACTTGCGGGCTCTCCGGCATCTCGGGCTTGTGGTGATCCAAGACCGCAATATCATCCGCTTCGAATCTCCGCACATTGCCTGCGCCGTATTGACAGTCGACCGTGACCAAGAGTCCGCACCGAGGCATCTCCTCCACGTACTCGAGCGGTATATCGAGCAAATTCAGCATCAGAGTGAGATTAGGTTTTGTCACGCGGTTCTTCCCGCTGTATATCAGACGCGCGCTCCTTCCCCTCGACTCCATATACCTCGTGAGCGCGAACCCGCTCGCTATGGCGTCGGCGTCCGGCACGTCGTGGCACTGTATGACGATATCTTTGCGTCGGGACAAATCTTCGAGCAGCGGCATACGCCCTATTCCGGCTCCGAATCCTCTACCTTGAACGGGATGACCGAGGCCAAGCCGGACTCTGTCAAAATGTTTCTGTCCCAGTATCCCCTTATCTCGTACTCTCCCGCTTCCTCCGGGGCTTTCAGGATAACCGCGGCATCCCTCTCGTAGATGCGTTCCGAGGATATAATCTCGCCCAACCCGCCGCCCGCGGCTGACAGAGCCAGGATCGCGCCGCCTCCGATGTTGTACGCCACGCCGGAGACGCGCGCCACGATTTGATCCCCCGGCGCATAGTTCAATTTATCCGGTTCGATGACAAATGGGTACGCCTCTTTTTCCAGGACGCTGAATTTCTCGCGCGCTACTATCGTCGATTCGGCGTAAACGTCGTTGTTGCTGTAAGCTCTTATCTCGTACTCGCCGGCGTCCGTTGGGGCGCGGAACTCGAACTGTTCGTCCCTCGTGCTTATAACCATATAAATTATGTACTCACCAGGTTTTTCGCCTGCTTTGGAGAGGATGACCTCCGCTCCGTCCTCCAGCATGTACTTCGGCACGCCCATCACGTTCACCAAAATATTCTCGGACGGCGCGTACTCCCGCCTGTCTATCGTGAGCCCGAACTCCCCGAACGAGTCCCCGCTCACGCTAAACGGCACGGAGCCTACAAGCGTCGACTCCGATAGTTCGCTGCCGCTACCGTAACCGCGCACCACATAATCGCCCTCTTCCATGGGGGCGCGCAATTTGATTCCGAGACTGTCCGAGTCTATAAACTCGTAAGAAACATACTCCCCATGCTTGTCTCCGGCGCGCGCGACCCCGATGATCGCACCCCGCTCGATCGTCTTTTGAGTGACGTCAGACAGCACGATCATAATCGGCTCCGCCGGAGCGTAGATCGTTTTTCCGATCTCGAAGCCGTAATTCTCCCTTTTTGCATCGGAGCGCGAGATGAAGCCGGACAACGCGAAACCTACGGCGATTAACGCGATCACAGCCGCCGCCAATCGCAAAAATTTTCCCGATCTGCCCAAACTCTTCCTATGCCTCTTGTACTTGATATTGGCGCTCTTTACGTCGCTCTTCTTCGCCACGCCGTTTGATTCGAGCGCCGCGCATATCTGACGCGTCACCGACTCGGGGCTGCTCACGTCCATTATTCCCTGCGTCGAGTTCAATCCGAGCGCGAGCCCGGGCGGCAGGACGCCCATCCCGTCGAGGTAGACCGGTATGACCTTCGTTCTATTGTTTAAGGCGAACTCTATCTCCGACCTGACATACATCGACTCCGCGGACTCTTTCGTTATGAAGATGACAAAGACGGCGCAGTTCAATATCGCCGTCGCGATCTCATCGGTCCAGGTAGAACTGATACTGATACCCTTGTCGTACCATAAGGCATAGCCGTTCGTGTCGATGCCCTCTATTATCGAGAATACCACGTCAGAATCGTGATGAGCATAGCTGATAAAGACAAAAGACTCGTCATCCAAGCCGCACGGAATGACCCCGCAAACTGTCCCCTGCTCGGACATGTACAATACCTCCCAATCTGTCGTTCAGCCGATATTTTTTCCTTCAAGCGTCGTATCGGATATATTTTGACACACTCACCATAATGAATCAAGTGGATAAAATTGTGCGGCTCATCACAGAATAGCGTTCATCGTTGCTATGAGTGCTCACGCAAGCAAACGCGTGACATCCGCGAAATCTGTGGATGGAAATAGCGATAATTTGAGATGAGAAACAGAATTTGTGAGTTGCAAAATACGTTAAGTTCGAATAAGCTTTTTTTATGGAATTGCCGACCTAAAAAAGGAGCGTGTGTCATGAGCGGCGTCATCGTTTGCGAAAATCTCGTCAAAACTGTCGAGTCGATACTATCCAAAGGATACGGCTATTCCGCGGAGGAAGCGCGGATAACGGCGTGGGTGCTCGTAGAGGCGGACTTGAGAAATGTGCCGTCCCACGGTGTCTCGCGCCTCGCGTTTTACAGGATGAACCGCGACCGCGGGTTTTCGAAGCCCGGCGCGTGTCCCGAAATAGTGTGGGAGACTCCCTGTTCGCTCGTGGTCGACGGACACGACGGTGTGGGCGGATATGTGTCGGATTTCTGCGTCAAACATACGATCGAAAAGGCGAAAAACGCGGGGACTGGGTTCTGCGCGGCACGCGACTCGAATCATTTCGGAATGGCCGGACTGTGGGCCGAGATGATCGCCCGGCACGACATGATAGGGATGGCGTTCACAAACACACGAGCCGGCGCGATCCCCACCTATGGCAGAGAGCGCGTTCTCGGGACAAACCCTATATCGGTGGGTATTCCCGAAAGAAATAAGCGCGACGGAATATTCCTCCTCGACATGGCCACGACGACCGTCCCGCACGGCAAGATCGAGGTGTATGACCGGCGCGGGAAGCCGATGCCCCTCGGCTGGGCCGTCGACGAAAACGGCGTGGGTACGACCGACGCCACGGCGTTCGAGAAGATGTTTCTCTCCGACCACGCTTACGGGGGACATCTGTTCCTCGGCGGTGAGGGCGAGGAGAGCGGCGGGCACAAAGGCTTCGGCCTGGGGTTGTTGGTCGAACTGCTCTGTTCGGGGCTGTCACTCGGTATGAGCACCGTCAAGACTTTCAAGGAAGGGCACGGTTCGGGGATAACGCACTTCTTCGGCGCTATTCGCCTTGATCTGTTCGGGCACGCGGATGAGTTGAAAAAACATATAGGGAAAATTCTGGATGATATCAGGGAGAGCGAGAAAGCCGCCGGACAGGACAGGATATATATCCACGGCGAGAAGGAATCCGAAGCCCGCGCCCTGGCGTTGAAGGAGGGCGTGCATATCGACGGCGCTACCCGCGAGCTTTTGGGAAAACTCACGGACGAATTCGGCCTGGAATCTCCGCGATGGCAGTGACGATAAGGGTTCCCTATGGCTCCAGGGAAATGTCGTGCGAGGTTCCGGACAAAAGGTCCGTAAACGTGGTGCGCGCCTCCGTCCCCACCGCGCCCCGCGAAGCCGAGGCCGATATCGTCCCGCGGGCGCTGGCGCGTCCGACGGACAGCCCGCGTTTGCGTGAACTGGCCATGGGCAAGAGGAAAGTTGTGGTCCTCACCAGCGACCACACCCGCCCGGTTCCGAGCCATATCACGCTGCCACTGATGCTCGGCGAAATAAGGGCTGGTTCCCCGGACGCCGATATCACGATATTGATAGGCGTCGGCAGTCACAGGGCCACGACGCGCGAGGAGATGGCGGACAAGTTCGGGGAGGACTTCGCGGCCCGCGAGCGCATCGTGAACCATGACCCGCTCGACACGGCAAACCTCGTGTCCCTGGGGCGGCTGCCATCGGGCGGAGAACTTGTCGTCAGCAGGATAGCGGCCGAGGCCGATCTGCTCGCTGCCGACGGATTCATCGAGCCGCATCAGTTCGCGGGATTCAGCGGCGGCCGCAAGAGCGTGCTGCCCGGCATAGCGAGCCTCGCCACGGTCATGGCGAGCCACAACGCCGAATTCACCGTTCATCCCGCGGCGCGTCCCGGCTCGCTCGACGGTAACCCGTTTCAGGAAGACATGCTATACGCGGCCCGCGCCGCGAAACTCGCGTTCATCCTGAATGTGGCGCTGTCGCGGGACAAGCGGATAATAGCGGCGTTTGCCGGCGACGCCGACAGCGCTCACCGCGCCGGCTGCGCTTTCGTCCTCGAACACGCCGGAGTGAGGATTCCTAAGACGCCGATAGTGATAACGTCCAACGGCGGATATCCGCTCGATCAGAACATCTACCAGTCCACAAAGTCGATAATGCAGGCCGACCTCGCCTGTTCCGACGGGGGCGTCATAATTGCCGTCAACGAGTGCCGCGACGGCTGCGGCGCGTCCGCGTTCTACGACACGTTCAAAAACGCCGCGTCGCTCGAATCGCTCCTGGAAGAAATAGGACGGCGCGGCAGAAACGAGACAGTCCCCGACCAATGGGTGACGCAACTGACAGCAAAAATTCTAAAAGACCGCACGGTCTTTTTAGTCACGGACGCCCCCCGCGAGATGACGGAGAATTTCGGCATGAAACACGAGCCCACGCTCTCCGCGGCCCTGGAGCGAGCCGACGAAATCCTGTCGGCTCGGGGATTGCGGGATACTCCGATAACAGTGCTCCCCGACGCCGTTTCTCTGGTGGTAATGTAACAACTGCCGAAAGAATGGAAGTGATAAATCCGCGCCCTGTTTTTTCCGGGTTATTGAACGGTCAATTCCGACGCCAGCATACGTGCCCAGAGTTCGCGGTACAATTGGTTATTGCGGCCGTAATACGTGCGGTTGCAGCATAGCGCGTAAACCCGGCCTTTTTTGGGGTTCACGGCCAAGAGCGGGCCCGTGTAGCCGGAGTGGCAGAAAACGTCCCGTGAGAGACACGGGAAACGCTGTAGGGTATTGAACCAGCCTAATCCTTGTTCTTCGCCGGGGTATTTGCCGTAGTTCGTAAACGCGTTTCCCGTCGCCCCCGGGGATGCTATCTTGAAATCGAGCCAGGCGCGTCCAAATTTCATAAGGTCGCAGGCCGACGCGAATATTCCGGCGTATCCGGTGACTCCGCCACACAGGTGCGACGACTCGTCGTGCGTCCTGTTCGCCCAGGGCTCGCCGCCGCGTATTTCGGTGGGGGGAGCGTCCAGCCCGCTTTCCGACCCGATGCGCGTCTCGCGCAGGCCGAGTTCGCTGATCATCTCCAGCAGACAATCGGCGAACGTTCTTCCTCGCAGTTCCTCGACCAGCAATCCCAGGAACAAAAACGTGGCGTTCTGGTAGAAAAAATGGGGGCTCGCCGCGGGGCTGACCGGTATCCGCTCCGCCAGAGCGCGTATATCCGGCGTCTCGATCGCCGTTTTCGACAGCGGCTCGCATACCATTCGCGCGCGGTGGGTCAGCAGATCACGAACGGTGAGCGCGCTGTCTTTGAAGTGCGGCAAATACTCGCTCATCCTCTCTTCCAGACCGGTCTTGCCCTCGTCGAAGAGTCGCAGCACAAGAGCCGTCGTGAAAAGTTTGGTTAAGGAGGCGACATCATAGAGCGTGTGAGGCCCCGCCGGTCTCCGGTCGGTATCGGAGTACATGCCTGAGGAAAACTCGAAATACCTTTCCGGCGACGACATGACGACGGCGCATCCGGGCGAAGCGCCGCGTGATATGAGATAGTCCATCGCCTCCGTGTCGATACCGGGAAAATCATCGGCCTGCGGCGGATTTATTTTCACAGCCTCAGGATTTTCCGCAGAATCGAGTCTATCTCCGGAGAGAACACAGACATCTGATGAGTTCCGCCCTTTATCCAATATATCGCGTCGAAGTCCGGGGGAAGCATCCGCATGGTAACGCGTTTATGGTCGATGAGTTCGTCGGCGTCACCGGCTATCACGTACAGGTTGCGCCATGCGGCGTCATCGGAGTAAGCGTACATGGCGGCCAGTTCTATATACCCCTTGCAGTCGATCTGTCCTCGCTGCGCTCGCTGTGCTCGCAGGCCGATGAAAGGCGCCAAGGCCGGGTTTATCAGGATAGCGGTCGCATCGGGATACATCTGGTTGAGTATCCGCGCGAAGAACCCTCCCATGCTGGAACCCACCACGTACACATCACCTTTTTCCTCAGGGACGCGGCTTTTTAAAAAATCGAGTATTTCCGTTGGAGATGAACTTCTGTAGTCGATGTCTGGCGACCATATCTCATGACTCGCGGCGTTACGCCGCATCCACTCGTATTTAGAATTGGCGCCGCTGGAATCCAGCCCGTGAATGTTGATGATCATACCGCGCGCCTCCCGCTTATAATTATTGGACATTCACCGCCCAGCTCGCGTCCATGCCCGGTATATCTGAAACAGCCAGCCCGGAAAACCGGGCTGGCACAACGGCGGGCATTAATGACTCGAAATGTAATATCGCGAGCCAAATCGTCAATTCATATTAAAACAAAACGCCTTATATCCGCCGGCCCCGCGAATCCGCGTTTATGTCGACGACTCCGTTCTCCGGGCTTCTGAAAAATTTCGACTCGAAGGTGTCTCCGGCGTCCGGTTCGACATCGGCGTCAAAGGTGAACATCTTGTATGAGAGCCATCCCTTGACCGGGGCGTCCTTCACAGTCGACGCGTCCGAGTAAAGATCCTTGTTGAACGCGGCATAATATATCGGCTTCGAGTCGTCGGCGTTCAGCGTCACCGTCGTCTCGGCGCCAGGCTCGATGTACCACCAACCTTTGGTGACCTCGCCGCCGGACTGATCGGTGTAGTAGAACGCCAGACTAAGCTTTTTGCCCAGCGAATTGCGGACCGTTACGGACGCGGCGTCCGCGGACACGGCAACCGTCAGTATTGACACTGCGCACAGCGTTAAAAAGAACATTTTCATGACACTCTTAGCATGTTTCATAACTTCTCACCCTTTCTTCCTCTTCTGCCAAATTTCACATAATAACACCCGCAACCGCATTTCATATCGTTTAGCCCGCCGCTATACAAGCATATAATGAGCTTCAATTTGCTCCATAGACTTCGCCTATATTATCGCATGATGCCAAAACGAACAAGGCGATTTAGCCAATTTGCCTATCTCGGAAAAGCGGGATGGAATGACCGTTTTGGGTGGTAAAATTGCAAGTGGCTGGAATGGAACGATTTTCTGCGGAACGCCGCTAAAGAAAATAGTGATAAAATAATCCCGGAGGGCTCTCGGCGCGGCAGGGAGCCGAGGGGTAAGGTGTTCCTATACGTTGGAGCCGTAAAGGAGGCAGCTTATGACCGGGAAAATAGCGGTGACGCTCGCGACGCTTGAAAGTCATAATCATATAATCGGGGATATTGAACGCGGCGTCAAAATTTTCGAGCGCGGCGGCGTCGAATTTTTGGAACACGAACCAGGCGAGTATGTGGGGCATGTTCCTCATAAAAGAGGCGAATCGAAAACCGCGTCGGTGAAATTTTCACGCGACGGGCGGGATATCGAATACAATTTTTGTCATTGCACGTGGCGGTTGGAAAACAGTCCGGTATGCCGGCACGTTGTGGCGCTGGTTCTCGCCATTCAAGGCGGCATCGTGAATACCGAACTGACGCTTGGGAAAAGCGCGAGCGCCGTGACGAAAGTTACAGAACATAACACGGCACATGCGGTCGGAAGCGGAAGTACGCACGTTTTCGCCACGCCGATGATGATCGCGCTTATGGAGTCCGCCGCCCGCAAATGCCTTGCCGGATGTCTGAGCGAAGGGCAGACTTCCGTCGGCACGCAAATTTCAGTCGAACATACGGCGGCGAGCCCGCTTGGCGCCGAGGTTACCGCAACGGCGACGGTCGAACGTGTTTTCGGCAGCAGAATTGAGTTTATCGTCACTGCCCTCGACGGCTCGGGAGAAATTGGCAAGGGCAGACACACCCGCGCCATCGTCGACGCCGCGCGCTTTATGACGAAAGCGAGCGAGCGGAGATGAAACCCTGCTCTGCCGCCAAGAGCCGCGCATTCACCCCAAGACCCGCCGCGCAGCGTGAACGAAACGCCGCGGAACAGATTTCCGCACGACAGGTTACTGACCCGCAGAGCCTCGCCGTCCGATACGACGGTTTCGCCGGCGGGGTAAAAGTCGGTGAGACCGCGCCCGACCATCTGCCTGACGATTTCGGCTTTCGGAAGAGTTCTGGCCGCGTTGTCGAGTTCCGCGGCGAATTTTCCGTCGCGAATGTTCTGAACGACGCCGGAAAAATTACTTGCCCATAACTTCGGAAAGGCTTCGTAAGAAGGAGCCCGCCGGAAACCCCGCTATCTTCTTTGCCGTCAAGAAAACTCCGTCCATGTAAATGTCGCTCGTATGATCCTGGACCGCTATCCGTATAATCTCGTCTTTCCTGGCCAGAGTTATCTCATGGGCCGAATACGGACCCGGCCACGGCAAACGCTGCGAAAAAACCTGCACATTGTGAATTGTTCCGCCGAGAACCCCAGGATAACTCTCTTTACTCGCCACTTCACCGAAAGGAGCTTCCGATGCCGCTTTTGCCAGCGCGCCGGCTGTTCCGCTCGGCGCGTTCGCCATCTCGTTCGTGTGCTGGTCCGTGATTGTGACGAACGGGTAGTACTTGCGGGCATTCTTGATGAAGTCGGACACGAGGCTGATGCCAAGTCCGTAGTTCGGTATGACAGCCCAGCGAAGACCTTTTTCCCCAACCTCATTCCTGAACGGCGCCAACTGTTCGTCCGTAAGGCCGGTCGTGCCGATAACGGCATTGATACCGGCATTTATGTACGACTTCATGTTCCCTTCCAGAAGCGGAGTCACGGAAAAATCTATGATCACATCCGGTTTGGAAGCGGCGAGCCCTTCGTCCAGAGTGTCAGCGGCCTTAATACCCAGCGGTTTGATGCCGGCCAGCACCCCCAAATCCTCTCCCGCCTCTTTGCACCACCCGCCAACCAGTTCGAAATCCTCTTTCGTCCCGACAGTCTTAATTATGGTGCTCCCAACGTTTCCCGACGCGCCTGTTATAAATACCCTGATCATTTGCGGCCTCCTTTTACTTCATCGCGATATCCGAGTTCCCATTCCTGCGCATATAAAATGGTACTAAAAAAAAATTATTTTGCAAGAACTCAATTTATTTTGAGATACTAACGTATACTTGAGTGTCAAACTCTTAATTTGATAGCGCTCGGAATTTGTTATAAAATTTGAGAGATGTAATTCATGACAAGAGGTGATTCTCGTGGTAGATGAATTTACCGCGAAGTCCCATGCGGGTATTTTACATCAAATTTGAAAATCGGCTGAAAATCTTCACCTGAATGCCTGTTCGGTAATTTTTCAGTATACCTGGCATTATAATTTGGGTGAAATATGCTAAAATTAATGATATTGGTTATTTTTACGGAGAGACTCATCATAGACAAGTTGATTTGTAATTATAATACATGGCGAGAGGAGGCAATATCGTGAAATTATCGGATGCTCAGATGAAAAAACTTCTCGAATATAGCGGCCCCCCGCAGCTGAAACAGTTGGCGCTCAATATGGCGCTGACGAGATTGAAAAAGCGCTACAAAGAAGACCCAACCCCCGTTGTCCTCAGCAAATGCACGTTGGAACTGAATGGAATATTCGAAAAATTCGCGGCGATTATGAAGGCTGATTATGACTGGATAATATCATTATAGGAGGATAGCCATGTTAAAAACGTTCGAACAGACCGCCGCCCTTATCGCGGAGCATAAGTTGCTGCACATATCGGGCGCCGAGGCCTTGCTGCGCAAGCTGCCTTCGGGCAATTGGATCGGCGGCTCGACGGAATATTTCCTGGACGAAAGCGGCGGGCAGGTGAGAAACGACGCGCTGGATGTGCTGGAACTGGGTTTCAGCGAATACAGGTTCGCGACCTACAACGCGCATACCCTGCCTAATATCACGCACGACGCGTACTATAACGGTTTCTCAGTCATCATCCTGCCCTTCGACAGCGAGGTGCATAGGCAATACGCGCAAAACGCGTTTGATTATGAGGACATTTTCTCGAAGAACATCGTCGGATGGATTGCCGGCATAAACCTGAAAGCGACGGGGCAAACTCCGGTGGCGGTGAACGGCGTTTCGGGCGAAGTGCTGACCGACAAAGCGGCGGTATTGCATGTAAGCCTTCCCGAAGGAAAAATCGCGCAGTTGAGCATAGTCAATATCTTCAGCGCTGATGCGAAAAGCCCGGTCATCACCTTCGCGGAGGACGGTTTCAAGGTAAAAAACTGCTTTGTCGATGGCAAAGAAACGATATTCGCCGATTATATCGCCCGTAATAATCTCAATACCAAACTGCCGCTTGTAGGGGACTACTCCGGCGCCGGCATCAACATTTCGGTCAAAAGCGTGGACGGCGATACCGTGCACCTCTACGCGCCCGTATTCAAGGGTATAGAGTACCGCTTCGCCGATGCAATCCCCGACTATGTGGAAGCCTTCTACGGCGAGATAAACGAGATTGCGAACAGGGACTCGGTATTTGCGTGTAACTGCATCCTCAATTTTTTGTACGGGGATTTGGAAGGCAAAAATATAGGCGGTTTCTACGGCCCGATCACTTTTGGGGAGGTGGCTTGGCAACTGTTGAACCAGACATTGGTATATTTGCAGGTAATTGATTGCTGACCGGCGTTTTCCAAAACACAGGGCAGTTAAATGAACGTGAGAGGAAATTTTTTGAGGAGGAAAGACGTATGGCTTCGAAAAACGCTTTGATAGCGGTGCGCGTCGACGACCGCGAGGAAAACGCGGTGAAAGTGCAGCAAGTACTCACCCAAAATGGATGCAGTATCAGCGTACGGCTGGGATTGCACGACCAGGGCGAAGGCGGCGTATGCCTGTCCGGCGGAACACTCATCCTGCAGTTATCCTGCGGAACCGAAGGGGCAAAATCGGTGGTGGAGGAACTCAAGAAGATAAAAGGGGTGAAGGCTCAGTTCATCAATTTGGACTGACGCCGGTTCGATCGTTTGAAATCAGTCCGATGTGAGGTTTTACGGAGCGCCTGTTTTGACGCGGATCGGATTTAAACGCCGACCCGCGTTTTTTTGTCTTTCAAAGTATAGATATTTGGCGCAATTTCTAATATAATCAAATTGATAATATCCCTCGCGCGCAGTTTTTTTGACGGGCTATTCTGAAGGACTGGTGGTGTTTGAATGAGACCGAGAGCCATGGAACAGCGAAGGCCGAGAAGACGAAATTTTCCTCTTGGGATAGTTCTTTCTCTTGTATTTTTAATTTTGGGTGTGGCTGTGGCGTACGCGCTTCTTGTGGGCAACAGGGCGCCAGAGCCGAACCCGAATCCCAGACCGATCATCATCATGCCTGAACCTCCCATTGTCCCCGAGACAAACGAGGAAAACGGTGACCCTTTGCGGGACGCCTCGTCCGACGCGCAGATAATCGGTCCGATCACGCCCAGTGTTCCCGAAAATCCCGATCCTCCCGCGCACGATCAATTCTCCGACCCGGTCAAAAGGGCGGCCGCTTATAAAGTGAACAACACGGCGCTGAAGAAAACCGTCGATCAGTATGCCAAAACGCGGGCGAATCATTGCGCGGGTGAGATAACTGTTCAGACGGACGATACCCCGCTCAATGTGAGAAGCGGCCCGTCCACCGGAAATCCGGTACTGACGAAAGCTGCCAAGGGTTCGAAACAGAGCGTCCTCCTATGGGCGCCCGACGCAAAGAATCAATCCGTGCGCTGGTTTCTTCTGGTCGACGATAATACCAAGACCGCAAAAGGGTGGGTCACTGGAGAATACTGCGACGTTGCGGACGTCGTTTTCGCGAACTGAGATTTATTTTTTCAATTATTTTTAAAGAGAGGAGTGCCGGGTATTTTAAAAGGTCTTTCAACAGAAAAAAAACTGAAGGCGATAGTCGCTGTTCTGCTTGTTATGTTGGGGTTATGCGTGTTTATAGCGGTCTCGGTCAGGTATTACCGCAGGCCGGAACCACTTGTTCCCCCTGATGAAACTGAGGCGGTTCCCATTTCCGGGGATGTTTCTTCCGCGGATGTACCTCCGGAAATCACGGAAAGCGTGCCTGACGAAGTGTCCCCCGATTCTCGTATTCCTCCCAGATCGCGCTTGGCTGAAGACAAGGACGGCACGTTTATTGTGATAGACAAGAGCGACTATGTCATGGAGATATTTCGTGACGGAAAGACTGTGGGGCAGTACGGGATAGCGGTGGGCAAAAATTCCGGCGACAAGCAGAGAGTCGGAGATATGAGAACGCCCGAGGGTGAATTCCCGATAGTGCAGATACAGAATGCCTCAAAGTGGACGCACGATTTCAACGACGGCAAAGGGCTTACGAAGGGCGCCTATGGGCCGTATTTCATCAGGCTGGGAACCCCGGGCTGGACCGGCATTGGAATCCACGGAACCCACGCCCCCGACTCCATAGGCGCCAACGTCACCGAAGGATGCATCCGTCTCAACAACGAAGACGTCCAGACGCTCCGTAAAATGGTCAAAGTGGGCGACAAGGTGCTCATAAGGCGCTAAAAATTCTTCAGCTCAAATACGGCGGTGTTCGAGGCGAGTCTGTAATGACGCGACTCTTCGGGTATGACGCCGCCGTATTTGCGTTGCCACTCTTTCTGCGCGTCCGATGTAACCGTGTCTTTATAACGATGGGCTCCCCGAGTGAGCGTCTCCACGGTGACCAGACGGTTTTTCCTGTCAAGCGCGAACCTTATATCGATGACGCCATCCACCCTCGGCTGCCAGCCGCTTCCGGTCTGGTCGTTAGTGAACAGGGCAAAATCGTCGTTCCTTTTCCGTATCTCACATTCCAATGCCCTCATGCCGAAAATCTCATCGTTTTCCGGTATCGACACAGGTTCGGAGTTGATTTTTTTGAATATGAAGGACAGATACGTGGTCCCCGCGGCGTCAGCCGATCTCCCCGTGTACCTCGCCGGGACACAGCGCGGCATCATCGCTCCGAAAACGAACCAACTCCGGACAGCGACCGCGGGGTTGCTCTCCGCGGTGTTCTCCAAAAGCTGCGAGGGCGTCCCGCTCACGGCGATTTTGAATATATCGCCTGAAACGACCTCTTGCGACAACGTTCGGCATTTTGTCTCAGTCGCGTAAGTTATCCTGCAGGAAGCGTTATCGCGCCGTCCCGTGTCCTTGCGGTCGGACAAAGATATCGACAGCGGCCCGGGCCAGTTGAAAGGATTCGCCGATATCCCGAAACATTCCCTGTAAATCGTTTCGTCCTTTGGGAGGCCGTATCCGGCATACTCTATCGGAGTCCGCAAAATCGCAAAGATCATTTCCGCCCTCGATTGAGCGGCGTCGATGTCATCGGTATACTGCATGAGCCTTATGGGAAGATAAATCGTCCCGGCAAGCCCAAGGAGAATCATAGAAGCGATCATCGACGAGACCAGCAGCTCCACGAGGCTGAAAGCTCGCGTTTTTTTCGTCAGGAGACGACTCATACAAAACCATCCTCGGAAAAAAATTTTTTCGCGAAGATTATCCGCGCAAACTACGTTCATGAAATCAGCAAAGATACGTTTTACGGGTTATATCTGTAATTTACGTTATAATAACCGCCGCCGAACATCAAATGATACCGCCAACGCTCGTAGGAGGCGAATAGCAGTGATACACGGGAAACAAAAATCAAAAAAGGGCGCCCAAGCAATAGGCGTCCTTTTTATACTGTTCCATAGCGTCCCATTTCGTTGTGCTTTTTTTATCTTCATCCTTGGCGAGTCACACGTCCAAATTCTCCACTTCTTCACGGGTCAGGCCGGTGTACATCATGATCTTTTCAACAGGTTCGCCCTTGGCTGTCATGTTTCGGGCTATGGCAAACGCTTTTCTTTGCTCTCCTATTTGTGCCCCTCTGTCCTC
>JAISXR010000293.1 GCA_031270375.1 Synergistaceae bacterium | reverse complement strand
ACCTGGGGATGGTTTTTCAGCCATTTCACCACCGCTAGGGTGTTTTCGACGTGCCGCTCCACGCGCAGGGAGAGGGTTTCGAGCCCCTGAAGGAACAGGAACGCGTTGAACGGCGACAGTGCGGAACCGGTGTCGCGCAGCAGGGTCGTCCGGGCTTTGATTATGTAAGCCAGGTTTTTTACCGCGTCGGTGAAAACTACGCCGTGATAACTGGGGTTCGGCTTGCTCAGTCCGGGGAACTTGTCGTTTTGCGCCCAGTCGAATTTGCCGCCGTCGACTATCACGCCGCCTATGGAGGTGCCGTGCCCGCCTATGAATTTGGTCGCCGAGTGGACGACTATATCCACTCCGTACTCGATGGGACGCAGCAGGTAAGGCGTGGCGAAGGTGCTGTCGACAATGACCGCTATGCCGTGCCTGTGGGCAATCTCGACCACTGCTTCGATTTCGATGACGCTGGCGTTGGGGTTGCCTATGGTCTCGAAGAAGAGCGCTTTCGTGTTGGGCCTGATGGCGCGTTCGAACGCCGAGGGATCGAATCCGTCGATGAACGTGACCTCTATGCCCATGTCCCTGAACGTGTTGGCGAAAAGGTTGTAGGTGCCTCCGTATATCTGGTTGTCAGAGACTATGTGGTCGCCGCTCCGGGCGATATTCTGCACGGCGTAGGCCATTGCCGCCGCGCCCGACGACGTGGCCAGCGCCGCGGCTCCATTTTCGAGGGCGGCCATGCGGCGCTCGAACACGTCCCAGGTGGGGTTCATTATCCTGGTGTAGATGTTGCCCGGCTCTGCGAGAGCGAACCTGTCGGCGGCCGATTTCGAGCTGGGGAACACGTATGACGTGGTCTGATAAATGGGAACCGCCCTCGCGTCGGTCGCCGGGTCCGGCCTCTCCTGTCCCGCGTGAACCTGGATCGTCTCAAATCTGTAACTCCTGTTCTCCATGATGAATCTCCTCCTCGATAGATAAAGCTCGGTGCCCCGCAAATATACCAAACTTTGCAGAGCATATCAATATCATCTGAATACTATTTAAAATCACAGCCAGGACTTCGGACCTCCACCCTGATACAAAACAGAACAAAACTGCCTCCGCGGATCGATAAGGAGATAACTCAGTACATTCTTTTCCTGCTAGAATATAGTAATGAAGTATGGGCACGGATTGGTATATAAAATTTAACAAGGAATCGTGAAAAATATGGCAAAATTCGCGAAGCAGTTCCCTGATTTTGAATTTGCGCAAGCATCGTCTGCGCAAATAATTAACGCCACAATATGGCTTTGACGGAACTATGAAAAAAACCCTGAAAAATCATCTGGTTATCCCTTTGTTCTCTGTCTCGGCTTTCATGGTGCTGGTCATCGCCATTTACACGAGTTTCTCGATGACGCGCATCGTCGATTTCGTAAAATCGAACATCGAGACCAGACTGCTGACAACCAGCCGTTACGCGGCCCGTATTGTCTCGGCTGACGAACTTGCGCGGCTTAATACCCCGGAGGATATGGAAAAACCGCTTTTCGCGGAATTGAAAGAACGCCTGATTGAGTTCTCGAAGCGTAACGACACGCTCTTCGTTTACTACATGCGCAAATCCGGAGGCAACAGCACTCAGTTCATAATAGACAACGATACCACGGAGGATACCGTCAATCTGACAACCCCTCCGATACCGATGGAGGAAAGCCCCGAGAGGGCATTCGCCGGCGAGGCATCCATGTCCGAGATCGGCATTTATTCAGTCGGTTATGAGGGCATTCTGTCGGCTTTCGCGCCGGTATTCGACGAATCCGGGCAAGTCGTGGCTATTGCCGGGGTGGATATCACCGACGAGCAGATTATCCTGATAAGGAATCAGTTGTATTCGCTCGTGATAATGCTGGTTATCGCGATGATTGTAGTGATAGCGAGCGGATATCTCGGGTTTTCGCTTTACAGGAAGGAAGCGAGGCAGTCCGAGGCCGCAAACGAAGCCAAAAGCAGTTTTCTCGCCAACATGAGCCACGAGATACGCACCCCCATGAACGCCATCATAGGGATGACCTCTATAGGAAAATCCTCCGCCGATACCGAAAAAAAAGACTACGCCTTCGAAAAAATAGGGACCGCTTCGGTTCATCTGTTGGGAGTCATCAATGACATACTTGACATGAGCAAAATAGAGGCGAGCAAATTCGAGCTTTCACCCGTGAATTTTCAATTTGAAAAGATGCTTCAAAGGGCCGTGAACGTCATTAATTTCAGCCTGGACGAGCATCGGCAGGAGATGTTCGTGTATGTCGGCGGCAATATCCCCCGCGTGCTGTTCGGAGACGAGCAGAGGCTGGCGCAGGTAATCACCAATTTACTCTCCAACGCGGTGAAGTTTACGCCCGAAGGCGGAACGATAACCCTCGACACGCAATTGCTGAAGGAAGAAGACGGCGTCTGCGTAATACGGATCAGAGTGACCGACACGGGAATCGGCATCAGCGCGGAGCAGCAGGCTCGCCTGTTCAACGCCTTCGAACAGGCCGAGAGCAGCACATCGCGCAAGTTCGGCGGAACGGGATTGGGGCTTGCCCTCTCCAGGCGCATTGTCGAGATGATGGGCGGGACAATATGGGCCGAATCCGAGTTGGGCAAGGGCTCGACATTCGCGTTTACGATTCGGGCCGGGCGAGGAACGGAAGAACCGGGCGGGTCATTGAGAAGCGGGGTAAATTGGGGGAATATGCGAATACTTGCGGTGGACGACGCGCCGGAAGTGCTGGAATATTTCCTGGATATAGCGCGGAAGTTCGACTTCGCGTGCGATATAGCGACCAGCGGAGAGGAAGCTTGCGCGCTTATCGAACAAAAGGGCGTTTATGACATATATTTTGTGGACTGGAAAATGCCCGGCATGGACGGGATAGAGCTTTGCCGCCGCATAAAAGGCTTCAACGGCGACAACTGCGTGGTGATAATGATATCGTCCTCGGCATGGAGCGCGATGGCCGATGAGGCGAAGGGCGCCGGAATAACCAAATTTTTGCCGAAGCCGCTGTTCCCGTCCTCCATAATGGACTGCATACTTGAGTGTCTTGGCGCACCCAAGTCGCTTGACGTCAAAGCCGACCTTCCTAAAGAAACGATTGATTTCAGCGGGCATCGGGTGTTGCTGGCCGAGGATGTCGACATCAACCGCGAGATAGTGCTGACACTGCTGGAACCGACTAACATCGCCATAGACTGCGCGGAGAACGGCGCTGAGGCGCTGAGGCTGTTCAGTGAAAACCCCGAACGCTACGATATGATATTCATGGACGTGCAGATGCCTGAGATGGACGGATATGAAGCCACGAGGCGTATCCGTGCCTCGGGCTCCAGACGGGCGAAGGAGATTCCGATAGTCGCCATGACGGCCAACGTGTTTCGCGAGGATATCGAAAGATGTTTGAGGGCCGGAATGGACGACCACGTCGGCAAACCGCTGGATTTCGGCGACTTGCTGGAGAAACTGCGGAAGTACAGTCAGAGAATGGTCATATAATCTCAATTCCCGCCATTTTTTCCGCCACAGCGTCGTCTGTTCCACCGCAAACCGTTCTTCAAACGGACCGGCCGCGCCCGTAAGATTGACGCAGAAAATGCTGTTTTGTGAGGATACGTCTAAAGGTTTTTTTCCTTTGTAAATTCATTAAAACAGAG
This sequence comes from Synergistaceae bacterium, assembly GCA_031270375.1. Taxonomy (GTDB): domain Bacteria; phylum Synergistota; class Synergistia; order Synergistales; family Synergistaceae; genus JAIRKI01. The sequence continues at coordinate 15,845 of JAISXR010000293.1, read as the reverse complement.
AGGTTTTTTTACAAATATGGCGAGGACACGGTCATTCCGACGGAGAACACGGCTCAACTTGAGATACTCGGCAGTTTATGTTAATATATAGAGAATACGGAAGTCTGTTTGGAGTGATTGAATTGACTGACACATTGAGCGCGATTAGGGAACAGGTCATTCAGTACAGAGGTTCGAAGGTATTTTACAGAGCCGCCAACGGCCGCCGAAAAGCCGAAGCACGTCAGGGAGTAATAATGGAAGCCTATCCAAGCCTTTTCACGCTTTTCGTTGAATCTCAAAACAGCACGGTCTCATTCAGTTACGCCGATCTCCTGACGAAGGAAGTCGAATTGAGGTTGCTGCCCTGCGAAGATAAAAACTGACGAGAAGCTGCCGCGCGGCCCTCACTTGGTGTATTGATAATGGCCGTTGTCTTTGCCGTGTCGTGCCCGATAAAACTGAATCTCACTCTGCGCGTTTTGAACAAGCGTAGTGATGGTTATCATGAAATCAGATCGTTATTCTGGCGTCTGCGTTCTCCCGAAAGTCTGGAGGCGTTTTTCGGTTCGGAAAAGGATGGCCTGTCGGTTTTTGGGGATGACATACCGGGCGAAAATCTTGTCATCCGCGCGATACGGCATATAAGGAACATGTGCGGAGACGATGCTTTGCCGCCCGTTAATTTGCGGCTATACAAGAGAATCCCGATGGGAAGCGGCCTGGGTGCGGGGAGCGGAAACGCGGCGGCGATGATTGGTCTGTTCAGACGAATTTGCGGCGGGGCAAAGGACGCGGCAGTGAACTTGGTTTCTGTTGGTGCGGACGTGGCTTTTTTGGCCGGAGATCACGAAGTGGCTCTGGCTCGGGGCAGGGGTGAAGTTCTTGAAGGTTTGAACGGAAGGCCGAAAGCGGTTGTGGCGTTATTTTTTCCGCATTGGAAGAGCGACACGCGACACGCGTACGATATGCTCGACGAAGCGCGCGAAGGCAGTGTTGAGTGTATTATTTCCGACAGCGAAGCACGAGACGAGGCGGTTTCCGTTCTCGGCCTTCTGAAAGACGGACGCAGAGTGGGTTTGTTGCCTAATGATTTTTTTTGTTGCGTGGGGCACGAACGCGAGTACGGAGAAATTGCCGATTTGGCTGACGAAAGCGGCGCTCTCGCGTGGGGGCTATGCGGCAGCGGGTCGGCTTATTTCGTGCTGTTCAATCCCGAAGACAGCGCGGGTTTGCGTTCGATGCTCGCTTCGCTCGCGGCGCTCGGCGCTGTAAAAGACCGATTTCAGTGGCTTCGGAAAATTTTGGTTTTGGAGTGATGACTTATGAGGGGTAAGAGAACCCAGCGTTTGATACGAGTGGCGTCACGGATGTTGCTCCGCCCGTCGCGTCAAATGTCCCTGACGGAGACAGCCGCGGGTTTCGGAGTTTCCAAAACTCTCGTGAGCGACGATATCGAGATTATTTCCGAAGCGCTGAAAAGCGAGGGAGTCGGCAGCATAGTCACCGACCGCGGACGAAGCGGAGGGGCATATTTCATACCTTCCCCTTCGAAGGAATTCCGCCTCGAGAAATTGCGGGAACTCGCCGCGATGTTATCCGTCCCTGAGCGTATGCTGCCCGGGGAATTGGTTTATTATACCGACCTGTTGTTCGACCCGGACTGGGCTTCTTTCCTCGGCTTCACGATGGCTTCGCTGTTCGACGGCAAAAAACCGACGGTGGTACTCACTTCGGAGGTCAAGGGCATCCCTGTGGCCTTTTTCACTTCCTACGCCCTCGGTGTGCCTCTCGCCGTCTGTCGCTTTCGTAACAGGCCGAGCGACGGTCCGGCCGTCGGCGTGCACTTTCCCATAGGCAACGGCGAAGTAAGGACGATGTACTTGGGCACGAGGTTCATATCCTCGTCCAGCAGGGTGCTCATAGTCGACGACTTCATGCGCGGAGGCAGTACGGCGGCCGGAATGCTCCTCATGGCCCGCGAGTTTGACGCAACCGTGGTGGGGGTGGGCGTATTCATCTCGTGGAGAGACGACAAAACCCGCGCCGTCACCGATTACCGCTCTCTTCTCGAATTATCGGTGCACGGCGGGATTCCAAGTCTCACCGTCTCGGAAACCTGAGCGGCACACATATATTTTTTCAAGCAGGGGTTCGCCCGATATACGGCATTTACCTCAGACTTACGCTGCCCGGGGGGAAATAAGGGATTAGTTCTTCCATCAACTCGGCGTTGTTGAGTTCTCTCGCACTCTCGAACAACTTGAAAAGGCGTTCGGAATTGGGACGTGTCTTAAAAGCCGCATACAACTCCCTCACTCCTCGTACATAGGCCTCATCATCCCATTCTCGCATGGAGATATCGAGGTTTGCCATCTGTTCGAGCGCGTCGTCCCTCGACATGAGGAAATCGCCCGCACGGTCCAGATACCATCGTTTCTCCTCGTCGGAACCGGGATACACGGCCCGGAGCATCAGTTTATCGCCGTACAGTCCGCCGCCGAGGAACAGCAGACCGCATACCGCCACGGCCGCCATGAAAATGCCAAAGGCCCTGTAGACGGCCTCGCTCTCGCGCTTCATCCAATTCGCGGTTTGCGGCAGCAAAAACCCGTTCACCTGGGCGAAAGCGAGCGACATCCAGACGGCGTTCTCGATTCTGTGAAATGGCCTGCTGAACATGGCGTCGAAAAAGAGCAGAAATAGCATTCCCGCGCCCCATATCGCCTCCGGGGGTATCCGCCGCCCCGCGACGAGGGTTTTGAGAAACAGATACAGCCACCAGGCGCCGAGCGCCAACATCGGGATTGAGCCGATCAGACCGGTCTCGCAGAGCCACTGCAAGTATTCGCTGTGCGCCCAGTACGTGAACTGCCATTTGTATTTCGGGTCACGCAGAAGTTCCGGGCGTTTTTCGAACAGGACGCGCTGACCGTCAAGAAAATGCCACTTGTAATGTCCCAGGCCCACGCCCGATAACGGATGCTCCTTAAAAATCTCGCCGCTGACCGCCCATATCGCTATCCTGTCCCCGAATGTCCCGGGATTTCGCACCATGTCGAGCATTTTATGGACTAACGGAGTCGCCCTCGAAACACCGCCCGCGAAGAAATCCGCGGCAAGGACGCCGAACAGCCCGCAGAGGATCAAAAACATCAACAATACAAGGTGTTTTACGGATTTCCACAGCTTGCCGCAGGCAAATGAAATGACGATCACGATGAAACCCGTCATAAAAGCCAAAATACCGCCCCGGGAGGTTGAATTCCACAGACCCCAGGCGTTGACGACCATGAAAAACAGATTAAACGACAGCAGCAGCCGCGACCATTTGTTTGTACCCCACTCTTGCGCGTAACTGACGTGCAAAAACAGGCAGTTGAATATCGCCATGGCCATCCACAGCCCCAGCATCTCCTGCTGCGCGGTATTGCCGATGTAGTTCCCCGGAACGTCCATGATGAACGGCAGCCCCGTCTTTATGCCGCGAACAACCAATTCGGCGAACAGAACATTGAGCGAAGCGTTTAAACTGCTTCCCCATAACAGGACGCGAAAAAATCTGTCTTTGGGCGGCATGTTGTACGCCAGCAGATAGACCGCGAATAAAGCGGCGAAAAAGAACCACTCCTTTACGAAGGTCGATTTTGAGGTCAGCTTGATGAAAATGGGCTGTGACGAAACGAGAAGGATAAAACACAGCCACGCCGCCGCGAAGGGATCTATCGCGAAACCCGTCTTCCCGGCGCCGCTCCTGAAAAGGCTGAAACCGGCCAATATTGCGACGACAGCGACAGGCGTCATCGTCACGAACCACTTCATGATATGAAGCGTGTCAAACCAGCGCGGGCCGGAAAACACGAGATTTGGCACGGCAAACGTGATGAAAAACGCAATGGCGTACACCGGCTTCGGCACGAGCGTTTTCCCCGCCTCGCCGCCCGGCGGAAGCTCGTACGCCGTTTTATCGGCGTTCATGTCATCCGCCAGCTTGGAGAGGGAAATCTTAGTGCGGTCACTCTGAAACATCTTCATCTTCCATGGAATTTCTCATCAGATCGACCGTTATCTCGACGACGAGAGAACTCTGGTTCATCTGCTTGACCTTCCACCGCGCCATCGTTCCGCGGCTTTTATGCTTGTTCACCAGGGTGGCGATATCCCCCAGCAGTTCCCCTCCCGGAACTTCGGATGATTCCCGATTCACCCTGTGACGCGCGGTGCGTGGTTTTCTGTTCCAGTTTTCCGCCGCGGTTTCGAGGGCGCGAACGCTCATCTCCTCGAATACAGCTTTTTGAGCGAGGGTTATCTGATCTTCCGGTGAAAGGGAGAGCAACGCACGCGCCTGACGTTCGCCCAGTTTGCCCGTCAGCACGAGTTCCTGGACGACGGGATCGAGACGCAGCAGCCTCAGCTTATTGGCGATCGACGCCTGCGACCGCCCCATACGGCGCGACAGCTCGCTCTGGCTCCAGCCGGTTTTCGAAAGGATATCCTGTAACGACGCGGCTTCCTCGACGGAGGACAAGTTCTTTCTCTGGATGTTCTCAACAAGCGCGATTATCTGCTGATGCAACGGCTCGGCATCCACGACTATGGCCGGGATGGATTTAAGCCCGGCCAATATCGATGCGCGAAGCCTCCGTTCGCCGGCTATCAGCTCGTATTTTTGTCCGTTTGGCCTCACGAGGATCGGCTGAAGGACCCCTAATTCCTTGATGGACTCGGATAATTCCGCTATCTCCTGTTCCCCGAGTTCCTTGCGCGGCTGAAAGGGATTCGGCTCCACCATATCGACGGGGACGCCGATTAGCCTGCCCGGCGCTGTTTCCGGCGCATCGTCCCGGATTTCCCCCGGCTCGTCCGCGGCAGGCGTCATCTGAGCGGGATCGGGGACGGGGACGTTTTGTTCAATTTTTTTGTCCTGTGTTTCTGCGTCCTTCACGGCATCCTCGGCAACAACCACCATCGCGTCCGTCTCTTTCACGGGTGTCTGTGCCTGTTCAGGGCGGGGATTTTCTATGGCATCCTCGAGTTGTTCGTTTATCTGACGAATTCTCTTCATCGCGGCGGCATTTTTTTCCATCACCCCGTCGCCGGGCGGATTTTTCAAAAAATTGAGGATGTCCCACATTTTATCAGCCATGATAACGCCTCCAGCCGACGAATTTCGCGCGCTCTCGCGCGTTTTAAATTGCATGAAAACTATAACATAAAAAACCGTTCGGTCACATTTTGAAATTGGTGCTGCTCTTGAATCTGGCGTACTCACGGAGGAAAACGAGATTGATCTTGCCCGTGGGCCCGTTCCTGTGTTTTTCCACGAGCAGTTCCGCCGTGCTGTCGTCCGAATCGAGATTCTGATATGATCTCCTGTAAAGAAACGCCACTATATCAGCGTCCTGCTCTATCGCCCCGCTGTCCCTGAGGTCGGATAACATCGGGCGTTTCTCCGCCCCGCGCTCCTCGACCTTTCTGCTGAGCTGAGACAGTGCTATCACCGGAATATCACATTCCCTCGCTATACCCTTCAGCATCCTCGAAATATCCGCCACTTCCTGATTTCTGTTTTCGCCGCGTTTATTGCCGGAGGTCATGAGTTGAAGGTAATCAATGACGACAAGACATTTTTGGCCCACATGCCTGCTCATGAATCTCAGGCATCTTGACCTGAGTTCGAACGTCGACAGCATGGAGCTGTCGTCGATAAAAATAGGCGCGTTGCAAAGATCCGACGCCGCCGACGTCATATCGGTCCAAAGCGCGTTGTCGAGGTTACGTCCCTTGACGAGTTCTTTTACGTTCACCTCGGCGAGAGAGCTGAGCATCCGTGAAGCTATCTGTTCACCCGACATTTCGAGGCTGAATATCAAAGTCGGCACGCCGTCATGTACCGCCGCGTACGACGCGATATTCAGCGCGAGCGCCGTTTTACCGACGGAAGGGCGCGCCGCGATGATGTTGAGGCTGCCCGGCTGCAACCCCCCCGTCAGCGAATCCAAATCAGGGAATCCCGACAATACCGCGTTTGTGGGAGTCTCTTCGCGTATATCGCGTTCGATCTTGTTGAAGACGCCGGTGATGACGTCTTTTATATTCTTTATCGACGATTTCGCGCCTCTGCGGGCAACTTCGAAAATTTTCTGTTCCGCTCCGGCAATCGCCTGCGAGGAATCCTCTTCCTCGGCGTATCCCGAACGCGTTATTTCGGCGCCCGCCCTTATCAGCGCCCGGTAAACGGATTTTTCCCGTACTATGGCGCAGTAATGTTCTATGTTAGCAACGGTCGACACCGCATCGACGAGGGAGGCCGTAAAAGAGGAACCCCCCACCCTATCCCACAGATTTTGCCGCGTCATCTCCTCCTCGAAGGTGATTTCGTCGACCGCCTTGTCCTTTCGGGCCATGTCCTTTATCAGATCGAAAGCCATTGAGTGTTTGGGATCGTAAAAATCCTCAGGCTCCAGCATCTCCAGGGCTGCCGGAAGGGCGCTCTTATCGAGAATGACCGCCCCAAGCACAGCGCGCTCTGCGTCGAGATTATTCGGCTGTATCCTGTCCATCAACTCTTGAGCTGGCAATTGAGTTATCCCGCCTTCACTTCGACGGAGAGCGACGCCTCGATTCCCGCATGCAACCTGACTTTGAACGGATATACTCCGACATTTTTTACCGCTTCATCGAGCTTTATATCGTGTTTGTCAACTTCGGTACCGAGCTGCCCCTTCAAAGCCTCGGCTATCTGGCCGGTGGTGACGCTGCCGAATATACGGCCTTCCTCGCCCGTGTTGACCAGGACGGTCACCCTTTTGCCCCCGATTTTTTTCCTCGTCTCAACGGCGGACTGTTCCAGTTTCGCCTCGCGGTTTTTACGGACTTTCTGATTTTCCTCCCATTCCCTCACCTTGCTCTCTGTTCCCTCCGCGGCCATGCCCTTTTTGATGAGGAAATTACGCCCAAAACCATCCGATACCTCGACCAGATCGCCCTTGACGCCGACTTTATTGACGTCCTGAAGCAATATCACTTTCATCTCAAGCCCTCCTGATCCTCTCCCTGACGTTGAAACCCATATCCGTAACCCCGACTATCGCCAAAATATCTCCCAGCGGCGGGATGAAGGGAGTGCAAATTATCGCCGCGATCCTGAAGAGCCTGGGCACTCCGCGCCGTTCCATGAAAAAACATGCGCAGCTCAAACCCTGAACGATCAGAATCGTCCTCGACAGTTCGCTCAAGTTCACCCCCATCAGCCTCATAAGGTATAAATTTTCGCGGCTTTTCGTTATCTGCGCACAAATAAAACCCACTACCAACGGGAACAGAACATTTTTGGGGAAAGTCCATTCGCTGAAAGGAGGAAGTATGAAAAACACTTCTCCCGTTCTCTTTTTTTGAATTGCCGACGCGAACAGAAGGCATATCGCCGCTTCCATGGTAGAGAAAAAAATCATGCTGTAGGGTATCAGCAGGACGACCCGGTTCACTATCTCTCTCGTTATCGCCGGATCCGCCGAGGGCGCGCCGAAAAGATTCAGATATCGTTCGATTTCCTCCGCGCCGGGAGTCAGCAGATTCAACCCGAAAAAAACGTACAATGTCAAAACTCCCGCAAGTTTGCCGGCGAACTCGACCGACGCGGAGGCGACGAGCAAACCGCCGCTCTTTCCGCCTTTTCCCGCCATATAACCCATTAAAACTCCGGGCAGGCCGAACATGAAAAAACATGTGAGTCCGTAAACACCCGAGACCATCAACCCTATTGATATCGATGAGAACAGGGCACTGGACAGGGAACAAAAAAAACCGCCGCCGAAAGCCAAAAAGACCGTCGGAAGCGAATAAACAAACATTGCCGGCAACGTCAGAATCGGCAGCGCGAAACCTGTCATATAAAGAACGAGACTCGCCGCCGTAGCTATCGACCAATCTTTTAAAATCGCGCCTCTCATGACCTTACCCGCTTAATGGAAGAGGAGAGCCCGAAGCTCTCCGCCTCCCGTGTCAGTCCGAAGTAAATGGAAGAAGAGCCAGAAAACGCGCCCTCTTTATCGCTCTCGTAAGCTGCCTCTGATGTTTAGCGCAGGTACCCATCACACGCCTTGGGACTATTTTGCCCCTCTCTGTGATATATTTGCGCAGTTTTTCCGTTTCTTTATAGTCAATGCCAGTCACTTTCTCGACGCAAAAGTGACACACCTTCGGGCGGCGCTTGCGCCGCTTTCTGAATTGATTATCCATGCTCCAGCCCTCCCGTAAAATCTCTTACCCGTTAAAAAGGCACTTCAACCTCGCCGGTTCCGTCTGGCGGATCGTTCAGTTCGGTATTGCTGAAATCAAGAGGAAAATCCTCCTCGAAATCTATATCGTCTCTCAAGCTGCCGACATCCACATTCTGATTCGACACGGGCTGCTGCCTCATTGGCTGATAAGGCGCCTGCGCCGGACGCGGGGCCGGTATCTCCCCGTACGAATCGTCGTCCCGCCGGCCGGACGGAAGCATTATCAAGTTATCGGCCACTATCTCCGTGGCCCATTTTCGGGTTCCGGTTTTCGCGTCCTCGTAATCCCTCACCTGGATACGCCCTTCCACCAGAACCGGTTTCCCCTTACGCAGAAATCTCTCGCAGGTATCGGCGAGATACGACCACGCCACCACCGGGATGAAATCCGTCTGGCTTTGAAGCTCTCCAGTCATTTTGTTCTTCCACTGTCTCCCGACAGCCACCGTAATACGCGCCACTTTCTGTTGCGATGGCGTGTGGCGGATGTCCGGATCACGGGCAAGGTTGCCCATAATAATGGCTTTGTTGTATCCTCTCGACATTTTATTTACCTACTCTTCGTCGGCGGCAACCACTAGATGCCTCAGGACAGCCGCTCTGAGACTCAATATACGGTCTAATTCCTTTATGGCGTCCGGGGAAATTTTGAACGTAACGAGCGCGTAGAAACCCTCTTGTTGTTTCTTGATCGGATAGGCCAGACGCTTTTTGCCCCAGAGGTCTATTTTTTCGACCTCCGCTCCCAATCCGCGCACGACTTCCGCTATTTCATCCGCCGAGGTTTTCGGATCCTCGACGCTATCTGCCAGGATCACTGTCAATTCATAAAGTCGCACGTTATTCACCTCCTCCCTGTGGTCTTTGAACCTCTTCGGCTCTTTCGGCCTGCCGCTTCGCCGGCGATTTTAGCGGCAGGCAGGGATAACAATTGCAGATTATAAGCCTTCGTCACTCTTTCCGCAACTGCTCCTCGGCGATTATCTCTATTTTATATATCTTTTGCCCGGGTCGGACGAGATTGTACTCTTCCGTGGCCACGTACGCTATACCCTCGGGAGTCGAATAATAGGTTATTTTTTCCTGAAGTTCCTGATTTTTCAGCGTCAGTTCGGCCATTTCATCCATTTTCGCGTCCAACGCGTCCGACATACGCTCGACTCTGCCTATCTCCTTGAAAAAAGTGACGACCGTGACCGCCATTATGAACGTAGTCACCGCGTAAACTAGGAGCCACCTTATCTTGGGCACGAAAATCACATCCTTTCGGGCGCCGACACGCCCAACAGCTTTAAAGCGTTCGATATGGTCACTCTCGACGCCTCCGCCAGCATCAATCGCGCGTTCATCAAATCCGGAGATTCACCGAGCACCTTCAGGCTGTTGTAAAAGGAGTGGAACGCCTCCGCCAGGCTCGATGCGTAAAAAGCTATGCGGTGAGGCTCGAGTGCGGAAGAGGCTTTTTCGACCTCCTCCGGGAAACGCGATATCTCCTTCGCCAGCCGCACCTCGCACGGGTCCGATAGCAGGCTCAAGTCGACGCCCTCGATACCGGGAAGCTTAATGCCGCGAAGGGCCGCCTCGCGCAATATACTGCTGATTCGGGCATGTGCGTACTGCACGTAATAGACCGGATTTTCGGACGACGTGCGCTTCGCGACCTCAAGGTCGAACTCCAGGTGAGAATCGCATTTCCTGTTCACGAAGGAGAATCTGGCGGCGTCACGGCCCACTTCATCCATCACCTCGCGAAGGGTGACGAAAGTGCCGGCCCGCTTGGACATGGATACCGGCTCCCCGTCGCGAAGCAAGCTCACGAACTGGATGAGAAGAAACTCAAGGCTGTCGTCCCCTCTTCCGAGAGCCTTGTTGACGGAGCGAATCCTCGGGACATATCCGTGGTGGTCGGCCCCCCATATATAAATGAGAAAGTCGAATTTCCTCTCATACTTGTTCAGCAGATACGCCGTGTCCGACGTGAAGTAGGTGGGGACGCCGTTGTTTCTTATCATGACGCGGTCCTTGTCGTCTCCGAAAGCCGTCGCCCTGAACCATACCGCGCCGTCGCCATCGTAAGCGTATCCGTTTTTTTTGAGCAGATCAATCGTCCGCTCCACCAGGTCGTCGTCGTAGAGCGATCTTTCGGAGAACCAGATATCGAAATTTATCCCGAAATCGGACAAATCGCGCTTTATCATCTCCAGAACCAATCCGCACGTCTTGTCACGAAAAAGCGGAAGTGTTTCATCGAGCGGGCGAGAGAGGAGGGAATCTCCGTATTCGTCCGATATGACGCGCGCGATGCCGTCGATATAATCCCCGGGATAGCCGTCCTCGGGGAAGGGAGCTTCATCCCCGCGGCCCCACGAGGCAAAATACCGCGACTGCGTCGAACGGCCCAGATTTTCCATCTGAAGGCCCGCGTCGTTGACATAGTACTCCCGCTCCACCTCCCATCCCGAGAAAGCCAGTATCGAGGCGAGTACATCTCCCACGACTCCGCCCCGCCCGTGTCCCAGATGGATTGGCCCCGTCGGGTTGGCGCTGACGAATTCCACCTGTACGCGGCGCCCGCGTCCGAGATCGTTGGAACCGTACTTTTCGCCCTTTTCCACCGCGGTCTTTATCGTCTCGCTTATCCAACTTCCGGTGAGGGTAAAATTGAGAAAACCCGGCGCTGTCGCCTCGATCTCATTGATTATCCCGGCCTTGTCTATGGACATGACCAGTTTGCCGGCGAGTTCCATGGGCGCGAGGCCGAACTGTCTCGCGAACTTCATGGCCGCGTTAGTCGCCCACTCACCCCTGGAAGCGATTTTCGGCCGCTCCACGAACACGTCGAAATTCGCTGGAAGCGAAACTCCGGATTTCACGGCCTCGCTTTCCAAGGCGGCTCTCACCGCCGAGGCGATTTTTTCCTTATCGGTGCTCATCACAAATCTACCTCCGCATTCATTTTCTGAGCGGTATAGCGGTGTCGGGCCAAGCCGAGATCACCGCCAACTGTTCCGCTATTCTGGCGGACTGATACTCATCGAGATTGACGGACCTCACCGTCCAGCGGCACGCGCTTTCCACGAGCCTTTTCCTGGTCCAATGCACTGCCGATAGCTCGACCGCCGCGCCCGAGTCCCCCAGGGAATTTTTCCCGGGCATCGACAACGCCTTATATCCTTTCGGCGTGGTGATCGCGGCGTTGATCTCAAATATGAAAGGGAACCTGAAGGAATACTTCGAGCCGTCCTTCGGTATCTCTCCGAAGCAAACGGGCAGCCCGCCCATGAGTTTTAGAAGCAGGCTGTCCTGCGCTACTATGCCGGGCGCCGCCTGAACCGTATATGATACTCGCCGGCCGTTGGGTATGTTTTTCGACGAACTTTCCTCGAAAACTATCCCCGGAACGCTGAAATTCATTCCCGGCATGACGCCGGTATCCGCGCCGGCGAGAGAGAAAACGTCCATCCACGCGCCGGTGAAAGTCATATCGACTCTACCCGAAGCGATTCCCCTCTCATCCACGGATACTTTCCAATTTTGGCTCAAAACATGGTCGGCCGCGGTTCCCCTGGGCAAGGTGATTCGCTCGGTTCCGCTGTTTCCAGCTTTGTACAGCACCTCTCCGTATAGGGAAGCATGAAGTTTTTCCGGGCTTCCGGTCTGACCGGATTTGAAATAGAAATCAGTCCCGTCTTTATCACGCGCCCTCAGGACGGGCTCGCTCCATATCGCCCGTGAAGCTGGACCATCCGTGCCGGAAGGAATATGCTGAAGCCAATACACGTCGGTCTCGAAGCCGAGCGACGACACCCACCGTGCCGCGATCAGCACCTGCTCCCATCCCGTCCACGGGCCGTCGGGTCCTATGACGTCACGCCTTCTCACTCTGCCGGTTCCTTCCGCCGGCGGTACCGACCGTGACGACATGTATCCCGCTATATTTTGCAATGTTCTTTTCAGATCCGACTTGGCGGACGCAACCGAAGATGGTATTTTAGGGGCATACGGCGGACTTTCGAGCTCGCGCAATTTTTTGAGATTCGCGAACTGTCCGCGGTCCAAACTGAACGCGAGAGCCGGTTTCCCAGCATTGATCAACCCCGTCCGACCCCGTTTCCACGCCGGTTCGTTGAGAACGGTCCATATATAACGCTCGGTTTTGCCGCCGCGCACGCGTTCCGGCTCCCTTACGCCCACGCCTTCCCAGTAAACCGGCACGCCGCCCGGCACCTCCACCTCGACGGTCCTTTCCCACACCGGAAACGCGACCGCGAGCGAGACCAGGCCGTCGAGACGGTAGTTGCCCGGAATACTCTCGGAAAGGGCAAGCACCGCGACGCATCCGGCTGATTCCTCCGGAAACGATATCTCGACGCCCCTTATTCCGTATAAATCGTATTCCTCACGGGTGAGTTCTCCGATGAAACTTCCATCTTCGGGATCGTACCATGCCGACAGCGTCACTTCGAGCGACGCTCCCTCTTCTTCCGGATAAGGGAACCTGATGGACCGCGCCGTGCCGCCGATGCCGTCTTCTTTTAAATATAAAACATAAATACCGTCGTGAAGCGCGCCTCCGTCATCCGACAGGGAATATCTGTCGGACAGTTTCCAGAATATCGCCTCGGTGGCTGGTGGATAGGCGGCGAAATTGGGCGCGGCGGCGGAGAGCCTCGTCACTTCTTTTTGGACGTCCCATTTTTCGAAAGCTCCACTCTCGGCCGCGAGTAAAGCCAATATCAACATACACAACGCCCTGACAAATATTTTTCTCATGAATACCTCCGAAAGTCCCGTTAAATTTGCTGATTTTCGCGCGAGGCCGCCTTGGAGGCCCCGCAGCAGTGTTTATATTTTTTACCGCTGCCGCACGGACAGGGGTCGTTGCGCCCCACTTTTTTACCGTGACGGAGAGGCTGCGGACGGGCGTCGCCGGCATTCGTCCCCGCTTGCGCGGGCATTAGCGCGTTCCGCCCCTCCACAGTCACCCTTTGGCGCGAAGCGCTTTTTTCGCGGCTGACGACCGTCACCCTCAGAGCGAATTCGGTCACCTTTTCGCGCACGGTCTGAAGCATCTGCTCGAACATGTCATACGATTCCCTCTGATATTCGATGAGGGGGTCCTTCTGCCCGATGGCCCGAAGCCCTATGCCGCGTCTTATTTCGTCGAGGCCGAGCAGGTGTTCCCGCCATGCGGTGTCCAAAACCTGCAGCATGACGAACCTGAAAATCCGGGAAGCGTTCTCCTCGCCCAATTCCTCTACTTTATGACCGAAGCTTATCCTCAACTCTTCCTTCATGGTCTCTTCCGCTTCAGGGAGCATGGACGGGTCTCCGACACCGTCGAGATTTTTCTCGAAGCCCGGCCGGAACAGGGCTTTGAGGCGTGTTCCTACGCCCTTGAAATCAGGTTCCTCGGGATTCTCGAAGAGACGCTCCAATACGGACGAAAGGGTATCTTCGATAATACCCCACGTCCTTTCCTTTAAATCGTCCCCGGCGAGGATTCCGTCCCTCTCGCGATAAATCGTCTCCCTGTGCTGGTTCATCACGTCGTCGAACGACAGGAGCTGTTTTCTCATGTCGAAGTACATCGATTCTATCTTTTTCTGGGCGCCCTCTATTTGCCTGGTGAGGAGGGAATGCTCTATGGCCATGCCTTCCTCCATATGGGCTTTGGTCATGATACTCTGTATGATGCCCTGCGCCTTTTCTCCCGCGAAAAGCCTGACGAGGTCGTCCTCCAGCGCTATGTAAAACCTGCTCTCGCCCGGATCGCCCTGACGTCCCGAGCGGCCGCGGAGCTGATTGTCGATGCGCCGCGACTCGTGCCGCTCCACGCCGATTATGCGCAGACCGCCGCGCGCCACGACCTCGCCGTGTTCCGCCTCGCACTGTTTCCTGAACTCGCCGAGCAACTCAGCGAACGCTTCCGATTCCGGCGCTATGCCGCGTTTCGCGGACTCCTCGCGCGCCATGTTCTCGGCGTTGCCGCCCAATACTATGTCGGTGCCGCGGCCCGCCATGTTGGTCGCAACCGTGACGGCGCCCAGGCGTCCGGCCTGGGCCACTATCATCGCTTCCCTCTCGTGGGCTTTCGCGTTCAGAACGTCATGCGGTATCCTGCGTGCCTTGAGAAGCCTGCTCATGTGCTCGGAATCCTCTATCGACGGTGTTCCGACCAATACCGGCTGCCCCGCTTTGTGGCTCTCCTCCGCCTCGTCCGCGACGGCCGAGAATTTTTCCATTTTGGTGCGGTATATCACGTCGTTGTGGTCGATCCTGATCATTTTTTTGTGAGTGGGAATCTCCGCCACTTCGAGCCCGTATATCTCCTTGAACTCCTCGGCCTCGGTCGAAGCCGTGCCTGTCATGCCGGCGAGTTTTCTGTACATCCTGAAATAATTCTGGAGGGTTATGGTGGCCAATGTCTGGTTTTCCCGCCCGATCCTGACGCGTTCCTTGGCCTCGATGGCCTGATGCAGCCCCTCCGAGTAGCGCCTGCCGATCATGAGACGCCCGGTGAACTCGTCGACTATTATTATCTCGCCGTCCTTGACGACATAGTGTATATCCCTCTGAAAGAGGTTGTACGCCTTGAGGCTCTGCGTTATCTTGTGCGCCAGCTCCGTATTGGCGTACTCCGTGAACAGTTCGGGAAGGTTCAGTATGCGCTCGCAATGCGCTATGCCGTCTTCGGTGAGCGCCACGTTCCTCTCTTTTTCGTCGACTTCGTAATCCGTCCCCTTTTTGAGGGAACGCGCCACGGCGTCGGCTTGTTTATACGGCTCTATGCTGTCCTCGGACGGGCCTGAGATGATGAGAGGGGTGCGCGCCTCGTCGATCAGTATGGAGTCCACCTCGTCGACGATGCAGAAATTATGTCCGCGCTGGACCTTTTCCTCCATCGACAGGGCCATGTTGTCGCGCAGGTAATCGAAACCGAACTCGCTGTTGGTGCCGTAAGTGATATCGGCCCTGTAAGCGTCTATCCGCTCCTGGTGAGGCATAAAGGGGGATATGACGCCCACGCTGAGCCCCATCCCCTTGTAAATGGGCCCCATCCACTCGGCGTCGCGTTTGGCGAGGTAATCGTTCACGGTGATTATGTGCGCGCCCTTGCCCTCTATCGCGTTCAAAACGACCGCGAGCGTGGCGGCGAGCGTCTTGCCCTCGCCCGTCTTCATCTCGGCGATCTTTCGCTCGTTGAGGGCCATCCCCGCCATGAGCTGTTCGTCGAAATGCCTCAGCCCGAGACGCCTCACCGATACCTCGCGGACGCGGGCGAACACCTCTGGCATGATATCGTCCAGCGTCTCGCCCTCTTCGATGCGTCCCCTGAAAAACACAGCCGAGCGCGCTAATTCTTCGTCTGAAATTCGCTGAACTTCCGATTCGAGATTACCTATCTCGAACGCGGCGTCCCTGTAGCGCGTCATCAATTTATCGTTCGGGTCGAGACCCAACGCTTTCAATATTCCTTTTAACATATTTTCATATACTCCTCCAAAAAAACCGCACGCGAAAAAACGCGGCGTGAAATCAATTTTACCACACCGCCGGCGTAACGGCTCACGCAGGTGCAAC
>JAISXR010000284.1 GCA_031270375.1 Synergistaceae bacterium | reverse complement strand
ACGACGCTCAACGGGGTATCGTCCGCCAGCGAATATCTCACGAGGATAAACCTGATGCACGGATACGAGTTCCCCGATTACAACACGCCGGTGAAAAAGTCGAGGAAGGCCGTCGTCATCGGCGGAGGAAACGTCGCCATGGATGCCGCGCGCTCCGCGATGCGCCTGGGGGCCGACACAGTCGGCATAATTTACAGGAGATCGGAGACCGAGCTTCCGGCGCGCGTCGAGGAATATCACCACGCGCTGGAGGAGGGTATCTCCTTCCACTGGCTCTCAAATCCGACTGAGTACTTGGACGACGGAACAGGCAGTCTCAAAGGCGTCATCTGCGAAAAGATGGAGTTGGGCGAACCGGACGCGTCCGGCCGCAGACGCCCGATACCGATTCCGGGAAGCGGGTTCTGCATGGAGGCCGATACCGCGATAGAAGCCATAGGCCAGGGAGCGAACAAAGTACTGCTCTCCGAGTGTCCCGGACTGAAGCTCAATAAATTGGGCTACATCGAAGCCAACCCCGAAACCGGGGAGACCTCGGTGCCGTGGATCTTCGCCGGAGGAGACATAGTGACCGGAGCGGCGACCGTCATTCTCGCGATGGGCGCCGGCAAGGCGTCGGCCGCGGCGATTGACAGGTATGTGAGGTCGAGGAAAGCGCTGGCAGGAGATAAATCGGGCGGGAGAACATTTTAGGAAAGCATTGCTCGTTTCTTGCACTGCTCCCTGCGACAGTCGCTATGGGAGCGACTGACATCGTTCTCATAGCGATCAGTAGGATTCAAGAAAGTCGGCAGGTGAGAACGCTGCTATTGAAGAATGAGAAAAACCTTTTGCATCACGCGTAATCAAGGCTTCAGCGCGAATTTTTTGGGCACACCATAATTGCAAAGCGTCTTCCATATCTAAAATCGGGAGGTCTAACGCACCTTTCAGATCGTCGCCGTCAACTCCCGCCACATGGAAAATGTCCAACAGGGCGTTCACTGCAGAGCGCGCTGCCGTCATTGTCAGATGCTTTCTTGTGATGTAAAAAATATCCGTCAGACTCGAAGCGGAGACGTAGGCTCGAACAGTTCCCAGCTCCGCGAGTTTGAATATTTTCAGGCTATCTTGGAAAAAGTTGTCATTTTGCAACAAAACATCCAGAATGACGTTGGTATCCACGAAAACGGTTTTCACAATCCCAGCCTCATTTTTTTGATATCCTCCAAACTCGATACGTCAGCTCCTTTGAGTATTTCCACAAGACTGTCAGTAACGGGGGTTTCCGTCGATTTGCTGAGAACGGCATATTCCCGCCCATCTCGTGTAATGAGAATCGGTTCTCTGTCCAATTGATTAAGATACTCATCCGGTTTTTTTATGAAATCAATGTCCGCGATACGCATGGCGCTTCTCCCATCTCGCAAAATCTTCAGCAACTATGATAACTTATTTGAGAAGATATTCAAGCGAGCGCCGTCACCGTGTTTTTGATCGAGAAATAGAGCCCGACTGCCGCCGGTTAAACAAAGCTGACGACAGTCGGGCTCCAAAACGTCTGATACGGTTTCTTGTACAGTTCGAGGACAGCCAATGTTGTTTCCTTTTAGAAAAAATTTGATCCTTCCGTCTGGCGACGGAAGGGGAAATCGGCATCGGCAGCCCGTCATTCGGCGATCACAGCGCTCCGGGGTAATAACAGTCGACGGTTTCGGCGTACCGCATAAAACATTGGGCGGCCTCCGAGTGCGGGCGTCCCTTCCGGGTTATGAGGCACACCTCCCACGGCCAATCCGGCTCAAAGGGTATGGGGCGGACGTTTGGAATATCGCGCGCTATGAATTCCACCCCCACGCCGACCCCTCTGTCGAGGCTGCTGAAATTATGTATGAGCACCAACTCCATGGTTTCGAGCGCGCATTGCGGCTCGAAGCCGGATTCCCGGCATTTTGCCTCGAAAAGGGCACGCAATTTGAATTTTCTGTCCAGCAGCAAGAACTTTTCGCCGGCGAGCGCGTTGAAAGGCACGCTCGGCATGTCATAAAAGCGTCCGTTCTTATGCGCCAAAATGCAAAACCTGTCGCGGACTATCGAACGCGTATCGAAAAGCGAACCGTCAATCGGGGCTATATCGAACCCGATCTGTTCTTTGTCGTCCAGGACGGCTTTTTCACAGAGAGTATCGGGGTATTCGGTAAAATGAAGCTCGACATCGGGATACTTTTTTTGAAAGTTGGCGAAGTAATTTTGCGGCAGCGCGCTCATGACGCCGAAAGACATCCCCAGGTCAAGAGCGTCACGCCTATCAGTTTTCAGCGTCTCGATCTTCCCATAAGTCTCGTCGACGAGGTTGATTATTCTTTTTGCCTGCTCATACAGGCACTCGCCGAATTCAGTGATATGCATCCCGTTGGGGGCGCGTTCGAAGAGAGTGACGCCGAATCTGTCTTCCAGCTTGCGTATGATGGAACTCAGCGCCTGTTGGGAGAGAAAGAGTTTCCTGGATGCCGATGAAAGGCTTTTATCCTCGCAGACTTGAAGGAAATAGCGCAGATACTTCGTTTCCATATTCATACCCCCAGCGGTCACGTGATTTCTATATTTTATCAAGCTCTTTCCGGTTTCATACACTCAACAAAACGTTGTCGGGCTACAGTTACAAATTGATGGAAATCGACAGAGAAACTCCCTATAATTTTTTATCGGTGAATTCACTTAAGTGCATTTGGAATTAAACATGTTTATCGTAGCTTTGATAGTGTAAAGACATCAAAAGACTTATTTTGTCAAGGCAGTAGTTTCTAAAGTTTTATGAAGGGGTGGAGCAATACTATTTTACACCGTCGCTTGGCTTTCTTTCAACGCCTGTTTGCGGCGGCGCTGCCATTCTCTCTGATACTCGCGATGGTACGCGCGGTGTCTCTCCTGTCTGGCTATCGCTTCTTCCTCGATCTCCTCCGGCGTTTTCACGGGCATTGCCGCCAGTTTCGCCTTTTTCTTTTCCTCCGCGCGCTTGGTCTTATCCGCTTTGATCTCCTCTTTGTGGCGGTGATAATAGCTGCGCCATATTGCCCGCTGGTGTTCCAAAGGGTCGAACGGCTCGGGTTCCGGCTCCTCGTACCCAGGAACTTTGAACTGGCCTATGAAATTCAGCCAAATCTCCACCCTTTGAAAGCGCCCGTGGCCCTGCCTTGCTCCTTC
>JAISXR010000128.1 GCA_031270375.1 Synergistaceae bacterium | reverse complement strand
GTCGTCTGGGAGATGAACGCGGCGCTGTCCGTCGCCGACTGGGCCACGGTGTCCGCTCCGGCGCTCATTTCCTCGACGCCGGCGTTGCATTCCTCCAGGGCCGCGCCGTTGCTCTCGCTGAGGGTGGAAACCTGCTCGACGGAGGCTTTGACCTCTTCCATCGAGGCGTTGGTCTCCTCGGATATGGCGGAAAGGTTGTTCGCGCCGCCCGACAGCTCCTCGGCGACGGACACGACCTGCTCCAGCGTCTCTTCCTGGGCTCCGATCATGCCGGACAGAGCCTCCGCGAGGATGCCCAGCTCGTCTCTGCCCTCGTAGTTGAAGTCCTTTTTCTCGATGGTCAGGTCGCCGTCCCCGGCGCGTTTCGCCAGATCGACGATCGTGGAAAGCGGTTTCGTGATGCTGCGGGAGAGGAAGAACGCGATCGCGAGGCCCAACAGGATGCTCAGGCCGGCCGCCGAGAACAGGAGCGTGACGCACGAAGTCAGGCTTGCCTGCGTCACCGCCGCAAACTCGGCGACGCGGTCCTGGCCGATCTCCGAGGCGGTCGAGCATTCGGCGCCGAGCGACGCCATGATGGGCCCGCGGTCCGCGTGAATCTTTTGCAGCGCGTTGAAATCCTCGATGAACGTTTCGAGGAGCTTCCTGTACACGGGAAGTTGATCCAGCAGCCGTGTCGCATCGTTCTGGAACTGCGGTACGGAAAAGGTGCTTCTCAGGGTCTGGAGGGTGTTCTCGATGTTCCCAAGGAGCTTGCCGGCGGTCGATGGAATCTCCGACACGTTTTTGCTCGCGACCTGGCGCAGAAGGGTGTAGCGAAGGTTCATAAGGTCGCCCGTGATTTTCTGCACCACGGCAAGTATCTCCATCTGCTTTTCCGTCAGGCTGCCGCCGCGAAGCTCCGCCTTTGAGTAGTCGAAAATCTCGTTCACCAGTCTCTCGCCCGCGTCGGCCATGTCCATGCCCTTGGCCACCAGGGCTGCGAACGACGCATTCTTTTTCTGAATGGCTTTCTGCGTCGCGTCCAGCATCTGGAAGTAAGTATCGACGAGGGGACCGACTTTCTCCTTCGCGTATTTCAGAGACCGTACATCGGGATAGGAGCGCAGAGTAACGGCAACGTCGTCCAGCACCTTCAGCACCGCGGCTTGCGCGGTATCGACGTCCCTGACGGATTCCTCGCTTTCGGAGAGTTTCATCGTATCGACCACCAGGAAGAGTTCGTATATCTCCCGCTCCCCCTGGCTGGTGAGCCTCATTCCGGGGACGACAGCGTTCTCCATGTAGTGGTTATTCGACTGAAGGTCGATCAAATTGTTCCACGTCACGAGTACGGCGGCCGCGAACACCGCCAAAACCAAACTGAACCCCAACAACAGCTTCGTGCTGATCTTCATATTTCTCCACATGTCACACCATCTCCTTTCGGCATTGAAAACGATTTGACGGCTTGAAGCCGTCGTCTCTTTTCCGTACAAAACCTTTACCCGTTCCCAGATTAACAAACAAAACTATTTCAAAAATATCGTCACCCCTTCGATAGGCAATCTGTAAACAGAAATTCAAGCATAGCGCATGAATTTTAGCATAATCGCCAAAATACTCCCTTCACGTTAAAAACAGCGCAATTGCCTGTCAATACAGGAATATCCTGTGCAAATAATCAAACCCTTTTGCACAGGATGTGAATAATTCGAGAATCATTAAAAATACTTAGGCGAGCGGATTACGTTACGAGAAGTATAATCGGTCTTCCTTTAAAATATCCGCCGGAGCAGCGGCGCTCTTTTCAAAAAACGCGCGCTCAGAACGAAACAGACGAACACTGTGAATACGTTGGCCCCCGCCCACTTTATCAGGATATCGAAATCGAACGGCTTGAGGAAGTAAACAATGGGCATCAGCACGATCTGGTGCAGCCAGTATATCGAGTACGAATACGGCGTCAGAATTTTGACGGCTTTCCCCGGCAGTCCGCCTATTTTCAGGAAGAGCCCGGCCAGGAAAATGGTCATCGATATCATCACCGAGTTATAAAGGATCGCGTCCAAGACGGCGTTTTCCTGAGCGCCAAGCGCCGGGGCGGCGAAAAATTTCCAGTGCAGCAGCAAAACGGACGACAGAATTCCGCAGACGCCCCAAGGCACGGGGTTCGGAGTCCAGCCCTCCGGCGTGAACCACCCCCGGCGCCACGCATGGATTCCAAGCGCGAAAAAGCCGGCGTATCCCACAATGCGCGCGTGCTGGAAATAAAGGACATACCCGATGTTGAGCCACTCGTCGGCCGGTTTGATGAAATACGCCGCCAGATAGTAAGAGACCGCTGAGGCGAGCCAGAGCGCGGCAATCGGGGCCGCCGCTCCGGCGTGCGTCCCGCGCTGGATTTCATTGCCGTCTTTCCGTAAAGCGGCGTAGATGACCAGAAACAGGAAGAGAATCCCCAGGAACCAGTAATGCCCCTGCATATAAAACGGCCCCAAGAAGAAATTTTTTATAAAGGCGTATACGGACACCGGGCCGAGCCCGAATTTGAGGTACGAGGCGTAAGCGAAAAACGGGGCGACGAATACAACGCCGATAATCCAAGGCAGCCCTATACGCATAAACTTCTCGCGTAAAAACCGATACGCGCCACGCTTCGACAAAGAGGGCGGCGCGAAATAGCCGGCCAGAAAAAACAGCTCCGACATCGGAAACGAGTCCAGAAAGACCACGAGGAGCGCCATGCCGAAACTCCTCCGGTCGTCGATCACATACCACCACTGGGGGACGAACATCATGTACGTCATGGCCGAGTGAAGCATTATGACTGAAACCACCATGACGAGCCTCAGAAAATCGAAACCGGCAATCCGCTTCTCGTTCTCGCTCATCGGGACCATCCTTTCTCATTTAGAGAACCGAAAACGGCCGGCGGTTGTGTTTTTGTCGTGTCGTGTCGAGGCTCTTCTCGATTTCCCCGCTCCAGTATACCTCTTTTCCCAATGCGTTTGCCCTGTATGGTTGCGAGAAATACTTGCATAAAAAAAACAGCATGGTATAATAAATTTTATACTAATCATATTAGTTTTATAGGAATTCAGGAGGCCAACATGAACTTCCGCATCGCCGCAATCGTTAATATCGCAGTCGTCAATATGATGATGTGTCGCGTTTCCGCCATGTGCGTGATGCGCGTATTCTGTTGTCCCAGCGCGCGCGCACCCATAACTTCCTGAATTTTTCTGTCTGTGAGAAAGGGCGCGAGGCACAGTCCGAAAAATTCCGGGCTGTGCCTCTTTTTTATGATTTCCTGAATAGAGATGAGTGGGTGTACTCCTTGGACTATTTCAAATATGCAATCAAGCGTATCGTGTTGTTTATCCCGATTCTTCTGGCGGCGTCGGCCTTGATCTTTTTTTCGCTGCGGTTGTCCGGTGTAAGCCCTGTTTCCGTTATGCTTGGCGAACGGCAGACGTCGCCCGAAGTGATTGCGGAATTAAAATCGCAATTTCACCTGGACCGGCCGCTGATCGCGCAATATGGCCTTTGGCTCGCCGACAGCCTGAAAGGGCATTTGGGCGTCGATTACATCAACCGGCAACCCGTAACCACGCTGATTTCAGACCGTGTTTCCATCACTTTGGGGCTGGTGCTTTTCAGCATCGTCATCGGCGCCACGGCAGCGGTTTTGGCCGGGGTCGCGTCCGGTCTCCGAAACAATACCTGGGTTGACCACTGCATTTCCGTCTCCGTTTTGATTCTGGTTTCCATGCCGTCCTTTTTGACTTCCATTGTGACTCTCATCTTGATTATCAGCGTCTACCCGCAGTACATTTTCACCGGAGCGATCGGCGGCGCGGGCGATTATTTCAGCCGGATCATGGTTCCGTCCGTGGTGCTTTCTTTCAACATGATCGCCCTTGTCACGCGGGTCACACGCAGCAGCATGATCGAGCAACTGAAAGCGCCGTACATGCAAACCGCCGTCGCCAAGGGAATTTCCAGGCAAAAAATTATTTGGGGGCATTGTTTCAAAAACGCCATGATACCGGTGCTGACGATTGTGTCCATTTTTGCGGGGACCACCATTTCAGGCGCGGTGATGGTGGAGTCGGTGTTTTCCCTTCCGGGCCTGGGCAGTCTCCTGATCAACGGGATCAAAACCAACAATTA
>JAISXR010000060.1 GCA_031270375.1 Synergistaceae bacterium | reverse complement strand
CAATGAAATTTCTTTCGATAGATATCGGCACATCTTCGGTCAAGACCGCCATAGTGAATGAGAATCTTGACGTGCTCGCTTCGTCCAAGAAGGATTATCGTATTCGCGTCTCCAACGTGGACTGGGTGGAACTCGACGCCGACTCGGTTTTGGGGGCGATAATCGACTCCGTAAAAGCTTTGCCCGATTCCCGGGATACCGACATGGTGGTCTTCGACAATTTTTCGCCGTCGCTGGTGTTGATGAACCGCGACGGGAATCCCCTCTACCCGATAATTACCCACATGGACCGGCGCAGCAAGAAACAGACGCGGGACATCCTAAGAGACTTCGGCCACGATAGATTCCAGGCGATAACCGGAATTCAACCGTTCACAGGAGGGGCGTCGATAACTTCCCTACTGTGGGTAAAGGAGAATTGCCCCGACAAATTCCGGGACTGCCATTGCCTCGGGCACATCAACACATACATATACAGGCAATTTACGGGACAATGGGCCATAGATACGGTGAACGCGTCGATGACCGGCATGTACGAAACTTTGACGGGCAACGGATGGTCCGAGGAAATCTGCGGCGCTTTCGGCATCCCGTTGGGGATGCTGCCCGACGTTTCGTACGCCGGCGTCCCTCGGGGGAGTCTTACGGGCAATATCGCGAGACTGTCGGGCCTCAAGGAAGGACTTCCGGTCGCGCTGGGGACGAACGACGCCGCCGCCGCGCAGGTTGGCGCGGGCAACCGCTCGTCGGGGGATATACTCAATATTTGCGGTTCCAGCGAGATGATTTCGATACTTACGGACAAGCCGATCGTGAACGACAGCTATTATCTCAGGTGCTTCTGCCTTCCGGGATTATGGCAAATATTCGCGATCACAGCCGGGGGTTTCGCCATAGATTGGTTTCGCGAGCAATTCTGCCGGGAACTGAGCGCGAGGCAATTTTTTGACGGGGAATTGGAGGAGGCGATCGCCATTTGCGACAAAAATTTGACGGTCGGCTACGCTCCTTATCTTGCCGGGGACAGGCAGAGCATCACCCCCAAAAAAGCTACCATATCCGGGCTTACCCTAGATACAAAGAGAATCCACGTGTTAGCGGGCATACTTCTGGGAATGCATCAGCCGCTGCTCGACGTCGTTGGTCTTTGCGAGGACGACATAGAATTACATAAAAAAATCAAGCTCACCGGAGGATTGCTGACGCCATCGTTCGTCGATCTGAAGCGCAGGCTTTTCGAAGGTTTCAGCGTCGATGTCATTCGGGACTGCCCACTGAAAGGCAATGTCGCTCTTGTACAGGACGGCAATGACTCATTAAAAACTTTATCCTAAAAGGAGGAAAGACGATGTTGAAATTGGGCCTGTTTTCTCTCTCCGCGCCTGCCGCGAGAGGAGAGGAGGATTATGTGTCCAGGGTTATGGACACCGAATTGAACAATGAAGATTACCTGTCTCTGAGAGAAGCCGTGAAATTCATCGGGGTCACCGACAGATTCAAGGACGTATTGTCGGAATACCCGACACCGGAAGGCGGAACCCCGCCCGGTTTTCGCAGGGATATCTCGCTTGCCGATGACGGCCTTTTGAAAGTGGATCTCGCGCGCGACATTTCGCGTGACAAAAACGGAATGAGCCGCCCCACAAAACTGCTGTATTCGGCCGATACGGCGGATCCGTACGAGGTGGCGGTGATCAGCCCGTTCCTGGCAAATCTCACCTGCAATCCGGGAATTATCTACGATCTTTTTATAAACAACCCTAAAGCCAATATTGGAAATAAATTTGGCACGCGCGACGAGGTTATGTCGGAAATAGGCCGGGTGTTGGGCCCCGGCGCCGACATAAGCGTCGAACTGAACGACCCTTTCGAGAAGGACTTCGGCAAACTTCTGGAGGAAGCGGAAAAATTCAAGGAAATGCTGGGAAAATACCGAGTCGTGATCAAAGTGCCGCACACCGGAGCGGTTACTCCCGAGAACGTGGGGATGCTGCTGGAGGGCGATAAGAAACTCGACAGGGGATACGACGAGGTAACGACCCCCGACGCCTTGCGCGGGCATCTCCTCGCGCTGAAACTGCATGAACACGGTTTTCGCGTTAATTTCACGCTCATGTTCGAGCCGTTCCAAACCCAGCTCGCTCTCCAGGCCCGCCCGTATTTCATAAATACGTTCCTGCGCCACCGTCTCGTTCAGAGCACAAAAATCAAAGAGTTCGTGAACGCCTACGACTCGACTGGGAACACAGGATACCTGGAAACGCTCCGCGCGTATTTCGTGAACAACGATTACTATCCGCCGTCGAAGGCCGGCGCTGATTTGATGGACGTGCTGCGTTTCGGGCGCGATATACTGAGATACCGTCATTTCGAGGATTCGCAGGGCTCCGACGGTTTAGACGGAATGAGGCACAACCTCCGTGTCCTTCGAAACTGCAATCTCCCGGATACGAGACTCATAGTCTGCTCAATGGAGGGCCCATACAACTACCCTGATATTGATAAGCTGTTATGCGAGCAAGAATTCATGGATATGCACGATAAAGTGGTAATAACGGCGCCGCCGGATTACCTGGCGCGTTTTACGTCGACGAACCAGGTGATCAGTTACCAGCGGCGTTTTATGAACGCGGCCGCCGGACAAAAATAACCCTGTCTCGAAATTACCCCGACGGCCGGGGCTCCGGACTGTAACACCCGGAACCCCGGGCGTTAATAATATCAGGGAGCACGATACGAGGGGATAGTAATCGAAAGCGGCCGAAGGCTTGGAATTGATTAAATGACCCGCATTGGCATTTTCACAGGTTCAAGCTTTCAGGCAGAACATGGCGTAAAGCGGGATACTCTTGATTCCGTTCTCAAAGCCAAAATTTTTTGCCGATACCCGTATCACATAGGGGGGCTTATAAATATCACGGTAGCCGCGCAGGCTTTTGGAGCGCACGTTCTCCGCGGACTTCGCTTCCAGCGGGATAATGCCACCGGACTTATCCTGAAACACAAAATCCACCTCGGCCCTGCCAGCGGAAGTCCAGTAATACGGCGTAATACCATTGGCAACAAGAGCCTGGCAGATATAATTCTCGGCCATAGCACCCTTGAACCCGTCGAAGGTGTGAGGAGTATGCAGAACCGCGCTGGGAGGGATGTCGAATTTCGAACACAGCAGCCCCGTGTCCACCATATAAACCTTGAACGTCTCGTTTTGCGCGTAAACGGACAGCGGCAGCTTGCCCTCGGTCACATGTACACATTTGTTTATCATGCCCGCCGCTCTCAGCCAGTCCAGCGCGACCTCGTAATCGCTTGCCCGCGCCCCGGGTTTAATCACCTTGTACTGGAACTTGTGATTTTCCTTTGCGAGCTGCGCCGGAACCGAAGCCCACGCCGCCATAACGCGCGCGGTTTCTTGCGGCGCGGCGTACTTGGCCATGTCCGCGATATAGGAATCGTTCAGCGTTTTCAACGCCGCCGCGACAAAATCAAAATCCCGTTTGTCGGCGTATTCCCCCACGGCACGGGGCATACCGCCCACCGCGAGATAGGTCTTGTACAGGTCCATCGCGGTGTCGTGCAGGGACAGCGGCGTAAACCCCCCGTATGCTTCACGGATTAACCCGCAAAGGTCTTTCCGCCCGATTGCCCACAGAAATTCCTCGAAGTCCATGGGATAGAGATGGAGCATATCCACCTTGCCCACGGGGAAAGAGAATTTTTCGCGCTTCATGGCGACGCCCAACAGACTGCCCGCCGCTATGACGTGATACTGAGAGGCGCGTTCCGCGAAATATTTGAGCGATGTCAGAGCTTGTTCGCACGCCTGTATCTCGTCGAAAATTATCAAGGTATCGCCCGGCAGAATGGTTTGGCCGCTCCGCGCCGAGAGTTCCAGCACGATACGCTCCGGGTTCAGATCGCGCTCAAATATGGCGGGAATCTCTTTGGATTCCTCCATGCTGAAATACGCAACGTTTTTATAATGACACTTCCCAAACGACAACAGCGTGTAGGTCTTTCCCACTTGCCGAGCTCCTTGCAGAAGCAGAGGCAATTTATCCGGGTTGTTTTTCCACGTCAGCAGCGATTTGACAATTTTACGTTCCATAAAGTGTTTTCACCTCGCAATTATATTACTATAAACGAGAGTATAGTCAACGCTTATTTTCTTTACTCTCCGATTCTCAGCGTTGACAAAATATTTCTGAATGGTAAGATCGCCAATGTCTCTACATCGACAAACTCAGTATCTTATGGCATTTATAGCGCGTATTTTTTTATAACGGGATCATATCGGCAGGGAGGGTATGAAATGATGACCGGCATTGATCGTTTTTGGCGCGCCGCTAATCATCTGACTACAGACAGGCCGCCTTTCGATTTTTGGGCGGAAACCGTCACGATTGAGCGTCTGTTTGAATATCTCGGTCACAGAAACCTCGACAAATTTCTGGACGACATGTACATCGACATCCGGGGCGCCGACGCGGCGCCACCTCCTGAACGCCATCTCGGAGACGGAGTTTATCAGAATTATTGGGGCGAGCGATACAAATACCGGTCGCTCCAATGGGGTAAAATGCGCGACGATCTGCCGGGCGCGCTCAGCGGGGCCAAGACGCTGAAAGAGATACGGGATTTCGAGTGGCCCCGAAATGACGACTTCGATTATTCCGGCCTTAGAGCCCAGTGCGCCGGCGTTCACGACAAGGGAAACGCGGTGCGGTACGGTTCCGCAGACGTATGGCAGCGCCCCGCGCTCGTGCGGGGGATGGAGAACGCCCTTGTCGATATGTACGACAACCCGGAATGGACGCACTTCACGAGCCGGCTCTTCACGGACTTTTACAAGGAAGAGTACTCGCGCGCCTGGGAGGAGAGCGGCGGCAATATCGACATATTCGTGATATACAGCGACATCGGTTCTCAGCGCGGGCCTCTGATATCCCTCGACATGTTCAGAACTTTCGTGGCTCCCTACCTGGAAGATATCATCGCGAAGATCCATTGTCTGGGCGGCATGGCGCTGTATCACACGTGCGGCGACGTAAGCGCGTTCATTCCGGATATTATAAAAGCCGGCGCGGACATCCTCGACCCCATTCAGCCCGTGACGGAAAACATGCTTCCGGAAAATCTCGCGAAATACAAGGATTCCATTTGTTTCCACGGGGGTATGGACGTTCAAAATCTGCTGCCGCGAGCGACGGCAGATGAAATCCGCGCTTACGCGAAACGCTGCCGCGACGCGCTCTGTCCGTCGTATATCATGGGGCCGACTCACTTTTTTCAACCGGATATCCCGCCTGAAAATATCGCCGCGGTATATCGGGCGTGAAGAACGGGCGATAAGGCGAAAGAACCTTTTTTCGGCGTTCCCCGTGTTTACGGCTGATTCCGCCGGCCTATCCCATAACCTTGACAACCGGCGTTTTTCATATATTATTTTACGTGTTCTACAAATCCATTTAAATCCATATACATAATTCAAGGGGGAAATAAAATGAGTAAGTTGTTCCGAGTCACAGCAGCACTGTTGGCCGTCATCGCGATAGCGGCCTGTATGGGAACCACCCCGGCTCAAGCCGCGGCAAAACAATTGGCGTTCGTCATGCCGAACGCGACGCATGGTTTCATGGCGGCGGCCATTCAGTACGCCGATGCGGGGCTGAAGCGCGACGGGGCGCAGTATCCCGACATAGAGACGCGCCTTCTCACCTCCGCCGACCCGTCGGAACAGAGCAACCAGCTCGACACCCTCATCAACGAAAAAGTCGATACGATAGTCCTGTGGCCGCATAACGGGGACGACCTCCGCTCCGCCGCACAGAAGGTCATCGACGCCGGCATCAAGCTCGTGGTGTTCGATCGCCTCATCAGCGACATCACTCCGGTCTCCGAGGTCGACATGGACAACTTCGCGTACGGCGCGTACTGCGCCGCGGCACTCAACGACTTCTTCAAGGATCGCCTCGGCAGCGGCGAGAAGATCCAGGTGCTCGAATTCAAGGGCGACAACTCCACCGCGGCCACCGTCCGCACCGACGGGTTCAACGCCACCAAGCACGCGAACATCGAGATAGTGCAGTCGTTCTCCACCGACTGGCAGCGTTCGCGCGGCCTCGAGTACATGGAGACCTTCCTCACGAACACCAGGAAAGAGGACATCGAGGCGATCGACGCCATCTTCTCGCACGACGGCGAGCCGACGGGCGGGGCTTTCGACGCGATGGTCAATTACAACGGGCCGGCTACGCTCTCTAACCTCAAGGTAATAGCGGAAGTCATCTCCAACATGGACTCGGTCAGACTGACCGCGGATATGAAGGACAAGTTCGCCATATACCATGCCGGCTGCTTCGTGCCGCCGTCATGCACCGATTTTGGGGTCGCCGTGGGGTTCGACGTGGCGAACGGCAAAGAGGTCCCGAAAGCGGTAAAGATAGGTTACGTCTCTATCACCACCGATAATTACGAGAGCTATCTGTCGGACGAAGCGAAGCTCTACAAACTCGACGTCAAGTACTAATAAAGACGGGCGGTTTCAGGCGAGCCTCGCGCAATTGTCGCGATAAAACGCGTCCCGCCGGTTTCTTCTCCGGCGGGACGCGTTTAAAATATGCCCGTAAAAATCCGGGCGCGCGAAAGGGTGATGAATATAAACCTGCGGATGGAGAATATCTCCATATTTTTCGGCGAATTCCAGGCTCTCTCGGATGTCGGCATCGACGTACAAGACGGCGAGATTCACGGGCTCCTTGGCGAGAACGGCGCCGGCAAGTCCACGCTGATGAACATCCTGGCCGGCATTTACTCGCCTTCCTCCGGACGGATAACCATCGACGGCGAAACCGTCCACAACATGACGGTCACGAGGGCGGCCGACCTGGGTATCCGCTTCATACACCAGGAGCTGAGCGTGATAGAAGACCTTCGCGTATACGAAAACCTCTTTCTTTCCAAAGAACTGACGCTCAAAAACGGCTTCCTCGATAAAAAAGAAATGATATCGCGCTCGGCGGAACTCATGAGAAAAATGAACCTCGACATAAACGTCCGCGATTACATCCGCGACCTCGACACGTCGCGCAAACAGCTCGTCGAAATAGCGAAGACCATAATGTTCGAGGCGCGCCTCATCATAATGGACGAGCCGACGACGTCGCTCACCAACAAGGAAATAGAAATACTCTTCGACCTCATGCGAAACCTGAAAAAATCCGGCGTCAGCATGATATACATATCGCACAAGATGCCTGAGCTGTTCTCAGTATGCGACAAATACACGGTGCTCCGCGACGGAAAATTCATCAAAAGCGGCGAATTCAAGACGATCGACGAACACGGCATGACGGAACTCATGGTGGGGCGTAGCGTGGTCGAATCGGAGCGGGCGTCCGCCGCCAGGACCGACGAGGTAGTGTTCGAGGTGAACGGCCTCTCATGCGGGGATCTGTTCCGTGACGTATCCTTCAGCCTTCGCAGGGGCGAGGTGCTGGCGCTCACCGGTCTTTTCGGAGACGGAAGGGCGGAACTCTCCGAGGCCCTTTTCGGCGCGCGGAAGGTCACGTCGGGCACGATAAAAAAATCCGGCGCGCACCTGCCCCTCCACGATATCGGGAGCGTGATGCGGGCCGGGGTCGGCATGGTGCCGCGAAGCAGGAAGGAGCGGTCCATCTTTCCCGACCTCTCCATTTTGAACAACGCGTCCATGGCTTACCTCGCCAAAAACCGCGGAGGGTTTTTCGCCGACAGGCGGGACGACCTGCGGAGATTCGGCGAGATGGTCAAGCTGATGAACGTCAGGTACGACCACGAGGACAACTTCATCACGTCGCTCTCGGGCGGCAACCAGCAGAAAGTCGTGCTGGCGAGATGGCTCGAAACCGACGCTGACGTGTACATACTCGACAACCCCACGCAGGGAATAGACGTGGGGGCCAAATTTGAGGTGTACAAGCTGATAAATCTCCTCACGTCCGAGGGAAAGAGCGTGATCATATTCAGCTCCGAGTTTCCCGAGATATACCGCGTCTGCGACAGGTGCGTGATCATGTACAAGGGGACGATAAACGCCGTGTTGGAGCGGAGCGAACTGACCGAAATAAAGATGATGTACTACTGCACAGGAGCGAATTTGGAGGCGGGAACCCGTGAGCGAGCAAATTGAAAAAAAACCGTTCAATGCTTTGGAACATATCAAGTACCTGTACACCAACCACACGTACATTTTTTCCTTCATACTGCTCTTGGTGATAATGCTCTTCATCAACCATGACTATCTCAGCTTCACCAGTCTGTCGACACTCTTGATGCAATCGACCATAAAGGGCATTCTGGCGCTGGGGATGACGTTCGTCATCATATCGGGCATGATCGACCTGTCGATCGGCTCCAACATAGCGATAACGGCGGGCCTTGGCATCGTAATCCTGAACAGGTCGGGGAGCATCCCGCTGATGTTAGTGTTCTGCGTGGCATTCTCGGTCTTTCTGACGGCCATTATCGGCTTGTTCGTCACAAAGGGGAAAATCGCTCCGTTCGTCGTGACGCTCGCCACCATGTCCATATTCCGCTCGATAATCGTGCAGCTCGGACAGGGCGGCCCGTTCAACGTGGCTTCCTCGATACTGCCGCGTTTCAGGGTGATAGCGGCCGGAAACATAATGAGAGTGCCAAACATGGCGATAGCGTTCATCGTCCTCACCGCCATCATGACGGTCATATCGACGCAGACGAAGTTCGGGCGCTATATCTACGCCATAGGCTCCAACGAAACGGCCTCCCGCCTCTCCGGCATAAACGTGAACCGCGTCAAGGTCGAAATATTCATGCTGATGGGCGCGATGATCGGGGTTACGTCGTTTCTGTTCGCGTCGCGCATGACATCGGTGACTGCCGCCAATGCCGGAATGAGCTACGAGATGGACGCCATAGCGGCGGCCATTATCGGTGGAACGTCATTCAGCGGGGGGCGCGGCCGCATATTGGGCACGTTCTTCGGGGCGCTGTCGCTTCAACTGATCGAAAACCTGCTCGTAGCGGCGAAGATTCCCCCGTTCCTCACGGGGCTCGTCAAGGGAACCATCATTCTCGCCGCCATACTCCTTCAGTCGAAGAAGGAATCGAAAAAGGCTTAATCGGCGGACGAAACGGGAGGTGCTACGTTTTTACTCGTCCGCGGCGCCAAGAAGGCATCGGTTCGTTTCATGCAATGCTAAAGGGAGGGAAAGTCAAATGAAAGTAGGAGTATTTCTCGCGCTTGAACCTTATACCAGTGTGGAGCACAACCTGAAACTGGCCAAAGAGGCCGGGTTTGAATACGCCGACATCACCGACACCCATTCGGGGGGCAGCATGTTCGCGTCCGCCAATCTGTCGGCATCCGTCAGCCTCGACGAAAACCCGTTCGAGGTGAAACGCAAATTCGATAAATACGGTATCACGATCATGACGATCAGTGCGCACGCCTCTTTGATCGAACCTTCCAATCCCGGGGAATACCAGACGAGGGAGATAATGCAGGCCATAAGGTTTGCCGCCGCGATAGGCATCCGCGACGTAGTGACGACCGAGACCGTTCCAAAGAGCGACTGGGCCAAAAAACTCACCTACGAGCAGTGCATATTCACAGTAGCGGAAAAACTGTACAACCCGTGCAAGATGGCGAACGACTACGGGCTGCACATCATTTTCGAACCGCACGGCCCCATCACCGACTCCATCAACGGCATCGGCGACGTGATGACCCTGCTGGACAACCCCCCATCGCTCGGAGTGAACCTGGATACCGGAAACTCCTGGCTCGGCGGTACAGATCCGGTTGAACTCGCGAAAACCTACAAAGATAAAATTTATCACATTCACTGGAAAGATCTCGGCCCGGAATGGATACCGGAAAGAGGGAAACGCTTCGGATGCGGATTTTCCACCATAGAACTCGGCACGGGCGTGATCGATGTAAAGGGCGTCATCGACGTGCTGAAAGACAGGAAGGAGATCACCTATTCCACGCTTGAGATAGCGGGCCCGCCGGAACTTCTCAGGGCATCGGCCGATTTCGTGTACAAGCACTGGAACGCCGCGTGAAGCCGAAAAAAATCAGAATAGGAATGGCGGGCGGCGGTTTCATGGGCAAAGCTCACAGCAACGCGTTTGCCACGATACCGTATATTTTCTATCCGCGCGAATACGAGCTGGAACTCACGGCCGTCGCCGCCTCGTCACAGGAAAGCGCGCGTATAGCCGCCGACCGTTACGGTTTCGCGCGGGCGTTCGGCGGTTGGAACGAGATGCTTGATGGCGCGGATTTCGACGTGTTCGATAACGGCGGCCCCGACCCGACCCACTATCCGTCGGTGATAAAAGCCATCGCTCTCGGACGCCATATCTACTGCGAGAAACCGATAGCGG
>JAISXR010000049.1 GCA_031270375.1 Synergistaceae bacterium | reverse complement strand
GCGAGTCAAGAGTTTTATTTTTTGCTCTGAAATATTAATCATGCTATTATTTTAGGGCATAAAATAAAATAGTCCATCATCAGTTTCGTGTGTGTCATCAGTTTCGTGTGTGCATTCCGCGCTCCGCGGGAATGTACCTCATTCTTCATTCTCATTCTTCAAAGAATGGTTTTTCAAGTTCTTGCGCGAGTATTTGGGCCGTTTTAATACAAACGCTTTTTACAAGATGCCAATGCTGCCATCGGGGCAGCAAATTTTTGTAATTGGACAAATCCGTATTATCCAAATCATAGGGAAGAGGTTTGGCAAGTTGTATTTGCAACTGCATCAATGGAGATTCTCCGTTTTTTTGCGGATATAGTTCATCAAAACGCCCAAAGGCATGACATACTTTCTCCGCGCCCAAGCTATCGGCCAATGCCGCGAAATCAAGATAATCCCGCGTTGCGTTGCGTTTGAGAATCAACAACCCTTTAATGCGCAATATTTCCTCCATCGTCGGCACAACTATTTGAATTTCGCCGAATCGTAAAATTTCCGTTTCCAGCGGAGCCTTGCGTATGAGCTGTCTGATACCCGTATCGACGCCCTCTAATTTTCCTAATATGAGAACTGGCGTTTTGATCCTGTTCGTTTCCCACCCCGCCGCGGATTCCAACTCGTTCAATACGTCGTTGAAGCGTTCTCGCAGGTCGGGTAAAACATGATCCGCGTCAGAAGACAAACGATGACCCGCATACAAAGCAACGGCCGTGCCTCCCACCAACACAGCTTCAGGAAGAATCTTTTGGAGCCTGGATGCCGATGAAAGCAGTTCTTCCCAAAAAATACGTTCGTTGTTTCCCATTTCAGCCTTTCAGCCGCTCTTTCGCAAGGTGATACCAATAGTGATAGCGTATCGTATATGGGTGTTCCAGATTATGGCTGGCGATGTCGAAAACTTTACGGCATAGATCGGGGCTGCGCTTCATCTCTAGTTGAAGCAGCGCCCAATCTCTCCGTTGTCCGCGTTCAATTACGCTGTCGATTGCCGCGAGACTGTATTTTGTGTCGTCAATGTTGCGATGCCGCATTTTTGCCTCCCGTACTGACAATAGGCTCCTTCTATTATATATCCCGCGCGTCCGCGGCGCTCACCAAATCCGCACCCTGCGCTCGGGCGGGATGTACATTTTATCGCCTTCTTTTACGCCGAACGCCCCGCGGAACTCGCCGCAATTCGACAACTGCACGTTTACGCGCAGTTCGGCAGGGGCGTGCGTGTCCTGAAGCAGCAAAAGTTCCCGCATCTCCGGCCGTGTCTTGGAGCGCCACATCACCGCGTAGCTCCGGAAAAATTCCTCCAGTTGAACCTTCGACAGACGTTTGCCGGGCATCCTGGCCGACGCCGTCTCCAGAGCGCACGACAGGCCGCCTGCATCCGCGATGTTCTCTCCCAGGGTTATCTCGCCATTCACGGTTCCGCCGTCGACCTTGATTCCGTCGAAGAGCGCCTTCATCGCGGCGGTTCTTTTCTCGAATTCCGCAAAATCCGAATCCGTCCACCACTGCCTCAGGTTGCCGTTCTCGTCCCGCAGAGCGCCGTTTTTGTCGAACGCGTGGCTGATCTCGTGTGCTATAACCGTGCCTATCGCCGCTATATTAGCGACGTCGCTCTGCTCGGGAGAGTAAAAGGGGAACTTCAGGATGCCGGCGGGAAAGGTGATGGAGTTGTCGGTTCCGTTGTAATACGCGTTCGTATTGTAAGCTCCCATGCCCCAGAGCGTTTTGTCCGGCACAGTTCCGTACAGCGAGTAATTGTATCTTATGCCCGCCTTCGACAGGGCTGTGAAATTGGAGTAGAGCGACCCACCCTTCGCGGCGGGCGTCACATTGTAATATTCATAGACGGGATGCGGTTTATCGGGATAGCCGACGCGGATCGTCATCGCGTCGAGCTTGTGTATGGCGGTCTCCTTCGTACGCTCCCCCAGCCAAGCGTTATTTCGCAGGCGATTTCTGTAAACGGCGATCTCTTCGTTTATTATTTCCTCCACATCGCGTTTCGTTTCCGTGCCCAAATACTTCTTGCCATAATATATTCCTATGGCGTCGTCGAAAACCTGCGACGTCTGGATAAACGGTATTTCCTCTAACGGCGTCACGGAGCCGGCGCCGGAAACAGCCGCCCCATACCGGAGATTCGCTAGCATGAACTCCCTGCTGAGCTTCCCCGCCGCGTCCGTCAGGAAATTCGCCTTCATCCAGCTCTTCATGTCTTCGAAATTACGCTCGCTGTAAATTTCGTCGAAAGCCTCGAAATACGCCTTGTGGGCCACATTTATAACCTCGGGCCGGGCGAAAATCAGCCTCGTCACGAGCGCGTCAAAATCGAGCGCGCATATTTTGGAGGTGAATTCGTCATACGGTATGGGGTTGTAATAGGTCGCGGAATAGGTCCGGGCCTCCGCGTCGGGGATGTATTTCACTATGAGGCGGTCAAACGCCATCGCGCGCGCGGTCTCGGCGGCTGCGTCCTCGCGGCTTGCCCCGGCCAGCGTGAACAGTTTCGTCAAAAGTTCCTCGATGAGGGGTATGAGTCTTCCGCCCGTCTCGTTTCCCTCTTCGTAATAAGTCGGGTCTCCCATGAAAGAACCCGGCATGGAAACCCACACCGTGTACTTCGTCACGTCCGCGAAATCATTGTCCACAAAAACCCCAAACGGCATCGGAAATCCGTCCAGCGCCAGGAGGGCGGATTCCGACGACAGGCCGTTCAAATCCGCAATGCGTTCTATCCGTTCGTAGTCGCGGAGGGCCGGCTCGAAACCTTCCCTGTCCCTGCGGCTGAAATCCGCGCACTGCCTGTAATACTCGACAGCCATGTCCATTATGGGGTCTCCGGCGCTGACCCGGGACCGCGCCAGCGCCTCGAAGTCGCCGCGCAAAATTTTCTCGATTTCATCGGAGACTTCGGTGAAAGCTCCCACAGACGCCCTGTCCGAACGTATTTCGGTCTGAGCCAGCCAACCGCCGTTCACATATTCGTAGAAATCGTCCTGAGGCTTGACATCCGCATATGCCCCAACCGCGCCGACGCCGCATATCGCGAAGATAAACGCGGCCAATACAAAAACCCGGCAAGCTTGTTTCAACTTCATCGCAAATTCCTCCACCGTAAATTCTATGAAACGCGCGGCAGGTATTTCGCCGGTCAAAACGCGTTCCACGCTCATATTCTATCAGCGGTCCTGCGCGAATGCCATCCGTATTGCAGGACGGAAAATTCATAAAAAACACGCTGCATTGACGATACGGCAAAGCGGGGTCAAAACCTTGAGGCTCCCCGTAGACCCATCGGCTTATGGGGAGCCCGAGGTTTTGACCCCGCGTTTTACCGTTCGAAAATATTTCCGTCGGTTGCGGCGTTTACGCCTTTTTCCAGCAGGGCCTTCTGCGCTTGCCCGTTGTCGGCGACGCGCAGAATCACGTACGCGTTGCCCTCTTTTCGGGTGATGAAAGCGTACGAATATTCGACGCTTATGTCCGCGTCGGCCAGGATTCGCAGGACGCGCGACAGCCCTCCGGGTGAATCCGTTATCGGAACCGCCAGAGTTTGAGTCACCGAGACCACAAAACCCGCCGCACGCAGCAACTCCAAAGCCTTGTGCGGATCATCGACGATGACGCGGAGTACGCCGAAATCAGCCGTATCCGCCAGCGAAAGCGCGCGCAGGTCAATGCCGGCCTCTCCCATTATCCCGGTCACTTCGGCGAGCGTCCCCAACTTGTTCTCTATGAATATCGAAATCTGATCGACTATCATCCCGAATCCCTCCTTTTAAATTTTGCGCCGGTCTATGACGCGGACCGCCTTGCCCTCGCTGCGCGCGATGCTGCGGGGAGCCACCAAGGTCACTTTCGGCGATATGCCGAGCATGGATTTCATGTCGGACACGAGTTCGCCCTCCTTCGCCGATATGTCCTTCACGGTGTCGGAGAACATTTCCGGCGGCATCTCGACCTGCACGTCCAACGTGTCGGTGTGATGAACCCTGTCGACGATTATCTGATAGTTCGGCGGCATCCCGTTCTTCAGGAGCACCGTCTCTATCTGCGACGGGAACACGTTGACGCCCCTTATTATCAGCATGTCGTCCGTCCGCCCCATGAGGCGGGACGCTTTGACCAGAGTGCGCCCGCAGGAACATTTTTTTCTCGACAACACACATATGTCGCGCGTCCTGTAGCGCAGCAGCGGGAACGCCGTCTTGCTGATACAGGTGAGCACGAGTTCGCCCTTTTCGCCGTACGGCAAAACTTTGCCGGTGGCCGGGTCGATGATCTCGGGAACGAAATGATCCTCGTTCACGTGCATTCCGGTCTGCTCGGAACACTCGAACGAAACGCCCGGCCCGGTTATCTCGGTGAGTCCGTATATATCATACGCCTTAATGCCGAGGTTTTTCTCGATATCCCCGCGCATCTCCTCGCTCCACGCCTCCGCGCCGAAGATGCCCGCCTTCAGTTTGATCTTGCCGCGCAAACCCTGGCTGTTGATGTTCTCGGCGAGGTACGCCGCGTATGAGGGCGTGCAACACAGAATGGTGGAGCCGAGGTCGGTCATGAACTGTATCTGACGCTCCGTGTTGCCCGATGACATCGGCAGCGTGAGGGAGCCGACCTTGTGCGACCCTCCGTTAAGCCCCGGGCCCCCCGTGAAGAGACCGTAACCGTAACAGACATGCACCACGTCATCCCTGCCGCCTCCGGCGGCTACGATCGCCCTGGCGCAGCAATCCTCCCATATGTCGATATCCCCCTGGGTGTAGAAGGCGACAACCCGCCTTCCGGTCGTACCGCTGGTCGACTGAATGCGTACGGTTTCCGACAGGGGAACCGCCAGCAATCCGTATGGATACTGGTCTCTCAGCGCGTCCTTCGATATGAAGGGCAGTTTCGGCAGGTCATCGATCGACTCGATATCCCCCGGCGCGACGCCTGCCGTGTCCATGAGTCCCCTGTAATAAGGAACGTGCTCGTACACGTGCTTCACCGTATCCGCCAGCCTCTTGCTCTGAAGCTCCCTCATCTTCTCCAGTTCCGCGCATTCCATCTCACCCTGATAATAACTCAACGCACTATCCCCTTTCATGTGTTTTAAGACAAAAAAATACCGGGACCCTTTCAAAAGGATCCCGGTTTCGTCCGTGATTTGAGCTAAAGCCGCCTTAAATCGTCACGAGAATTCGCGCGGCTCCGCACAGATCCCGAAAGAAACGGGACCCATGCCGGTAAAGGAGAATATCGCGTCACGAGATACACTTCGCGAAATGTCCGCTGTATACGTTTTTCTCATGCGCCAATGCCCCCTTCCATAAACTAGTCCTCTTTATACACCGTCAACCGTTTTTCGTCAAGCTATGTCTTTCGCCCAAATCCTCCAATTCTTTCGCCCACTCCGAAACGGCGGCGTCGGAGGGCATTCTCCAGTCGCCTCTCGGCGACAAGCTCACCGAACCTATCTTTGGGCCGTCGGGAAGACAACTCCGCTTGAACTGCTGCGCGAAAAATCTCTCGAAAAATACCCTCATCCACTTCAAAATCTCGCGCGCTGTGTAAGCGCCGTCAAACGCGGCCTCGGCAAGAAGCAGAATCCGCGACGGAGAGCGTCCCCACCTCACCGCGTGATACAGGAAGAAATCATGCAGCTCGTAAGGGCCTATTATGTCCTCGGTCTTCTGTTCGATCTTTCCGTCGGAGGGGGGAAGCAGTTCCGGGCTCACGGGCGTCGCCAGGATGTCCTCCAACACTTTGCGAAGCGCGGGCACGGTATCGGAGACATATTTCACGATATGCCTGACGAGTGTCTTGGGCACTCCAGCGTTCACGCCGTACATGCTCATGTGGTCGCCGTTGTATGTCGACCAGCCGAGCGCCAGCTCCGAGAGGTCGCCCGTGCCGACGACCAGCCCGCCGGTCTTGTTGGCGAGGTCCATCAGGACGAGGGTTCTCACGCGCGCCTGCGCGTTCTCGTAAACGACGCCGCGCGAATCCTCGGAGACGCCGATATCGCCGAAATGACGCCTAACCGTGTCGGTTATGTCGATCTCGGCGCATGGCACGCCAAGCGCTTCGCACAGCGCCAGGGCGTTCGATTTAGTGCGCGCGGTCGTGCCGAAGCAGGGCATGGTCAGAGCGGAAATATCCGAGACCGGATGTCCGAGGCGTTTCATCGCGCGTTCGGTCACGAGCAGCGCGAGACAACTGTCGAGGCCTCCCGAGACGCCTATCAGGGCCGTTCTCGCTCCGGTATGCGCGAGGCGTTTTTCGAGCCCGGCCACCTGCATGTCCAATATCGCCTCGCACCTCGCGTTGCGCTCGCCCGCGTCGTCCGGCACAAATGGACGCGAGGGCACGCGTCTTTTCAAGTCCGGCAGCGACGCGCCCTCCAGGCACGAAAATTCGACGACGCGGTAACCCGATGGGTCGGACCGCCAGGAGTTCATCTTTCTCCTGTCGAAAGCGAGAGCGTAAAGGTCTATATCCGCTTCGGCCCATCCGTCGGCGAAAGGCATCGACTCGGCCAGTACCGAGCCGTTTTCGCAAATGATGTCATGCCCCGAAAAAACGACATCCGAGGTGCTTTCTCCGTGTCCCGCGCAGGAGTAAAGGTAAGCGCAAGCGCATCTTCCCGATTGGAGCGCCGCGAGCGCCCTTCTGTATTGGGCTTTCCCCACGGTCTCGTTGCTCGCCGAAGGATTCAATATGATCACGGCTCCGGCCGTCGCGTGCGCGGAGCTGGGAGGCGACGGAACCCACAGATCCTCGCATATTTCGGCCGCGATGGTGAAATTTTCATCCGACTCGCACCTGAAGAGCAGACGCGTCCCGAACGGAACATCGTATCCGTCGAAACGTATCGTTTGGATATCCGTCGGCGCCGGCGTAAAATGCCTCATCTCGTAAAATTCGACGTAGTTGGGTATGTAAGTCTTGGGAACGAACCCCAGCACTTTGCCTCCCGACAGTATGGCGGCGACGTTGTAAAGTTTCGACTCGTGAACCAGAGGCAGGCCGACGGCGGCGATGAGCGGCAAATCCGCGCACTCGCGCGCTATATGCGACAGTGCCGCGCGCGCGGATTTTATCAGCGTATCCTGTAAAAAGAGGTCGCCGCAGGTGTATCCGGTCACGCAGAGTTCATGCAGGCAAATGACCGAAGCCCCGTCCCCGGCCGCGCGTCTCATACCCGAAATTATCTGTTCGGCATTATACGAACAATCCGCGACCTTTGCCGGCAGAGTTGCCGACACTACCCGCACAAATCCATCGAACAAGCGTTTTTTCAAGGCCACGCCCCCTTTCTCGCAACAAGAGGACAGCCCTTCAATCCCATGAAGGCTGTCCTCCCGATTTATCATTCTTATTTTATTCTTGCGCTTGGTATTGGCGCATATTCGCGGCGCGCAGCACTTCCATCTGCTCCCGCCATCTTTGGACGTCCCGGATGTGATTGCCTATCTTCATGTCCTGCGTCTGTATGTGATCCACCAGCCAACTGCCGACGGCCATATCTATCTGCGCTATCAGCTCCGGAGTGGGGCCTTCGCGTTCTAGGTCGGCGCGGAGGCCTCGAACGACGATTTTAAATTCCTCGTGATAGCGTTTGTGCTGGGTATAACCGGGATAATTATTTTCGACTTGTATTCTTTCCTCGTCAGAGAAGTGGACTTGCGTGTACGCCTCAAGGTAATCGAGAATTTTTTCGACCTCCTCGCGCTCCATTCTGCCGCCGCTGGACGAGAAAAATCCGCTCATAAAGTCAAAAAGCCCCTTGTGCTGCGCGTCGATCTCCGTATATCCGATCTTCATGCCGTCGTCCCATTCGTAAATCATATGCGCATTCCCCTTATAAAGGAACTGTATTCGAAAAAGTTCTTACCCGCCCAGATACGCTTTTTGCACCTCGTCGTTCTCGAGCAGTTCATGCGCCGCGGCTTCCATCGTTATCCTGCCTGTCTCGAGGACATAGCACCTGTGGGCTATCGACAGCGCCATGCGAGCGTTCTGCTCCACGAGAAGGATGGTGGCGCCGGCCTCGTTGAGTTCTTTCACTATGTCGAATATCTGGTTCACAAGCACGGGGGCCAGACCCATCGAAGGCTCGTCCATCATCACGAG
The DNA here is from genome assembly GCA_031270375.1 of Synergistaceae bacterium. Classification (GTDB taxonomy): domain Bacteria; phylum Synergistota; class Synergistia; order Synergistales; family Synergistaceae; genus JAIRKI01. The sequence continues at coordinate 5,699 of JAISXR010000049.1, read as the reverse complement.
TTTCGGCGCGCTCATCAGCGACCGGCCTAACGCCAGCATCTGCTGTTCGCCGCCGGAGAGCGTGCCCGCTATCTGGCGCTTTCTCTCCTCGACGCGCGGAAACCTCCTGTACACGTCCTTCATGGTGTTCCTGTTCTCGGACGCGCTTCTGAGGTATCCGCCCATTTCCAAGTTTTCCTCGACGGTGAGCATCTGGAAGATTCGCCTTCCCTCAGGGACGTGAGCCAAACCCCTCCTCGTAAGATTATACGCCTCTACGCCGATTATGTCCTCACCCATGAAACTGATTTTTCCCGTTTTAGTACGAAGAAGGCCGGATATGGTCTTGAGGATGGTGCTTTTTCCCGCGCCGTTCGCGCCGATCAGGGTGACTATCTCGCCCTCCGCCACTTTGAACGACACGTCCTTGACGGCGTGTATGGACCCGTAATAGACGTTCATGTTCTCCACCTCGAGCACGGGGTCATACCTCCTTCCCCTGCTGGCCCAGATACGCCTCTATCACCAGCGGGTTCTTCCGTATCTCGTCGGGCGTTCCCTGCGCTATTATGAGCCCATAATTCAGGACGAGTATCCTCTCGCATATACCCATCACGAGGCTCATGTCGTGCTCTATCAACACTATCGAGACGTCGAACTTGTCTCGCACATCGTGGATGGTGCGCATGAGTTCGGCCGTCTCCGAAGGGTTCATCCCCGCCGCCGGTTCGTCCAAAAGCAGCACTTTCGGGTTGGTCGCAAGTGCCCGCACAATCTCCAGCCTGCGCTGCGCGCCGTATGGGAGGCTTCCAGCCGGGGCTTCGGCGTTTCCCTCCATATCGAATACCGACAGCAGCTCCAGCGCGGTTTTCGCCGCCGCGTTCTCCTGCTTCCAGTAAGAAGGCAGGCGCAGACAGGCCGCCAGCACAGAATAATTCATGCTGTTGTGAAGGGCTATCTTCACGTTGTCGATCACCGAAAGCGACTTGAAAAGCCGTATGTTCTGAAACGTTCTCGCGATTCCATGCCGCGTGAGCTGATGCGTCGTCTTGCCTCTGGTATCGAGCCCGGTCAGCTTTATGCCGCCGCCCGAGGGATGATAGACGTTGGTAAGCAAATTGAAAACGGTGGTCTTGCCCGCGCCGTTCGGGCCGATGAGCCCCACGATCTCGCGGCCCGCGACCTGAATGTTGAAGTCGTCGAGCGCCTGAAGGCCGCCGAAACGTATACCCAGGTTCGATACGTCAAGAACCGGTGCCATCCGCGCCGCCTCCCTTTTTCAAAATACGGCGGCGAATGCCCGCGTGAAGGCCGCCGAGTGCGTCGCCGAGTGAAAATTCGTACTTCCCGCACAGGCCCGACGGCTTGAATATCATCACGGCGATGAGGAGCAGCGAGTATATGACCATGCGATATTCGGCGAATCCGCGGAGCATTTCGGGCAAAATGGTGAGCACGGCGGCCGACACCACCGAGCCGAATATCGACCCGAGGCCGCCCAGAACCACTATCACCAATATCTCGCAGGAACGCATGAAACCGAACGTCGACGGGTCGAGTATGCTCAGGTAGTGAGCGTAAAGACCGCCGGCCACCCCGGCGAATCCGGCCGATACCGAGAACGTGAGCACCTTGTAATAGGTGGTCGGGATGCCGGACGCCTCGGCGGCTATTTCGTCCTCCCTTATGGAGAGGATGGCGCGTCCATGACGCGACCGAATGAGCGCGTTTATCGTCCAAAGCGTGATGACGACGAAGATATAGACCCACGTCACGGTCGTCTTTCTGCCTATGCCCTTGAGACCGTAAGCGCCGCCGGTAAAACCGAGGTTGAGTATTATCACCCTTATGATCTCGCCGAACCCCAACGTGATGATCGCGAGGTAGTCGCCCTTGAGGCGCAGCGCGGGCAGCCCTATCAGGACGCCGAATCCAGCCGCCACCAATCCGCCGAACACCAGCGCGATGGGAAGCTCGACGTTGGTCGGCATGTTCAGGTACATGGTCAGCAATGCCGACGCGTAACCGCCGACCGACATGAAACCGGCGTGTCCGAGGGGCAGTTGGCCCAGAAATCCGGCTGACAGGTTGAGGCTGACGGCCAGGATGATGTTGAAACCTATGGGAATCAGCATCAGCGCCTGATAACGGTTCAGCACCCTGTATCGGATCAGCGACATGAGCACGAGATAAAGCCCAACGACGGAAACGGCGTTCAACGCATACCTGAACGGCGTTTTGAGGTTCAGCCCGGGCACGCCGCTACACCTTCTCCCCGGCGCGCACTCCGAATATGCCCGAAGGTTTTATCAGAAGGACGACTATCAGGATTCCGAAAACGACGGCGTCGGTGAGCTTAGAGCTGATAAATCCCTTGGTGAAGCTCTCCGCTATGCCTATGAAAATGCCGCCGATCATCGCTCCGGGCAGTGAACCAATACCGCCCAGCACAGCCGCCACAAATGCCTTGAGCCCCAACATTCCGCCCATAGTCGGCTGTATCTGCGAGTAGGAGCAGCAGTAGAAAATCGCTCCCACGGCGGCGAGCCCGGAGCCGAGGGCGAAAGTGAAGGATATGGTGTTGTTGACGTTGATTCCCATGAGCTGAGCGGCGTCGAAATCTTCCGAGACGGCCCTCATGGCCTTGCCTATTTTCGTGCGCCTGACTAAGAGCGTGAGCGCAGCCATTATCACGAGCGAAACCGCGATGGTCGCGACCGTCGCGGTCGAAAACTGGCGATCCCCGATGACGACCGCGCCGGTGAAGAAATTGCCGAACATCCTGGGGTCGGCGGTAAACATCAGCTGAACGACGTTCTGAAGCAGGAAACTGACGCCGATGGCCGTCACCAGAAGCGAGAGGCGCCCCGTTTTCCGCAACGGCCTGTAAGCCACGCGTTCAATGGTCATGCCGAGCAGCGCGCAGAAAACCACGGCACAGACAACGGCTAACCAGGCGGGGGCGGAGTGACGCGACATGAGATACCATGTGCAATAGGCTCCGACCATTATTATGTCGCCGTGGGCGAAATTTATCAGCTTGACTATCCCATAGACCATGCTGTAGCCGAGCGCTACCAGGGCATATATGCTGCCCGCTTGAAGCCCGTTGATGATGAAATACGCCAGCGTCATTTTGTCAGTCCCTGAAAAAAGCGGCGGAAGGCCACATACGCGCAATGCCCGCGTTTGTGTCTCCGCCGCTTTTGTTTTTTCCGGGATTTACCTGTACTTGGTCTCGAACGTATACGCGCCCTTGCTTATCTTTATCACGGATACGTCCTTCACCGGATTGTTGTTCTCGAACGTGATGTGCCCGGTAACGCAGTCGAGAGCAGTGGCGGCCATGTTGTCGATGATCGCCTGGTACGAATCCTCCGATGCGCCTATCTCAATTCCCGCCGCCGACGCTTTGGTTATCGCGTCGTAGAGGATCATCGCCGCGTCGTACCCGAGCGCCGCGAACGAGTTGGGGACGCTTCCGTACTCAGCCTCGTAGTTCTTGCGAAAGGACTGAACCAGTTCCGCGGGGTCGCCGGGGAAGTAGTGGCTCGCGAAATACAGCCCGTCGAACACCGAGACGTCCGCCCCTTCTATCTCCAGGACTCCGTCGGCGCCGTCCACCCCAACGAACACCGACTCAATGCCGGCTTTGCGCGCCTGGGAGGAGATGAGATAAACCGTGTTGTAGTAGTCCGGCAGGAAGAGCACGTCCGGCGATGTCTTGGCTATATTTGTCAACTGAGCGTTGAAATCCACGTCGTCCTTGGAATAGCTCTCCACCGCCACTATTTTGAGCCCCGCTTTGTCGCCGGCCGCAGCGAATGATTCATAAAGGCCGGTGGAATAAGCGTCCGTCACGTTGTAAAGGACGGCCGCGGTCTTCGCGCCGAGCTTCTCGGCCGAAAAACGGGCCATCGCGCCTCCCTGGAACGGGTCCTCAAAACAGGCGCGGAAGAAGTTCTTGCCGTATGTGGTGACGTCGGGATGGGTGGCCGTGGCGGTGATGCCCGGAATATTGTCGGCCGCCGAGGCCTCCGCCACGCCAAAAGTCGGGGAGCTGGTGACCGGCCCGACGATCGCCGCGACTTCGTCGGCGGTGACGAGTTTGTTGTAGGCGTTGAGCGCTTCGGTGGGATCGCCCTTATCGTCGTAAACGACTGTTTCCACCGGGTGCCCGTTCAGCCCTCCGGCGGCGTTTATAACTTTCGTGTAAAGCTGCACGCCGTTAGCGGCGGCCGTGCCGTACACCGCGACGGGCCCGGTAAGCGGAGCGATGACGCCTATCTTTATGGGCGCCGCCTCCGAGGCGAAAGCCGGCCACGCGTAAAAACACAAAACCACTGCCGCAAGCAACACAAATATCTTCTTCATGCCGATATTACCTCCCGATATATATGATTGTACATAGCAGATAGTCTGGCCCCTTTGAGAAAACCAGAAGTTTACCGTGAAAATTTACAGTAGAAATGCTGTTTTGTCAAATAAAATTTTTGACAAGCCCGCTGTTTATCCTTGACTTTAAGGGCCAATATGTTTAATATACGAAGCCGGTCTGGACGGATGAAATCCGGAAATAAAAAGCAGGCCGGAACCCGTAAACCGAATGCGGCTATCCTTTTCGCGCAAGACAGCATATGCCGGCCCGCTGTTCGCGTTCCGAATCGAGGATTTTCTGAGGTGCGCGGGTATAGGGAGGTACTGATGACAATAGAAACGGAACAGAACGAAATCTCCGCGCGGTTCGAGGATTACGGCCTCCGCCCGGAGATACTAAAGGCCATTGCCCGTAAAGGCTTTACGGCTCCCATGCCGGTGCAATCGCGCATCCTGGAGGACGAGACCCTCACCGAGGGCGATCTCATCGTTCAGGCACGTACCGGTTCGGGCAAAACCCTCGCCTTCGCGATTCCCATCTTCAACGACATGGGAAAAAAATCGTCCGCTCCACAGGTGTTGGTACTGTCGCCCACCCGTGAACTCGCGCAGCAGACGGCGCGCGAATTCGCCTGGCTGGGCGTCGAGATGGGCGTGACCGTCGCCGCGCTCGTCGGCGGGCTCGACATGGAACGGCAGATTCGCTCTCTCAAAGACGGAGCTTCAGTGGTCGTCGGTACCCCGGGCCGGGTGCTCGACCACATCAGAAGGGGTTCTTTCGTCACCAGCAGCGTGCGCGTACTCGTTCTCGACGAGGGAGACCACATGCTCGACATGGGTTTTCGCGACGAACTGGAGGCCATCTTGAGCGGCATGGAGAACCTGGACAAGACATGGCTCTTTTCCGCCACTATGCCGCCGGAAGTGGTGTCATTAGCCCGCAGATATCTCGACGCGCCCAGAAAGATTTCCCTTGTCGCCGACATCGCCTGCCATGACGACATATCGCAGAAGACATACGTGATACCGGCGCGCAGACGTTTCGAAGGCCTGGCAAATGTTTTGCTGTGGGAAAACCCAGCGCGGACGCTCATGTTTTGCGCGACGAAGATCGAGACGCAGGAAATAGCCGACAAGCTGTGCGACGAGGGCTTCAAAGCCTGCGCGATACACGGCGACATGAGCCAGCGGGAGCGCAACAACGCCCTTGCCTCGCTTCGCGGGGGCAGGGTCGACATACTCGTCGCCACAGACGTCGCCGCCCGCGGGCTCGATATCGACGGAATCAGCCACGTGATACAGTTCGGTCTTCCGGGCAATCTCGAGACGTTCGTCCACCGCAG
>JAISXR010000268.1 GCA_031270375.1 Synergistaceae bacterium | reverse complement strand
ATTTGCAGGAATGTATCTCCCGCCATTGTGCCGCCGACCGAAATGCCGAGGAATATGGTCGCCATGTTGAGCACCTCGTTCTGCGCGGCCTGGCTGAGACGTTCGGTGCAGCCCGATTCACGCAGCAGGTTGCCGAACATCAGAAGCCCGACCAGTGGAGCGCACGCGGGAAGGACGAGCCCGCAGACTATCGTGGAAATTATTGGGAACAATACGCGTTCGAGTTTGGAGACCGGACGAAGCTGATCCATCTTTATCGCGCGGTCAGCTTTGGTGGTCAGCAATTTGATGACAGGCGGCTGAATGAGCGGCACCAGCGACATGTAGCTGTACGCCGCCACCGCCACCGCCCCCAGAATGTGCGGAGCGAGCTTGCTGCACAGATATATGGCGGTCGGCCCGTCGGCACCTCCGATTATCCCTATTCCGGCGGCTTCCTGAATGGTGAAGCCCCAGGCCATCGCGCCCGACACCGCCACGAAAACGCCGAGCTGCGCCGACGCCCCCAGGAGGAAGGTTACCGGATTCGCCAGCAGCGGGCCGAAATCCGTCAGCGCGCCAATCCCCATGAATATGATTATGGGATACAGTTCATGTTCTATGCCCTTTTGCACCCAGTAGAGGAATCCGCCGTGAATGGAACCGTTTACGCCCACCGCGTCCAGTATGCCGGACAGCGGAAGGTTCACCAGAAGACACCCGAAACCTATCGGAACCAGCAAAAGCGGCTCGAAACCATACCGGATGGCAAGATAGAGAAGGACAAACGCCACTATCAACATGGCGACGAACTTCCAGCCGCCGCCCGTGAAATTTCCGACTATCCCGATCAAGCCGGAATTTTCGTATATCCCCCACAACGCTGTTTTATATAACTCAAACATGTATTCGTATCATCCTCTCTTTTGGCGAAAGCCCGCGAACAAGGCTCAGCCGATGACGAGGAGAACGTCGCCCGTATTTACCGAGTCTCCTTCTTTGCAGTTGATCCGCGTTACGGTTCCGGCCGCCGGGGAGAATATTTCGTTTTCCATCTTCATGGCTTCCAGCACCAGAGCAAGCTGCCCATTCGCGATCGTGTCGCCCTCACGGACGTGCAGCTTCCAAATTTTTCCGGGCATAGGGGCCGTGATTGTCACCGCGCCGGCCGGTATCTCGGCCTGGGGCGCCTCCGCGGCGGGAGCCGGAGTCGGCGCGGGCGCAACGGCCGCTGGAACCGGCGCGGCGGCGGGTGCCGGCGCGTATGCCGCGGGCGCGGGCGCCGCGGCTGGCGCCGGCGCGCCGCCGAGTTCTTCCACTACCACGTCGTATGATTTTCCGTTTACCGATATTCTGTAACTGCGTGCCATTAAAAAAAACCTCCTCAATCAAGTCTTGAATTTCTGGGTGAATCCGCGGCGGCGCTAATCGCGAAGTCCGCGGCTGTTCGAGAGTATTCCGGTCATTCTCCACGCGGAGGACGAATGATGCCTGATCGCCATCTCCACCGGCGCGTAGCTCAAAACGGCGGCGGCATGTCCGCTCATCTCAGCGATTGCCGCCGCGAATACGGCCACGAGGTCGCCGTCAGACGCGGGAGGTTCGTATCGCACCGCCGCGGTCACAGTCGACGGCGGGGCGGCGTTCCCGCTTCCCGTCCGCGCGGGCGCCTGTTCGCCGGAATTTATGGCCCTCGCGATCACCTTCAGCGCCATCATCATGAACATGAGCCCAGCGATGACGAGAAAAACTATGCTGAAAGCGATGAGCGACATCAATATGCCGCCCTGCCAGCCCACAAAATTACCAGCAATGCCGCTTACCATTTCTCCATCTTCCTCCTCAACCCGGCATGACGCCGTGTTTGCGTCTTGGGCGAATATCGCTCTTGCCCGCCGTCATCACGAGCGCGCGGTAAAGCGCCGCCCTCGTCTCCTCGGGCAGGATCACGCGGTCTACGTATCCGCGGGACGCGGCCACGTAGGGGTTGGCGAACGCGGCGCGATACTCCTCTATCTTCTCGGCGCGCGTTTCCTCTTTATTGTCGGACGCGTTTATCTCCTTGCGGAAGATTATATTGGCCGCGCCCTCCGCGCCCATGACCGCTATCTCCGCCTGCGGCCAGGCAAGCACCGCGTCGGCGCCCAGGTCTTTGCTGCACATGCCGAGATAAGAACCGCCGTACGCCTTGCGCAAAACTATTGTTATCTTGGGCGAGGTTGCCTCGCTGTAAGCGTAGAGCATTTTCGCGCCGTGCTTTATGATGCCGCCCATCTCCTGCTTGAGGCCGGGAAGGTATCCCGGCACGTCCTCGAACGTCACTATCGGGATGTTGAAGGCGTCGCATATACGGATGAACCGGGCCGCCTTGCACGAGGCGTCAATGTCGAGGCATCCTGCCATGAAAAGGGACTGGTTGGCGATGATGCCTATCGAATACCCGCCGACGCGGGCGAACCCCGTAACCATGTTGAGGGCGTGGAGGGGCTGCGCCTCGAAGAACTCTCCGTTGTCGACGACGTGTTTTATGACGTCGCGCACGTCGTAACCCTTGTTGGGGTTTGTCGGCACTATGGAACGCAGGATGATGTCGGCCCTTGCCGGATCGTCGCCCGTTTCCTTGAAGGGGGGCTCCTCCAGGTTGTTGCTGGGCAGGTATGATAAGGTGCGGCGAATCTGATCGTAACACTGATCCTCGTTATCCGCGTAGAAGTGGGCGACGCCCGACGTCTCGTTGTGGGCCCTCGCTCCCCCTATCTGCTCGGAGGTGACGTCCTCGCCAGTGACGGCTTTGATCACCGCTGGCCCGGTGATGTGCATCACGCCTATTTTGTCGACCATGTACACGAAATCGGTGAGGGCCGGGCTGTATACCGCCCCTCCGGCGCATGGCCCGGCGATCACCGAGAGCTGCGGGATCACGCCCGACGCGTTGACGTTGCGGAAGAAGATGCTGCCGTAGCCGGAGAGCGCGTCGACGGCCTCCTGAATGCGCGCGCCGCCCGAGTCGTTGATGCCGACGACGGGAGCGCCGTTTTGCATCGCGAGGTCCATGACCTTGCATATTTTCCTCGCGTGCGCCTCACCAAGGGAACCGCCGATCACGGTGAAGTCCTGGCTGTAGATGTATACGACGCGCCCCTCCACCGTGCCGTAACCCGTGACGACGCCGTCGCCCGGAAATACGGTTTTTTCCATGCCGAAATTCGAGCACCTGTGCTCCACGAACTCGTCGAGTTCCACGAAACTGCCTGCGTCGAGTATCTTCGCTATCCTCTCGCGGGCCGTGAGCTTGCCCTTTTCGCGCTGCGCGGCGATGGATTTCTCCCCGCCTCCCTGCGACGCTTTCTCGCGGCGCGCGAGTAAATCTTCGCAGAGTTGATCGATAGTACGATCCGCCATGCCTGTTTTATCCTCCTTCATGAGTCCCCATTGAAAGGTTTTCCCAATGAGGCGCGTTTGCTTTTATTTTATATGATTCGAATAATATCTGCCGCCGTCTTCCGCAAATCCGCCCGATTTTTCCGCCGAGGCGTCCCGCGGGGCCGCGTTATCTTTCGCAGAGTTCTAGGAGTATTCCGCCCGCCGCCTTGGGGTGGATGAACGCGATCCTTGCGCCTCCCGCGCCCTTGCGGGGATGTTCGTCGATGAGCCGGACGCCCTTTTCCTTCAGAGAGGCGAGAGCGTCTTCGAGATTGTCGACCCTTATCGCGATATGATGTATCCCCTCGCCGCGTTTTTCCATGAAACCCGATATGGGACTGTCCGGCGAGGTCGGCTCCAGAAGCTCTATCTCGGATTCCTTGATCGGCAGAAAAGCGGTGGTGACTTTCTGCTCCTCGACCGTTTCCCTGCCGGAACATTTTACACCGAGCGCGCCCTCCCAGAACGGTATGGCCTCGTCGATGCTCTTCACCGCTATCCCTACGTGATCTATCAACGTGGTATTCATATTCTTCCTCCCTTTCTCGCACACACCAACAGATTATATATTCGAACCGCCAACAATGGAAGGGGAATTTTTCCACCTCTCAATTTTATAACATAACATAAAAAGCCATGTGGCACAGAGTAAATTATCATATATTATATATATTATAATTACCACAATGAAATAAATGAGGGAGGCGTTGATCATGGAAATGACGGCTTGCAACGTTTGCGGAAAAATTTTCGGGACATCCTCTGGTTCTGTGTGTCCGGCGTGCCGTAAGCTTCTCGATATCGTGTATGAAAAGGCCCGCGCGTACCTTCGGGATCACCCGAGGGCCAATATGAACGCGCGCGAGTTGGCCCGAGAGATAGGAGAGGACGAACGGCTGGTTGAGATACTGACGATAGAGGGCAGATTCGAGAACAAGAGCGAGGGGCTTGAGGAGAACGAAGTCGAGAAAAAACGCAAACTGCTCCTCGATGACTTGCAGAGGAATTTGACCACGGCACCGCAAAAACAACGTGAAACGGGCACCTACGGCAGCGACCGGCACGGAGCGACAAGAAGGGAAAAATAAAAAATATGTACCGTAACGGAATCATTTCAGTATCCGACTCGGTCTTTTGGGTCGGAGCGCAGGACAGGACCACGGATAAATTCGAGGGCATGTGGAGTATACCGCACGGCGTCGCGTATAATTCATACCTGTTGACCGGCGAAAAAAATATACTCATAGACACTGTCAAAGAGCATTTCATCGGCGGCTTTCTCGACAGGATAGCTGAGGCGCTCGCGGGGCGTTCTCTTGATTACGTCGTCGTGAATCACATGGAACCGGATCACTCGGGTTCCATGCGGGTGCTGCGCGATGTTTATCCGAACGCTAAACTGATAGGCAACGCGAAAACGGCCGAGATGATGAAAAATTTTTTCGGCATAAGCGAGGGTATCGTCACGGTGAGCGACGGCGAGGCGGTCGAACTCGGAGGGCGGAAGTTCGTGTTCGTCTTCACACCGATGGTTCACTGGCCCGAGAGTATGGTGGCCTACGACGCCACAGACCGGATACTGTTTTCGAGCGACATTTTAGGCGGTTTCGGGGCGACGGACGGAGGCATATTTGACGACGAGGCGGACATGAACATGGCCGTAGGGGAGATGGCTCGCTACTACGTCAACATCGTGGGCAGGTTTGCCGCTCCGGCTTTGAAGGCGCTGGCGAAGGTGAGGACGCTCGACATTGGGATCATATGCCCCGCGCACGGACATGTGTGGAGGACCGAGCCGGGACGCGTCATCGACATCTACGAAAAGCTGAGCAGGCAGGAGACCGATGAGGGTGTAGTCGTGGTGTACGGCACGATGTACGGCAACACCGCCGCCGCCGCGGAGCGAATCGCAAGCGACCTTGTGAAAAACCGCGTTCCCAGTGTTCACATGCACGACATAGCGCGCAGCGACATATCGCAAGTGACCACAGATATATGGCGTCATTCCGGCCTTATATTGGCGTCCTGCACTTACAACATGGAGTTGTTTCCTCCGATGGCACGTCTCTTGCGGCATCTGGAGAACAAAAACATGAAAGGCAGATACGCTGGCCTTTGCGGTACTTTCAGCTGGGCTGAGGCGTCGCTGCGCGAGTTGTCGGCTTTTGTGGAACGGAGCAAGGGCGGCTGGACTCACGTCGAGCCGAAAATATTGATAAAATCGGGCCTGAAGGCATCCGACTGCGCGCTGTGCGAGACGCTTTCCTCGAACATGGCCCGCGCAATAAAGGGGTGACCATATGGATCGCTTAAAACGGCAGATGCTCGTCCTGAAAGCGCTGGCGCGAAACCCGAGAGACATGGGGACGCTGTTTCCAAGTTCTCCCTACCTGGCCAGGGCAATGGCCGGTGCCGTCTCGCCCCATATGGCAAAAAGCGGCGTGTTCATAGAACTCGGCGCCGGCACCGGACCTGTCACTGAGGCTCTCCTGAAGAGGGGCATACCGGCAGGAAGGCTCATAGTGATCGAAAAGTCGCCCGCTCTGGCCAAGTGCCTCCAGGAACGTTTCCCCCATGTCGATGTTCGTTGCTGCGGTGCCGAGGAAATGAGCACGTGTATGCCGGAAGGAACGCGCGTCAGCGCTATCATATCGAGTTTGCCATTCCGTTCTCTTCCGAGAGAAATATCCGTTTCCATCATGCGCGAGGTGGAACGCACTCTGTCGTTTGGGGGCATATTCGTCCAGTTCACTTACGCGCTGGTAGGGAAAATGCCCTTCATACCGGCAGAATTCAGGAAGGTGCGGACGCGCCTCGTGCCTTTCAATGCCCCCCCCGCCAAGGTGGAGGTCTATCTCAAGCCTAAGGCTAAGGATGTCATAGCAGTCTGAGCACGTCATGAGATGAGAATTCTCGCGCTGAAAATATACGCCGACACGTTTTACGGCTATAGGGACGGAGTACCCCGCCTGCTCGATATATGCGACGAGCTGGGGATAGAGGCCAGCTTCTTTTTCGGCATGGGCAGCGAGGGCGGCGGGTCGCCCCTCTCGAAAATTCTGCGCGAGAGGCGGGAGATAGTCGCGAGCGCGCCCGGGATATTGCGCGACGCTCACAGGCGCGGCCAGGATTGCGGCATATACGGCTGGAACCCGTTGGAATGGCAAAACCGCCTCGACAGAATAAAGGACACGACGCTGGAGTCGGACATCAAACGAGCAATCGAGTATTTCTCCCGAAGGACGGGGTCGCGTCCCCGCGGTTTTGCGTCCCCCGGGTGCCGTGTCAACTATATGAGCCTCAGGATACAGGACGACATGCGTTTCAAATACTGCAGCGACACGTTTGGTTTTTATCCGTACCTGCCCCAGCTGTCGTGGAAGGTGTTCTCCACACTCCAGGTGCCGGCGACACTGCCCCCGGTCGAGATCAATCTGAGGAAGAAGAACGAATCTTCGGCCCGCGAACTCCTTGCCGAGCTTTCAGATTCTCTGCCGGACGGGTTGAGCGTGCTGCCGATGAACGCGGCGGTGATGAACGAACATGAGTTGTACTCTCCTATACGCGAGTTTTTGATCAGGATGCAGGAGAACGGGATGAAATTCATGAGTTTGCGCAATGTGGCCGCGAGTGTTGATCCGGGTACTCTTTCGGAGTGCGAGATTGTACACGTGAAGGCGTTCGGAATGCCGAACGAAGTGGCTGTTCAGAGCGTGGAATGAAAGGGCGCGATTCCATGAAGATAGTGGTTATAGACGGACAGGGAGGCGCGTTGGGCAAACATCTCATCGCGGCGGTCAAAAGCGCGGCGGCGACGGACGCCTCCGCGGAAATTATAGCGGTGGGGACAAACAGCGCCGCCACGTCGGCTATGATGAACGGCGGCGCGGACAGGGGGGCAACGGGCGAAAACCCCATAATCGTGGCTTGTTCGGACGCGGATATCATAGTTGGCCCGGTTGGCATCCTCTGCGCGAACGCCATGCTGGGGGAGATCACTCCCACCATGGCTCTCGCGGTCGGCGCGGCTCGTGCCGTCAAAATTCTCGTCCCGGTCAGCAGATGCGACATAATGATCGCCGGGGCATCCGAGATGAGCTACGGAGAATACGTAAAAATCGCGGCCCGCATGGTCGCGGGGGAGATTAAAAAAAAGCGGGAAAAATGACCAATGACGGCGCGCACCGGCTCCGGAAGTATCTCGTCGCCCAGCGGCCGAATCAGTTCCTGTCTCATCCTGAGTTTGCTCGAATCCCGGAGGTCGTTTGCTTTCGCGAGAAGCGTCCAGGAGGAATCCTGACCATAGACTTTAATATTCGTACCTGCCAGGTACGGCGTACGTTCGTCCCCGTCCGAAAACGGGAAAGGTATGAAGTAGTCGAATTTCGAACTGACATCATCCTTGTATTGCGGCGCGTATCTTTTGTAATGGTCCTCGAAGAAACGCTCTCGATATTTTGGGCGGCGGTGGTGCGAGGGCCTTCGGCCAGTTTCAGCAGTCTCTTGTATCCCAGTTCGATGAAAAGTGCCAATACGCAGATGAGGAGCAATACAAGAAGATAGTTCAGCAGCACGCTTATCCTGTGTCTTGCGACGGTCGAACCAGGAGATTTCGATATTCTCTGCATCTCCGTGGCGGTCCTGCGGAGGACGGGATTGCCGGGTTGCAACTCCAGCGCTTTGTCCCAGAGGCTTCGTGCCTTTTCGTATTTGCCCTGCTGAAAGTAAATGCGCGCTAAAAGGTCCATCGCCTGCGGATTCTGCGAGTTTTCCTTGTAGATGAGGCGGAACAGCAGCGTCTCGGCTTTGAAGATATCCACGTTCCACGCGATGTACTGTGCCCGCCAGACGATGACGGATTCCACCAAAGCCGCCATGGCTTCGATCTTGTCTATTCCATCAATTATGTTTTCTGTGTGAACGCCCAGTCCGGAGTCTTTTGCGCCGGGCACGTCCGCCTCTATCGGCGTCTGGTGATGCCTCGCGTGTTCTACCAACCCCTAAGTCACCTCTTTCGGAGTGATGTCCGTGTCATCAGACGCCGCTGCCATTTTCTTCCTGGATTTTTTGGCGGCGGAAGCCCGCGTCTTTCGTCCGGCATGTTTTTTCTTCGAAGTCTCGTTGTTTTTCGGTGCCGTATCCGCAACCATCACGGCGGAGGCCTTTTTGCGCTTCTTCTTTTTGGCTGACGCCGCCGGTTTGGCGTCTTTATGCCGGGGAGCGGCGATGGGCGTCTTCTCCTCGGCGTTTTGGCGCTCTTCAGTCACGGCGATCGCTGCCGTTTTCGAATCAAGCCTCTGCGCGTCGGATGTTTCCGAGTTCTGTTCAATATCCGCGCCCCGCTCTTCCTGGAACGATTTGGGAATTTCATACGGAGGCGTGTCCGGCCCTTCTTCCTCGGGAGTTTTTTCTTCGGAGGGGCTCAATTTGCGGAGAGGTGGTGCCATTGTGATAGTCTCAACCTCGTGAACCGGAACGGGGGTTTCGTCGTCCTCCTCGGGGGGAAGGGGCGGTTCGACGGCCCGAGTGTCGTCGGCGGTTTTCAATGACGTGTGCGGAGGGCGTCCCACGATGACCTCTCCGATCTGGACTATTTCTCCCCTGAGAATTATAGTCGGTTTGATCACGTCGACTACCTGTTCGCATGTCAAATCCGGAATTTCGTGGACCTCCACAATTTTCGCCTCTCGTTCCGAAGGGGCAGTTCCTATATGATCCACTATTTCGACGCCGTCCTGAGACATGCACATCCACATGCTTTCGAGCGAGTGCAAGGCATCACTTATCTCTCTTGGCATCCGCGGCAATCCGTCTATCTTGCGCCGCACCCGCCATATGCCCGTGCAAAGGTCGACGAGAAAATCAACCATCTTCGCCCGCTCGTCTTTCGTCACGCTTGCGGCACTCGTAATTTTGGGGCCTATCATTTGTACCAACTCTTCGAGCAAATCCAACTGTTCCCTTGTAAATTCCGGCTCCGGTAGGCGGAATTCCTTCGGTATCCAAATCTGTCTCAGCTTCGTCATGAAAGATCGCTTCAACGGCAATACCCTCTTCCGCTGTACAAAACGTTACAACTCCAGTAAAAAAAATTTTCTACTTTCATAGCCGAGCGGTAGATTTCAAACGAAGATTTAGCCTTGCCGCCGCTGAATAATCCGCTGAAAATAGATTTGAAGCCGTCCAATGTAGCCAGTGTTTGCTCAAACTGTTTTGCGTTCATATTGTTATTATTCTCTCAACGCTGATTCTACTAACGCTAACACGGATTGATTATATCACATATATCCATTGCCGCCGGATTTCGTCTTTCGTACATACCGTACATTCAGTGTATTTCAATATAAGACACCATTTAAGCTCAAATTTCTTAGGACACCTGTTGACAGAACAGGTGTTGGGATAGTTTCAAGACAGAAGCAGCGCGTGCCGTCACGCCCGAAAACGGCAACCGTGATGGCAATATTCTAAGACTGAACAGTTACTAATTTTTTATTTCTTAATTTCTATCTGAAGCCAGGATGATGCTTGTCAGGAGACACGCATATGAAGATTGATTTTTTTTGTGTCGCCGTTGCCGTCGCGGTATTCGCGGCATACTTGAGAGGACAGCTTTATAGGGATGGCTATAGCGTGCGTCTGCTGTTGCGCGCCAAAGCTTCGGGCAATGGCGCCTCGCTCGATCCCATTCGAGCCTCTGCCGGCGACTGTACGGCGTGATGGAAATCAGGCTTTCCAAACTCATAGGGCAAGGCACCGTCTGCCGTTGCTTTCTGCACCCTGACGATCAATCGCTGTGTGTGAAAATCACGGACAACATCTGTGAGCTGCGCAGAATGCTTGACATAGACGCCGCTATGCCGGACCTGTTGCGCCCCTGGCTTGTCGGACATTTCGGCATAGTCGCCACCGACAAAGGTCCGGGGATGCTTGTTGAACTCGCGCGCGACGCGGAAGGAACGCCGGCACGGCCCCTGTGCGAGTTTCCGGCGGGCATCGGAACCACGGTCGCCGCCAGCCTTGACGGATTCGCACGGGCCATCATAAACAACGATCTATTCTTCTATGACTTCAATCTGAAGAACTTCGTCGTCCAAGACGGTGAGCGCGTACGCTTCGTGGATCTGAAAGGCTATCACCGCAATGGGTATTGGGGGTTCCTGAAGCTGGAAAACGTTTTTGCGCCGCTGGCCCGAATAATAATGTACCGGCGTCTGAGGCGGATGTACGCGCAGATCGGCCTGTCATTCCCTTTTTCTCCGAAAATCTGGCGCCGACCTTGGACTGTCAAGCGTTTTGCAATCCAGCATCGTCTGACTTATCGATGAAACCTACCGAAAAGCGAAAAGTCATTAGCAATATGGCATCCTGCGATAGGGCTATACCAAATATCGTGATCGCCATTGCCGTGCCGCACGAAGTAACAGTCGTTTCGTTTCAGAATATCACGAACCTTTTTTTCATATTCGGCCATTATCGGTATACCGTCTCATAGCGCTCGGAACGGAAACACACTGAGAACGTATCTTGCGTTTCCCCGTTCAGCGCCAGCAATTCAGGCGCCGCGAACCGAACACGTTCAATCAGTGCGTCAAGCGAGCCTGATTCCAGAACAAGACCCGATATATCCTCGCTGGAGGCGGTCCAAACCGCGGCCTCGCTGTCCCATAACAAATTCACGGTGTATTCGGTCAAGTTCATCTCACTCCTTAAAAAAAATGACTCACAAATTATATCATGGGTATCGCCCGCGCCACGGCCTCGGTTTTCCTCCGCCTCAGCCACTCGCCCCGGGCCGGACCTTTCAAATCATCGGGGATGTCGTCGCCCGTCACCCCGCCCATCGCCTTCAGCAATTTCGGGGCGTACTCCAAAAACGTCGGTATCTCATGGGCGTCGGCCATCACTATGGCGGTGATTCCGTCGATAGCGAGCGGGTGATTGCGGATTCGTTCCATGAACGCGGCTATTTCTTCGGGTTCCCTTATGCCGCAAACCCGCGCGCGCTCCGTGATGGCGAATTCGGCACACCGCATCCAGGGCGACGGCAGCGGCGTCACCGCGTTCCACTCACGGAGGGCGGATATGCCAAGGCCGAGCGCCAGAGCGGCGAAACGCGCCTCCGTCCTCGCGGTCATCTCCGCGGCTCTGTCGAGGACTTGCATCGTTCTCTCGAACGCATCGCCGTCGGGGTGACGCCGCGTGCCATGTCTTGCGCCGGCCGGGGAGGCAATGTGCGGGTACGCCGCGCTCAGGATGCCCGCTTCGCTCAAAGCGCGGAAAAAAACGGACGGCACATCGCAGCCGAGCGCCCCGCGCAGTTCGTTTGTGAGACGCTCGCCCGGCTCGAGCGCCAGTTCCTCGCGGCATTTTGCCATCATGCGGATCGTTCCCGGCTCTATCGTACAACCGAACTGAGCGCTGTGGCGCGCGGCTCGAAGCGCGCGGACAGGGTCGTCGGCGAAGTGTTCCGACGTAGCCCGGATGACGCGGCGTTCGATGTCGCTCGCGCCTCCGTAAGGATCAATCAGTTCCCCCGTTTCGAGCGACTCCGCCATGCTGTTCATCGTGGTGTCGCGCCGGTATAAGTCGTCCTCTATAGTGGTGCCGGGAAGCGCGGATATCTCGAAACCGCGGTAGCCAGGGCCGGTCTTTCTCTCCCGCCGCGCGAACGCGACCTCGCACATATCCCCATCCACATCGAGCAGGTACACCGGGAAACCGCGCCCGACACGGCGCGCTCCGGGGAAAGCGGCGGCAAACGCCTCCTCGGTTAGGCCGGTGACCACGTAGTCCCTGTCATGGGGCACAGCGCCGCGAAGCTTGTCTCGCACCCAGCCCCCCGCGATAAAAGCGCGGCCGTCCACATCGCGGACGGCGCTCGCGAATTCGCGCTCCGTCAATGTTTATTTGTTGATAACGGCGTCGGTGTCAGCGTAAACGCTCTCCAGGCCAAACGCACGCGCCACCGGTTCCACCGTCAGATGGCCGTTGTAGACCGCAAGTCCCCGGGCCAGCGCTTCACTTCCGCGGCAGGCTTCGATAACGCCGCGGTCCGCTATCCGCATGCCGTACTGAATCGTCGCGTTGGACAGCGCCATCGTCGAGGTGCGCGAGTAGGCCGCCGGCATGTTGGCCACACAATAATGCAGCACGCCCTCCTCCACATAGACGGGGTTGTCGTGGTTGGTGGGCCGCGACGTCTCGGAAACCCCGCCCTGATCAATCGCGACATCCACGAAGACCGAGCCGGGGCGCATGGAGCGCAGGCGCTCCCTCCTGATGAGCTTTGGCGCGGCGGCGCCGCCGTGAATCAGCACGGCCCCTATCACTATGTCGGCGTCCTTTATCTCACGTTCTATCGCGTGCTCGTCGCTGTAAATGGACACGCAGTTGAAGGGCAGTATCTCGGAGAGGTATTCGAGGCGCTTTTGGCTGATGTCGGTGATGACCACCATCGCCGCCAGCCCCGCCGCTATGCGGGCCGCGTTAGCGCCGACCGTGCCTCCGCCGACTATGAGTATTCTCGCCGGGGCCACGCCGGTGACGCCCGTGGGCAGGATGCCGCTGCCGCCGAAATTGCGGCCCAGATAGGCCGCGCCCATCAGGACGGACATGCGCCCGGCGACCTCGCTCATGGGCTGGAGCAGAGGCAGGCCCCACGGCTCCTCGACCAGCTCGTAAGCTATGCAGACGGCCCTCGATTTCAGGCACGCCTCAGTGAGTTCCCGGCTCGCCGCGAAGTGGAAATAGGTGAAAATTATCTGATGCGGCCTCATGAGCGGAAATTCCTCCGGCAGGGGCTCTTTCACCTTGACGATCATGTCACACTTTCCCCAGACCTCGGCAGCCGAATCGAGCACCGACGCCCCTACGGCAATGTACTCACCGTCCTCGAAACCGGATTCGCGTCCGGCGCCGCGTTCGACGAACACCTCGTGCCCATGCCCGATATACGACGCGGCAGCGGCCGGAGTTATGCCGACCCTGTATTCTCTGTTCTTTATCTCCTTGGGGCAACCGATTTTCATCTCAAAACCTCCCTCCGTCTTCTTGCCGGAATTACCAACCTCGCCGCCTTCAGGGGCGAGCATTCCGGCAATCCATGATATTTCTCACAACCAAGCCTCGAGCGCTTTTTTATTTTACGATAAAAACGCGCGAACCGCCATTTTTTTGAGATAATAAAACCTGTATAAAAAGGAGGCGGATTGTATGGAAAAAAAACTGCCCGACGCGACTGACTGGAGGATACTGGATGAACTTCAGCGCAACGCGCGCGTTCCCTTCGGGGAGATGTCGGCAAAACTCGGCGTCGGAGAAGCAGAACTCGAAGCGCGCGTCAAACGCATGGAGGCCGACGGCATAATAACGGGTTACAGGGCCGATGTCGACCCCAGAAAAGCCGGATACGGCATCTCGGCCATCATCAGCGTCTCGACCGAGGGCAAGACGCGGGATCAGATAATCAATGACGCGCTGGCCGAGAACCCGGAGGTGACCGCCTGCTGGTCGGTGACCGGCGCGTCGGATTTTTTGATCGAGGCGCACGCCCCGTCGCTCGAGTTCCTGGAGGAACTGCTGAACGAGCTGGCGAAATACGGCAGGCTGACGACGAGCATCGTGCTGCCGAGATACGGGAAAAGGAGGATAATCTTGCCGCCAAGGGAGAGCATGACCGACTGACGGCAGTGGGACCAGGTCACGACCCCAATTTCAGGCTCTTGGTCAGTTTGCCGTCGACATCGCGGGAGCGCATTTCGACGAGGAGATCGTAGTGGGTCATGTCGAGTTGCATGGGGGTGACTGACACGCAGCCGTCGTTTACGGCGTTCGTGTCGCCGCCCTCCTCGTATTCGTCCTCCGTGTCGCCGGCTATCCAGTAGGTGTCGCTGCCATGCGGGTCTTTCATGGTGATTACCTTGTTTCTGGAGGAGCGTTTTCCACGGTGTGTTATCCTGACGCCCTTCACGTTCTTCATCAGCAGGTTGGGCACGTTCACGTTGAGCATCGCGCCCGCCGGCAGCGGGTTTTTCTCAATGTATTCGAGCACCGCCATCGCGACGAGCGCCGCGGTCATATTGTGGCGGAAGCTGTCGCCGGTTTTCGCGCACAGCGAGACGGCCACGGCCTGACGGCCGCACATCAGCCCCTCCATGGCCGCGCAGACCGTGCCGGAGTACGTGACGTCGTCGCTCATGTTGGGGCCTTGATTGATGCCCGAGACCACGCAGTCGGCCGACGGAAACAGCAACGAGAGCCCGATGCTCACGCAGTCGGTGGGCGTGCCGTCGCACGAGTAAGCGGGTATCGCGGGGGCGAATATTCCGGGGTCGAGCGGGTGGACGCGAACAGGGCGGTCGACTGTTATCGAGTGGCCCGAGCCGCTTCTCTCGCGGTCGGGGCCGACGACGGCCGCAAGCCAGCCCTTTTCGGACAACATCCTCGAGATTATCTGTATGCCCTGTGAAATTACCCCGTCGTCGTTGGTGAGGAGAATCTTCATTTTCACATGATACCTCCAATAAAAAGAATTACCCGCGTCAGGAACGTCAGCGCCATTCCGAACAGCGGGTCCATGATACGCCCGATTATCCCGGCGTACGACAATATGAGGATTATGATTATCCCCCATCTTTCGAGGAAGTAATAGCCTCTCAGCGCCGAGACCGGCAGAAACGTCGACAGCACGCGCGAACCGTCGAGCGGCGGTATAGGTATCAGGTTG
This sequence comes from Synergistaceae bacterium, assembly GCA_031270375.1. Lineage (GTDB taxonomy): Bacteria > Synergistota > Synergistia > Synergistales > Synergistaceae > JAIRKI01. Next base: position 2,071 of record JAISXR010000268.1, on the reverse strand, counting down.
AATATCCCGAGCCCGATGTTGAGCGTCATCAGGTTGACTATGACCATCCCGGCCGACGACATAGACCGGCCGAGGATGTAAAAGACCGCGGGGCGGTACAATCGAACCACGATCCCGCAGACTATCGCCACCACGAGTGCGGAGAGAAAGTTTCCCGCCGCCCCGGCCAGGGACACCAGGGCGATGTCACGCCTGGGGTTTTTGAAATACCGGGAATTTATCTGAACGGGCTTGGCCCACCCAAAACCCAGCACCAACAGTGTTATCGTTCCGATCGGGTCCAGATGACGCAGAGGATTCAATGTGAGACGGCCCTGCCTCGCGGCGGTATCGTCGCCGAGCATGTGGGCTACATAGCCATGGCAGAACTCGTGAAACGACAGCGCCCACAGGAGCGCCGGCAGCCTCAGCAGCAAGTTTGCTATATCCAAGCGCGAAAAACCCAACGTAAAGTCTCCTTTTTCCTCACTTCAATTCCGCTCGCTTCAAATGGCGATACGGATGAGCCTCAAATTTCCGGCGCTCAAATCCCGGCCTTCTGGTCGAAACCCGGATCGCAGTTCTCCACCACCCATTTGAGAGTCAGGTAATCGGCGCGCACGACTTCCCGCGCCGTGATGAGCGGCAACTCGTAGGAATGGTGCCGCCTGATGAGCTGCATGACGCGCCGCAGGTTTCGTTCGATTGTGAGGGCACGGATGCGGTGCTCCCGCGTTTTTTCCGCGAAACCTTTCCACCTGTGCACCCCGGTTACCTCGCCAATGCTGACGCTCGCGGACAGCCGGCTGTCCATCAGCGCGTCGGCTATGCGGTCCGCTTCCTCGTAACTTGCGCAAAGCACGCTGATCTCATGCACGGTCGCCATTTTGAGCATGAGTCCGCCGAGTTCCCTCGCTTTGGCTTCCCACGTCTCCAAACTGCCCACGTTACAGAGCACGATGTCGGACATGGCCTGTTTTTTGCCCGTCCCGACGAGAAATTTTTCCCTCACCGCCATCTCGTGTTCGTCCCAACCGCGCGACATGTTTCTCGACATACGCAGGTCGTCGGCTGATGTGACGCATATCACGCAGTCTATCAGGTCGAACCAGCCAATTTCGAAGAGCAGCGGGATCTCGAGGACGATCCAGCCGCCCAGATTGTGAAAAATCTTCGTGGTCTCGGACATGGCCCCCGGATGGACCAGTTCCGACGCGAAATGGCTTTCGGCCTCGTCCTTGAAAACGTGGTCGGCCAGAATTTTATGATCGGGCATGCCGTCGCGGTACACATCGGCCCCCCATCGCGCCTCTGCCGCGCGTTTTACCTCGGGGCGCGTCCACTGCTCCTTCGCGAGCGAATCGAGATCTATAAAGTTCGCCCCCATATCGCGCCAAATCTTCGCCAGAGTGCTTTTACCAGCGCCAATTTCTCCCGTGATTGCCACCGAAAACATATGATCCCTCCCCGCGCGCGGTTTTGTCGTCCGTCCTCACCGTGCCCGGGAGTTCGTACGTGAATCGTGAAAATATGGAGATTTTTTCGTGCCCGAACAGCCTGCGTTTTCTGGCTCCCGACATATAAAGGCGCTCGCGCGCCCTTGTCATGCCGACGTAACAGAGCCGGCGCTCCTCTTCGATGCCGCCGAGGCCTTTTTCTTCCTCCTCCAAAGCCCGCGACGACGGAAATACCCCTTCTTCCATGCCGGCCACGAAAACCACCGGGAATTCGAGTCCTTTGGACGCGTGCAGAGTGAGCAGGTTCACCCGGGGCCCCTCGTCCGCCGTCTCCTGATCGGTGTAGATCGCGGCTTCCGCGATTCCGTCGGCAATGCTTCCGCCCTCGGGCATTATCGAGACCAGCTCCCGCACGTTTTCGAGACGCTCCTCGTAATCCTCGTGATACTCGCCCATGAGCCAATCGGCGTAGCCGGCGTCGTGCAGCGCGTAATCCACCGCGTCTTCCAGGTTCGCGGCGGCGCGGATTTCGCGCATCACACGGCTCATCTCCGCGGCGCCCTCAGCCGCCCGTCCCTTGAGGCGCGCGCCCGCGATAAGGCCTTCCCATATCTCGTCGGGTTCGCCCTCCGCTT
>JAISXR010000238.1 GCA_031270375.1 Synergistaceae bacterium | reverse complement strand
CCAATAACCACAGAGACATTGCCCAGCGAGTCGAGATATTCGGCACCACCGAGTACAGGAGCCCCGTTGCGCTCTGTTCCGGGCGGAACTCCGTCGTCGACGTAACCCAGCGCGCGTGCGTCCGGCATGGCTCTCACTATTTGCAATATCTCGCGCCCGAGCCCGCCGGCCCCGTAGACGATCACCGCGCCCATCATCATCTGGCGAGCCTCATTATATCGCTAACGGAGCGAATCTCCGCTATTTTCTCGAAAGGAATCGAGACGCCGGCCTCGTCGAGCCCCATCACCATCTGAAGCGTCCTGATAGAGGTCCATTCCGGGCACGTTTCCATCGACGTGTTTTCAGATATCTCGGCGCCGAGCACGCTTCGCGCTATGTTCAATATGATGTTTCCAGTCTCCACTCTACCTCTCCCCGGTGAATCGCGTCATCGTAGCCTCTCCCCGCGCGGATATTCCCTCGCGCGCGAGCGTTTTTTTTATCGTCAAAAGCATTATTTTCAGATCGAGGGCGAATGCGGCGTGTTCCACATACCAAACGTCGAGCGCGAATTTTTCCGGCCATGAAATAGCATTCCTGCCGTTTATCTGCGCCCAGCCCGTGATTCCGGGAGGCGCTTCGAGGCGTTTTTTTTGTGCCTCGCTGTAGAGCGGGACATATTCGGGCAGAAGCGGCCTGGGCCCAACCAGGCTCATGTCTCCTTTGAGGACATTCCAGAGCTGCGGCAGCTCGTCAAGGCTTGTGGCGCGCAGCCATTTCCCGAAAGGTGGCAGCCTATTCGCGTCGGGCAGCAATTTTCCCAGTTCGTCGCGTTCGTCCGTCATCGATCGGAATTTATAGAGCGTGAACGTTTTGCCGTCCTCCCCCGCCCTCTCCTGCCGGAAGATCACGTTCTTTCCTATCTCGCGGCGCACGCGGACCGCAATCCATATCATGACCGGGCACAAGCATACAATCCCGGCGAGGCTCAGCGCTATATCGAAAATCCGTTTGGCGATCCTGTACGGCATCATGGCAGAATGTCCCGTATCGCGCCGATCACGAACGATATATCGTCATCGGTCATGTTCGAGCCCGACGGCAGGCACAACCCTCTGGCGAACAACGCTCCCGATATGTCGCGTCCCTCATGCCCGTAATATTTCGCGCTAGCGAATACCGGCTGCATGTGCATCGGTTTCCACACCGGGCGGGACTCCACATTGACCGCTTCCAGCGCCTTCATAATATCTAGGTTAGCGACGCCGGTTTTTTCCGGATCGACGGTCATCACGGTGAGCCACCGGTTGCTTTGGCTCCATTCCGGTTCGGGCATGAAGGCAATGCCGGACGTTTCCGAAAACGCCTCGTAATATTTCCGAAACACGGCTCGCCGCGCCTCCACCCGACTCGGGAGCAGTTTCAACTGCGCGCGACCGATACCCGCCAGGATGTTGCTCATCCTGAAGTTGTATCCCAGTTCCGAGTGCTGGTACCAGGGAGCGGGGTCTCGCGCCTGCGCCGACAGGAATCGGGCGCGCTCCATCGCCCCGGCGTCGTCGGACAGCAGCATGCCTCCGCCGGAAGTAGTGATGATCTTATTGCCGTTGAACGAATAAAACGAAAATTTGCCGAACGAACCACTCGGGCGTCCCATGTACGCGGAGCCGAGCGACTCGGCGGCGTCCTCGATCACAGGCACGCCGTATCGCTCGCAGAGCGGCAGTATACGGTCCATGTCGCACGGCTGTCCGTACAGGTTCGCCATTATGACTGCGCGCGGCATGCGCCCGCTTTTCTCCGCGTCTCGTAGCGCGGTTTCGAGCGCCCTTGGCGACATGTTCCATGATTCCGGTTCCGAGTCTATCAGCACCGACTCGGCGCCCAACTGCGCGAAAGGGGCGAGGCTCGCCACGAAAGTCAGCGACGAGCAGAAACACACGTCCCCTGGTTTTATCCCGGTCAGGATCGCGGACATGGTGACGGCGGCGGTGCCGGACGACAGCGCGAGCGCGGCCGTACGGCCCGAGTGCAGTGCGCATTCGCGCTCGAACACCTCGACGTGAGGCCCCAGAGGCGCCACCCAGTTCGTCTCGAAGGCTTCTTTTACGTATTCGATTTCCTCTCCGCCGACGTGCGGAGGCGACAGATAAATGCGTTTTCCCGAAATACCGCTCATGGCCAGCCTTCCGTATCCTCATAATTCGCGCGATTTGCGAGACGCGACCACAGGGGTAATGATATCACAGTAAAGGCCGCGGCGTTGATTAAAAGACGGCGGCTTAGAAAATTTTTCTTGAAGGAAGATATGAAAGGAGACAGGAATTCCCGCAATTCATCACGATTGCCGCACAAACGCCTCCATCACGCGGTTTCCGCGATCATTTTTAAATTCAGCCAGTTGATCAGCCTGCTGCCGGATACATCTCCTTCCTGATTTCCGGTATAAACCAGGAAGCCATCGGTAATTTTTATATTGGGAGCTTCGGAAAACGCTTTCTTCATATTTTTGATGCTTTTTAAAAAACTCGGGTCAAACTTCCCGGCGGATTTTATTTCAACCGGCGTCAGCTCACCGGCACCCCCGTCGATCAGGAGATCGGCCTCATTGTTGTTGCTGTCGCGGTAAAAGTACATGTCATCGCGCGGGTTGCCCTTGTTGAGCAACTGCTTTCTGATGTCCATAACGCACATATTCTCGAACAATCCGCCTCTGAGGTAATGAGTTTCGAGCGTTTGCGGGGAATTTATGCCTAAGAGACAACATGCCAGGCCCGTGTCGATAAAATAAATCTTCTGAGATTTCACAAGCCGTTTACCGATATTGGCGTAATACGGCCGCAACCTGTAAATCAAACAACTGGCCTCCAGTACCGACAGCCATTGTTCGACTGTCTTGACGGAAATGCCCGTATCGCCCGCGAGAGATTCCCGGTTGATCAATTGCCCGATACGCCCGGCCAGCAAATTCATGAATTTGCGGAACAGGCTCAGGTCCTGAACGTTTTGCAGAGTGCGCATATCCCGTTCCACATAAGTGGCAAGATATTGGGCATAGTATATCTCAGCCGGGATTTTATCAGCATACACCGCCGGATAAAACCCTGTGAAAATTTGCTTTAAATAGTCTTTGTGCCCGAATTTTCCTAATTCACCGATGGAGAATGGAGTCAAAATTTGGTATGCGGCCCGCCCCGCGAGAGATTGGCCGATTTTGTCAGATATGAGAAGGTTTTGCGATCCTGAGAGCAAAAAGTCACCCGTGCGATTTCTCTCGTCGACGCTCACCTGAATGGCCGACAGCAACTCAGGCAACCGCTGCACCTCGTCGATGATCACCCGGGATTTCGCCCGCACGAACGCCATCGGGTCCGTTCTTACGATGTCGAACGTATTCAGGTCTTCCAAATTGTAGTAATCATATTTTGGAAACGCGCTTTTTAACAGCGTCGTCTTGCCCGACTGACGAACACCGGTGACCGCGACCACCCGGAACAGCTTCGCTAAAGATTTGATATGTGCTTTGGCTGCGCGATTGATCATAACGCTATTTTAATATTAAATTTATGAAAATCAAGATATCAAATTACTGATTTGCATAAAATAAAATTTTGATCAAAGACAAAAGAATTGTGAATTCCTGAGGTTGCGCAGATCGGCCCTTATGGGAACGAAGCCCGTCGCTCCCATAAGGGCACACCGTAACAGAGCGATATAGGTCATTCACTCCGCCGCCATATTCGCGGCCGTTTTATAATCCACCTTTCCGACGCCTATTCTTGGAAGAGCGTCCACCACGATCACCCTTTTCGGTATCGCGATTTCGGCCATGCCGTATTTAACCAAAGCGACACGCAATTCCTCGCGATCGGCGTTTTTGCGCTCGGTCAGAAGCACTATCGATTCCCCCTTGGTACCGTCGCCCGATACGCTCACCACAGCGTGCGGCTCCTCCGGCCATACCTCCTGCACCGCCTCCTCGACGTACGCAAGTGATACCATCTCGCCGCCTATTTTGGCAAACCGCCTCGCCCTGCCGATTATCGTGATGAAACCGTCGTCATCAATGATGACAATATCTCCCGTGTCGTAGCCGCTCTCTGGGGGCGGGGCGATGGAACCGTCGGCCTTGATGTAACCTTTCATGACGTTGGGGCCGCTCACGATCAGGCGGCCACCTTCCTCTATGCCCTCCACCGATACGAGGCTCGTTTTAGTCTGCGCCAAAGTTCGGCCTATGGAACCGGGTTTGTTGCGGCCCCTCATGTTGACGCCGACCACCGGCGTACATTCGGTGACGCCGTAGCCTTCCAGCATCTGTACGCCGAATTTGTCGGACCAGAGCTTCGCGGTTGTTTCCTTGAGTTTGTCGCCGCCGCATATCACGTAACGAATCTCGAAAAAATCGAACGGGTCGGCGTTTTTCGCGTACCCTGCCAGAAACGTGTTGGTGCCCAGAAGCACTGTGCCCTTAGTTTCGTACGAGAACTGGGGGATTTTTTTGTAGTGGAGAGGCGTCGGGTAAATGGCTATCGGCATACCGGTGGACAGCGGCATTATCGTCCCGGTGCAGAGCCCGAAGCTGTGGAACATCGGCATCACGTCGACCATCACGTCTGTCGAGTAAAAGTCGAGGGCCGTGCGCACCTGCGCCGTGTTCGCCTGTACGTTCAAAAACGAAAGCGCCACCGGCTTAGGCGTCCCCTCCGAGCCCGAGGTGAAAAGCACTATGGCCGTGCGTTCCGCGTATTTTTCGGGATCGGGCGTGGGACGTGCGAAACGGGCGGCGACGGCGCGGGAAAGTTTTTGAGCGGTGGAAAGGGCGGAGACCAAGTCTTCTATATATTTTATCGTGATGCCGTCCCCCGACAGAGCGTCGGCCAGGGGCTGAAACTTGCCTTCCTCCACGAAACGCCGGCTCGTGACGATCACTCCGACATTAGCTATGCGGCACGCGTCCTTCAGCAAGCGCGCGCCCATCGAGTAGTTTATCATCGCCGGTTCTCTGTCGGCGCGCTGCGCGCCGATTATCATCGCGAGAGTCGCGACCGTATTCGGCATCATTATGCCTATCCGTGCGTCACGCGCGGCAAGCGATTCGGCGATTTTGCTCATCACGAGCGTCAGCATTATGAACCTGTTCCAGTCGGTCTTTGTGCCGTCGGGCTCTATGGCGACGACGTGTTTGCCGCCCCACAGGCGGCGCTGTTCGAGGAGCGTATCGAAGAGCGGTTTTTTGTCCCACAGGCCGAGCATCATGGTGTCGGTCATCATCCGCTCTATGCTCAGGCGGGCATAATTCCTGGCGGAAAGGTCGCTCTTGTCCAGTTTTTCGGCTTCTCCCGACATCAGGGTGACACGCGGGGCTATTTTCCGCGCGAGCCGCCCTCCCATGCGTGAAAACGGCGTGTACTGCATGTTACATGCCCTTGCGGGCACGATCCACGCGCCGCTCGCCTCCATGGCGGCGACGGCGGCATCGGACAGCTTCATCAAAAGGCCGTTCGTCGTCGGTTCGGATTCGGGGCAGAGCACCAAAAAATTGCCCTTCTTCCACAACGCGTCGATGTGTTTCAACGCGAACGGGTCGTTTTGATCAATCACCGCGTAATTGAACGCCGATTTTAAATACCGGAACCATTTCTGACGCGCGGTCGAAGGCGATATCATCGCAATCGGCTCCCTCTCGGAAAAGAGGGAGAACAGCAATGGGTCCAGATATGACGCGTGGTGCACCGCCAAAACCACCCTTTCGCCCGTCCGAAGAGCCGCGTCGAGCGTCTCCAGCCTTACCTCCGGCCTGAACAGTATTTTGAAGAACAGTTTCACAAGAAATTTGAGCATCGTACGCCACCTCACGGAACTATTTTACACGATTGAAATATGCTTGGAAACAGTTATCTTTAAAGATTTACCTCTTTTTCGATTTTATTCACTTACCGAGAATATATCATTTGAAGACATCCCGACCGGATAAAACCGTGCCGCGATTTTCCAGTCTGACAATGGCTATAAACGTAAACGCGATCGACATGAAGAACAGCGCGGGGATCGCGAGCGATACGCGCATGCCTAGCCTGTCTCCCACAAAGCCCATCAAGTAAGGAACGATTGACATTCCTATCCCCCCGCTCGCGAGGAGGACGGCAAATACCGTTCCGGAATTGCGCCTGTAGCGCTCCGTCCCATAGGACAAAATCATACCCCATTGAGAGGAACAAGCTACGCCCAGAAGCACGATCACTATCCATACAAAAATTCCCCTGCGCATGATCCCCATAGCCGCGCACACGATGCCGGCGGAAACGGCCAGCGACATGATGAGTTTGACCAAATTCAATTTTTTAATGGACAATGATATTATCAATCTGCTGACCGTGACGGCGATCCAGAATACAGCCACCGCCGCGCTCGATTCGAACACTGAAAATCCCAGATTCGTCTCAGTATATGTCGAAAGCCACCCCCACCCGCTTGATTCAGCTCCTGTATAGCTGAGCATGCAAAAACAGATCATAAGAAACCTTACGTCCGACATCAGAGCCTTGACGTCTTTTAGATGGATCTTCTCCGCTTTTGGCAGAGGGGGCAATTTATTAATGACAAACCAAAGCGCGATGGCAGCCGTGATGACGCTGATAACCTGATAGACCAGACGCCACGATATATTCCTCGAGTACGCCGTGCCGACCAAAATAGGGCCTAAAATCGCTCCCAATCCGAAAAACACCTGCAAAAAATTGATCATGAATACCGAGTTGCCGGGGTCGATATCCGCCAGAAGCGCGTTGGACATAGTCTCCAATATACCCATGCCGCCGCCCAGAAAGAAAAGCGCCGCGCATAACAACGGATAATTCGGCGCGAATGACAGGACAAGAGCGGAGACAGCCAACATGATCAAGGCTCCGGAAACTACGTTCTTTTTGCCGGTATGGTCGGCGGTAATGCCGGAAGCCACCACGAAAACGGTGAAACCTACGAATTGGCAGGTAAGCAATATGCCCATTTCAGATAACCCAAGGGAAAAGTCTTTAGACAACTGTAAGAGCGTGGGAGCAATAATTGTGATACAAACGGCGCTCATCGAATTTATCACAAAACACAGCAACGTCGACGATTTCTTCATAAATGCGCCATCCTTCCCCAAATTTATGATGTCATGCGTGCCATCCGCATCTTTTCGGATGAGCCGCGAGTAATCTATATTCGACTTCCGCAACATAGCCAAACAATACCGCTTTTTTGTCGTCTTTACAACGGTTTATTTCGTCAACAATTATGTTGGATATGGTCACGTCATACCTACCGGCTTTTGTCAAATCCCGCGACTTGTGAGTTTCCGCCATGAGAAAAAGCGCGTCCTGCTGGTCAAGATAACTTATGACTGACGTTTCAAGGTACGGTTGCAGCTTCTTCATGCGGCTATTCCTCTTTGGTGGCGGCTATTTCGGCGTTAGTATCAATAGTACCAAGTGTACCCACGCTATTATCACGTACATATTTAATTATAGTATCAGCGAGAAAATCTTGTACCGTTACGCCATTTTTCATCAAGATTATCCTAAGTTCGCGCCTTAGTTCCTCTGGTATACGGGTTGTAACGACGACATTTTTATTATGCATTTTCTCACTCCTTCAGAATTTATTTAGGTAATTTTATCATCTATTTATAGACAAGTCAAATATACATTTAATATAAAAATAGACGTAACGACTTATCTATCACATGATACTGTTAATTTATCAACCAAGGCCAAACGGCCTTACACCAAAGGGACAAGCCTGGGACAGCAAGAACTGCTATACCAAGCAACGAAAAGTACTTCATAATAGA
>JAISXR010000181.1 GCA_031270375.1 Synergistaceae bacterium | reverse complement strand
TCTTGGCGCATTCCGGGGAATCGAAGTCCGGACGCCCTATTTCGAGATGCAGCACGTCGCGCCCCGCGCGCGCCATCTCGTCCGCCTGAGCGAGCATCTCCCGTATGCCGCCCTCGTAATTGATCTCTTTCATCCTCTCGACCGGCAGTTTAAAGTTCATGACAGCACCTCCAAATAAAGAATTTAGTAATTTCGCGGTCACGGCTTCGGATATCCGCTCGCCTTTCCGGTCATCTCGCGTATGTCGATTTCGGCGACCCAGACGGCCTTCGCGTATTCCTCGGTGATATCATCGTGGGGCCCGTCGTATTGTCTCATCAGTGCCGCGAGCGCCCGGTTTTTCTCCGCGATGTCCGTTATCTCGCGTATCGTCCCGAAGCCGGTGACGCTGCGATATTTATAAGTAAATTCGCGGCCTTTTTCGTCGCGTTCCAGTTCCACGCCGACCGTGACGTTGAAAGACACTTTGGGGTTTTGGGATATCAGATCGTTTTTATAACCCTTAGGCGCTCCGTGAATATATATCTTTCCGTCCTCGAACCCGTAGCCTAACGGCAAGGCGTATGGCTCGCCGCCGAAAGTCGCGAGCGCGATATTGATGACCTGTCCCTCTTTGAGCACGTTTTCAATCCAATCCCTGTCGGCGACCGATTTGTCTTTTCTCCTCATAGCCGGTTTTTCCATCATCCACGCTCCTCGCTGAATATGTCGAAATGAGTATGTTTTATCTCGCGCCTCGTCCTGAGCGATACGAAACTCGCGCCTCCGAAAACTTCCCGCAGATGACGCTCCCTCGCGCCGAGTTCCCCGTCCGAAACGGCGTGAACCATGACATATAGATTATAAGGCCATTTTGACGAAAGTTCATAATCGTACAGCCAGCGGATGTAACAATGGCTCGCCCAAGGCAAACCGGAAACCGCGGCAAGCGCGATTCCGGCCGTTTCATTTTCGTCCGCCGCGGATAAATCGAAAGCGCACAGGCTGTTTGATTTCCATCCGGCCCGGTAATGGTCGAACGAGGCACCTATCCTCCGGACGATTCCACGGGACGACAACCCGCGCAGGCCGTCGAGCAGTTCGGTTGCCGGCATCCCGGACAAACGGGCCACGTCCTCGAAGGGGCGTTCCGATATCCCGGATACGAGCGCCGCCGCCCGTACCATACGCAACGCGCGGCTGTCCAGGTTTTCGGGTTCGCCGCCGCCGCCAGAACAGTACTCGCCGCGCGGGACACCGACGAACGACGGGCGTAATTTTATCACTTTAGACGCGCGCAGGGCAACGTATTCGCGGCCGGACGACCTGAGACGGTCACATATTCCGCCGACGTTCCCATTTTCTTTCGAGAGGACTGTGAACCAGATGTTCAACGCGTGTTCCCTCTCATATACGTGGGTGACATACGACGCACCGCATATGCGCTTCATCATCTCCGGTTCCGTGCCGACGGGCGCCGATACTCCGAAAAGATACCCCGCGTATCCGAGTTTGCGATGATCGAAAAACGCGCCGAAGCGCCTCATAAATCCGCGGCGAAGCATTTCACGGGCCGTGTCCAGTACCGATTCTTCGGATATGCCCATACGGGACGCCAGTTCCCCGAACGGACGCTCCGCGAGCTGGATTCCGTCTTCGAGTTCGCCGGCTATCTCTTTGAAAATATCGCTATTTGGGGCGTATATCACTGGTGGCGTTCACGCGGCATTCCACGCCGAAACCGAGCGATCTCCCGCCGCATATCGTTCCCATTTCGCCGCACGATTCGCATTCGCGGGCCAATTTCATTTTCTCTCCAGCGCGGCGCGCTGTCGCCGCGATGTCGCGCCAGTTTCCGAGCGGCGCGCCCCAGGAAAATTGGTTGCGGAACACGGCCCCGTCCCACCTGACGGACAGTATTCCCGCCCCGGCGGGTTTGCCGGACGAACGCGCCAAAAGTTTCATCGCGGTTCTCGCGCGGAAGGGATATTTCGACGCCAGATACCGATAAAGCCTTACGCTGTCCGCAGCGTCTCCCACCGTCAGTATCTCGGGAGAGGGGCGTCCGTCCGCGCCGGCCCTATTATCGGCCCATTCGATTATCCTGTACAATGCGGAATCCTCTTCAGCCCCGTCAGGTGCTAGAGATTCGTCCAGCACGCCTCTACCCGACCGCATGAAATGGTAGAAACAAATCCTGGATACCCGCAGTTTTTCGGCCAATTCGAGGAATTCCGCAAGGTGTTCCAGAATGGGGCGGGCGAGCGTTACTCTCAGACCGGTGCGGCACCCTTCGGACGATGTCAGCTCCACGGCGCGCAGAGCCGCTTCGAAAGCGCCGCTCCGCCCCCTGAAGGAGTCGTGCGTCTCGCGCGGGCCGTCCAGGCTTATCCCGACGTAAGAGGAATATTTGGCGAGCGCGCGGGCCTCGGATTCGCCTATCAACGTGCCGTTTGTAGAGACGGCCGTTCTGATTCCGACAAGCCGGGCTTCGTAAAGGATGTCCCAAAAATCGGGGTGACACAAAGGTTCGCCTCCGGAAAAAAGCAAAGCGGGAGGCTTTATTTCCGCCGTCATGCGTAAAAATTCGCGCGCGTCCGTTTTGCTGAACCCTGTTTGCGGCAAACTTTCCGCGGCGGCATAAGCGTAACAGTGGCGGCACGACAAATTGCACCGCCCGGTTATGTGCCACACTATTACCGGCGGGTGCGGAGATCCCGTTTTCGCGTATCTCAGCGAGTCTCCGGGAAAGGGATGTTTTTCAGGGCGCAACAGACGAGAGATGCTTATCATAGGATATTTGACACCTTGAAGAAACGCGGGTTGGTTGAGAGGGCCGGAGCGGCAAAAGGAGGCCGCTGGCTCGTGAAAAAGCCTGAGTAACGTTTGCCGTTCGAGAACACGAATATCGTAGACGGCGAAGCGTCACAGCTTCAATGGTATGCGCGCAACCAACATGAGCGCATCCTCTCCGTCGACGTAATAACCCTTTATTCTCGACGAATAGACGAATCCCAGAGCCGTATAAAAAGCGCGCGCGCCAGTGTTGGAAGCCCTGACTTCGAGATACATCCGCCTGCAAAGCCACTCATCCGCCAATACGTCGAACGCGGCCATTATCTGCAGCGCCACCCCATGCCGTCTGTATTCCGGCAAAACCGCTATGTTCATCAGATGCGCCAAACCGTCGCTTTGTCCCAAAACCCCGTAGCCGACAATGATATCTTTGAAGGATGCCTTGAGATAGACGGAATTTCCCCGCCCGTCCAAATCTGCGGCGATGAGATCCTCCTCCCACGGAACGGTGAAACAGGCTTTTTCTATTTCGACGAGAGATTTCAGGTCCGCCGGAACACAGAAATCCAGGTCGGCTATCTGCATCAGAAATCTCTGTAAATCGTGTCTTCCCTACCCGCCCCAACGCCTATCAAACCGACACGGACACCCGAAGCCCGCTCGATATAATGCACGTAATCCCTCGCGGCGGACGGCAGTTCCTCAAAGCTCCTGCATCTGGAGATGTCCTCCTTCCAGGGCGTGAAACTCTCGTAGGCCGGTTTGACATCCTCGAGGTCATACGCGGAATTTGGAAACACGGAAACGGGATTCCCGTCAAGCTCATACGCCACGCATACTTTCAACTCATCCATGCCGGAGAGGACATCAAGTTTCGTCAGAGCCAGGACATCCAAACCGTTCACCATCACGGAATAGCGCAGGGCCACCATGTCGAGCCAGCCGCAACGCCGCGGGCGGCCGGTAGTGGCGCCGAACTCGCCCCCGTTTTTGCGAAGGGTCCCGCCCACCTCGCCGCGATCCTCCGTCGGGAACGGCCCTTCCCCAACCCTGCTGCAATACGCTTTCACCACGCCTATTACGCGATCAATCCGTCCGGGGCCGATCGCCCCTCCCGTGCAGCAGCCTCCGGCAACGCAACTGGAGCTGGTGACGAAAGGATACGTGCCGTGGTCGACATCGAGCAGAGTGCCCTGAGCGCCTTCGAAGAGGACACGTTCCCCTCTCTCGGCGGCGGAAGCTATCTCGAACGACGAATCCCCCAGATAAGGCTTGAGAAAATCTCCCCACTCGAGAGCCTGCCGATAAAGGCTCTCGAAATCGAGAGGTGCTTCGCCGTAAATTTTCTCGAACAGCGGATTTTTTTCGGCCATGTTGAGCCGAAGTTTTTTCTCGAGCGATTTCGCGCACACGAGGTCTTCCGCCCTGATGCCGATGCGGTTGTATTTATCGACGTAACACGGACCTATCCCCCTGCCCGTAGTTCCGATAACGGCGTCGGGGTTGTTTTTCTTCCGGAACGCCTCGGAAGCCTCGTCGAGACGTTTGTGATAGGGCATCACCACGTGGGCCGCCCGGCTCACCACGAGCCTTGTGCCGATGTCACGGGGCTTTGGATCGAGTTCGTTTATCTCCTTGATCAACTGCTCCGGTTCGAGCACCACGCCGTTCCCGATCACGCACAGGCGATTCGGATAGAGCATGCCCGACGGCAACAAGTGAAATACATGTTTCCTGCCATCAGCAATGACCGTGTGTCCCGCGTTGGCCCCACCCTGATAACGTACCACCACTCCGACTTTCCCCGCCAGAGCGTCGACGACGCGGCCTTTTCCCTCGTCTCCCCACTGCGCGCCGATAAGCGCCTGCACGCTGTTTTTCAACTCAATTCCCCTTTCACATGCCCCATACTTCATCCATATCTTCCAAGGATTTTCGCGGTTATTCGTCGTTGGAGGCAGCCCTATTCCGCCCGCCTTCCGCAAGAATAGCGTCCCGTATCACTTCCAAAGCCCTTTGCAGTTGTTTGTCCTCTGACGTAACCTGATTCGGCTCGCCCTCCACCAAATAATCCGGCGACAAGCCCTTGTGGTCGATTATCGTGCCCGAGGGCGTCGCGTACCTCGCGATCGTTATGTACATGGCCGCGCGTTCGGGAAGGGGAAAACGCGATTGAACGGACCCCTTTCCGTAACTTTTAGTGCCCACGAGCGGCCCCCTGTGGTGGTCCTGAATCGCTCCAGCCACTATCTCGGAAGCGCTGGCGCTGCCCTCGTTCATCAGCACCACCACCGGCAAATCGGTGGCGAGTCCCCTTTCCGTGTACAATTCGTCGCCGATGCGTTCGATTCGCCCTTTGAGGCTCACCACCAGCTCTCCGTCCAGGAAAAGTGATGCCACGTCGACGGCGACATTGAGCAAGCCGCCGGGATTGTTCCTCACGTCCAGGATGATTCCTCCGGCGTCGCTTGATTCGGCTACGTCTATCGCGTCGCTCAGTTCCTGCGCGCTCTTCAGGTGGAAATTATTCAGCTTGATATAGGCGACATCGTCCATCATCTCGGAGCGAACGGTCTTGATGTTTATTATCTCTCTCGTCATATCGAAAGACTTGAGTTCATCCTCGCCGGATCTCCGCATCCAGACCGTGACGCCCGTATCCGGATCGCCTCTCAGACGTTTTACCACATCGTTCTGATCCATGCCGACGACGACCTCGTCGTCCACTTTCACTATCTCGTCGAGAGGTTTGACCCCGGCCCTGAACGCCGGAGTGTCCTCGATCGGGCTTATCACCAGTATTTTCCCGTCACGCGTACCGATATACATTCCAAGGCCGCCGTACTCGCCTTCCATCTCCATCTCTTCCTCGCGCAATTGCTCGGGATCGAGGAATCTCGTATAAGGGTCGTCGACGGCCGCCACCATGCCCTTTAACGAACCGTGGAATAATTTCTGCTCGTCAGGCAGCTTGTTCTCGTCGACAAAAAAGGACTCGATATTGTTTCTCACCTGTCTCATGGTCATTAAATTATGCTGCGTGAAAGGCAGCAGGCGGGACCATTCGCCTCCCGAGTCCGCGGCGAAAGCGCTGATGATCGCCGTTACCATGAACCCCCCTATAAAAACTCCGAGCAATATGTCGCGAAATCTTTTAAACATAACACATCATCAGCTTTCGAAAAAATTTACTACTGCAAATATTTCATGGGATCCAGGGTGTTGCCGTTAACACGGACCTCGAAATGAAGATGGGACCCTGTCGCCACACCCGTCGAGCCGACTTTTCCTATTTTGTCGCCCGTCTTCACCTTAGCGTTCTCCGCCGTATCTATTCCGGACAGGTGCGCGTACACGCTGGTGAGATCTCCGCCATGATCTATGATGACGACCTGACCGTATCCACGCAACACTCCCGTGAACAAAACTTCGCCGTCCGCCGCGGCCCTCACGGGGTCGCCATGTTCCCCGTCTATATCGATCCCGCTGTGCGTGGTCTTTGTTTTGAAAACCGGATGAACCCTGCTGCCGTACGGGCTCGTTATCTTTCCTCGGAGCGGCCACGCGAATTTGCCCCCCTTGTAATAAAGCGTGGTATTGCCCTTGCCGCTGTTTCTTTTTTTCTGCGCCAAGAGGTCGTTGACCTTGGATTTCAGTTCCTTCGAGGCCTTCAACAGTTCGTCCTGTTCTGCCTGGAACGTGGCTTTATCCTTGCGCGCCTGCTGGAGCATCCGATTTCTCTCGTTGGTCGTCTTCTGTATGGCGGTCTTCTGTTTCTTCATCTCATCGTTTCTTCGCTCGAGTTCCTTGCGCTGTTTTTCCAACTCGGCCTTCGCCATGTCCATGGCGTTTTTTTCGGAGATAAGAGTGCCTATCAGCACCTTATCCTGTTCGGCAATTTTGGTGAGCATATACGATGTCGCGAGGGCGTCCTGCGTGCCCGAGGCCGACATCAGCAGGCTGAATTCGGCGGCTCCGCCGTACTTGTAAACGGCGACCACGCGTTCTTTGAGCAGTTTTTTTGCCCGCTCTATGCGCAGCTCCATCTCCTGAATCCGAGCCGTTGTCTCGGTAAGTTTATTTGTGATCTGCTGGCGTTTCAGCTCCGTCACGTTGAGCCTTTGTTCGGCCTCGGCAAGTTGATTGCTGAGTTTCGATATATCGTTGATGGCGCGCTCCTCTTTTTTTTTGGCGTCCTTCAGCTTGGCGTTGTTCTTCTTGATCTCGCGTTCCATCGTGTCCAGCCTTTTTTGCTGATTCGCGAGTTCCTTCTCAATATTGGCGTTGGCGGATTGGGCGGCGGCGTACGAACGGCCCGCGAAAAACGGCGCGAACAGCGCGCATAACGCAAAAACCGCAATAATCAATATAAATGTCCTTTTGTCCCCTCTTCTTTTCAATCCTGACATCTCCTTCCGTAATAAGTGCCTAAAGCGGCTTCATAGCACGTCTTGTGAACGTCTCGACTGCCACCAGGCTCGCGATGAGGCTCACGGTCGCTCCGGCTCCGACCAGTATCAACCCGAGTTCGAGCACTACAGCATGCTGTTCCACCAAGGGCAGAAACGGCACCATTTCCTTGAGTCGCGCGACGATTCCGCTGTAGCTCAACGCCAGGAAGACGCTCGCCCCAAAGGAACCTATACCGCCCAGTATCACGCCCTGCAGCACGAACGGCATCGCCACGAACGTCGGAGTGGCTCCCACCATGAGCATGATGCCTATTTCCTCCTCCTTGGAGTAGACGGCGATACGTATGGTATTGAACAGCACGACTGCTGAGGCGGTAATGGCGACGAGCAGTATGGCGAGCGAAAATTTCCCGGCGAAACGGGAGAAGCGCGCCCATTTTTCGGCGAGACCGCCCGCGTAGACGATATCGTCGATCAACGGTATCGCGGCGAGCGACGTCACTACCGATTCTATGCTGTCCGCCCTGTCGACCGCGATTTCGAGGCTCGCCGGAAGCGGGTTTTCGCCGAGAATCGTGACGGATTCCGCTCTGTCGGGCATTCTCTGTTTGAGACGTTCGAGTGCCATCTCGCGCGTTATTATTCTGACTTCCTTGACGTGGCTCAGCGCGGCCGCCTGCTGTGCCGCAATTTCAAAATCAGCGCCGGGAGTGAGATAAGCTTGCACGGACAGTTCTCCCTCCAAAAAATTGACGATATGCCTGGCGTTCAGCACCAGCAGGACGGAAGCGCCGATAAGGTAGAAGACAGCCATCGAGGTCACTACAGTCAGGAAAGCGAGGCCCCAATGCCTTATGATGAGCCGCGTACCGTCCCTCAGAGCGTATTTAAAGCTCCCCATCCAGATTGTACCTTCCTCTCTTCTCGTCCCTGACAACCCTGCCGGACCTTATTCCGATCACGCGCTGTCTGAACGCGTCCACCAGATACTGATTGTGCGTGGCCATTATCACGGTGGTTCCAAGGGCATTTATCGACATTATCAATTGCATGATCTCCTCCGCGGTATGCAGATCGAGATTGCCCGTGGGTTCGTCGGCAAGCAGCACCGACGGTGAGTTGACTATGGCGCGCGCCACGGCCACCCGCTGCTGTTCTCCGCCTGAGAGCTGAGGCGGATAGAGGTACCGCCGGCGCCAGAGGTTTACCTGGTCCAGTATTTCTCCGGTTCGTTCTTTGACCTCCCTGGACGGCGCGCCGAGCACCTCCAGCACGAATGCCACGTTTTCAAACACGTTCAGGTGCGGGAGCAGGCAAAAATCCTGAAATATGATGCCGATATCACGTCTGAAAATGGAAAGGTCGACCCTGCTTATCTTGCGCAACGAAAACGAACCGACGGTAATTTGGCCCCTGGTCGGCGCCACTTCCCTCGTTATGCAGCGAAGTAAAGTCGTCTTGCCCGAGCCGGTCGGTCCGACAAGATATACGAATTCGCCCTTGGGTATCTCGAGATAAACATCTTCCAACGCGGTTATATCAGGGTAAAACACTTTACTTACCCCCGAAAAGCGGATATCCATAATTACCTCCTGCGAATCGCCCAGACCTGAAGCGCGCTTCGCACTATCTCATCGCGCGTGAGGCCGTAGTATTCTCTCAATTCTTCCTCGGTCCCGCTCTGCCCGAAACGGTCATCCACCGCCACTCCTCTTGCCGGAACCGGGTATCCCCTGCACAGACATTCCGCCACAGCCCCGAAAAGCCCTCCGCTGTGCGCGTGTTTCTCCACGGCGACACAGCAACCCGTTCGCCTGACCGAGGCAAGCAAGGTCTGTTCGGGAAACGGCTTTACGCTGTAACAATCTATTATATCCGAAGCTATGCCCTGCTCGGCCAGTACATGCCCCGCGGCAAGCGCCTGCGCGGTCATGACGCCGCACGCGCAAATCGTGACGCCGTCCCCTTCGGATAACATTCTGGCCCCGCCAATACTGAAGTCGGATTCGGTCTCATCATAGAGAGCCTCCTGCCTGGAGTGGCTCAGTCTCATGTATGCGAACCCGTTCCAGGATGTTCCGGCAACACGGGCCAGCACATGCGCGCTGCGCCAATCCGATGGCGCGAGCACCGCCATGCCTGGTATAGCCCTCATCAGCGCGAAATCCATGTTCATCTGCATCGCGGCTCCGGCTATTCCCTGACTGCCTCCGTCATGCACGGACACGAAGACCACTTTCAGGTTTGGAACGCTTGCAACCGTCATGATCTGCTCGTAACACCGGACGACAAAAGCGGGATCCGCGGCCGATTCAATGTAAACCGTTCCGCCGCAGAGGGCAAACCCCACCGATCTCAGTACCGCGTCCCGTTCCGTGAATATTCCCCCGCCGCCAAGAAACATAACGCTTCGGTTTTCGCCCTTCAACTGTTCGGCGGCCGCCAGATAACCGCCGAAACTGCTCTCAGGAAACGCCGCCATCAACGAAACCCTCCCGCGGTTTCGTTTTCCATGTCGGAAAGAACGCTGTCCACTTCATCAGCGGACAGCGGCATATCACCGTAGCCGACATCCTCGGTGCGGAGTATGACGGCTTTAGGGCGACTCTCCGAGAAATCCAAGCCCGAAAAGGCGCCGCTCATCGACGTGAAATCATTTCGCGTCTCCGCCGTCTTCCATCCAAACGCGCGAAGCCCTTCGCCGATAAAATCGGCCGCCCCGCTCGACTCCACTATGAGCGCAAAATTTCGGCTTCCCTCCGTCATAAGCGAAATCGCCGACTCCCACGAGACGCCGGAACGCATCTCTTCGTCGCCAGCAAGGCAGAATACCCTGGTAAAGCTGTCTTTAGACGACAGAAAAGCCGCCATCCCGGAGGCCACACTTATACCTCCTCCGTGAGAAGGCCAGGGAGCGTCGATTCCGGGCGTCCTCATATCGGGATAACCTTGCAGGACAGCGCCAAGGCAACCGTAATTCCACAATTCATCCCTGTCAAAGTAACCCCGCCTCGCAAGGCACGCGTATAACGCGGGCGCGGCGGCACCATTACCCATCACGAACCTGTCGCGGTCGGCGCGCTCGCGCTCCGCGGGGAAAACTTTCATATATTCCCAGTACAGAAACACCAAAACATTCACAACGCGTATGACTTTCGAAATACCGCCGACATGCGCGAGGCCAAGCATGCGCACCACGTCTTTGCGCACATCAAGTGCTATTTTCTCAAGTTCGCCGCGTCTTTTCGAATCCATCGTCTTCCCCCAGCAACCGACCGAGAGCTTTTTTAAAATCCGCCGCGATCCGTGAACGGACTTCTGTCAATTTTTTTTTATCCCCAAAGCGCGAATTTGTCAATAACCGCATTATATCAAAATTTTCGTTATTTTCACTTTCCGTCAATAACCCGATATTCCACTCGGCAGCGAATGAACGAACTTTGGGGTCGTATGGCGACAGCAACACGTCAAGCCCACACAGCATCGACAACTCGCCGAAATGCAGTCTCATGCCAGCCGCGACCGCGGCTTTACGCGCGATCCCGGAAAAATCTTCCGCGTTTTTCGGCTCGGATATCCCGCCGTCCGGGATTTCACCCGAATCCCGCAATTTTCGCATGAACGACGCGTCCTCGCCCGACATGGCGACGTACGTTATTTTCATGCCGGAAGCTGACATACTATTTGCCGCTTTCACGACCGGAATGACGTAAACTCCGTCACACCCCGGGCGCATGTTCACGAGCGCCGTTTCTCGGGAAACCGTTTGCGGCAGTTCGAAGCCCAGCACCGGATCGGGAGTGACATAGCACCTCAGATTCATGGACGACAGCACATCCACGGACGCCGAATCCCTGACGGAGACATATTTGCAAACCGACAGGGCGTCACTGGCAAGTTTTTTCGCCAGCATGCCGCGAAGAGGCCCGACGGATTGCGCTAGAGCACCGGTCGGAACGCGTTTCATGGAAGCGGTGCGAATCAACGACCAATAATATACCGAGGACCGCGCGCTCGAGGCGTCCTGAAAAATGCCGCCGCCGGGGAAAATGAGTGTACGAGAAGTGCCGAGCGCGCCAAGTACGCTCGCCGGATTCCACCGGCTGAAAGCCTTTATCCCCAGGCGCGAGGCGGTGTAGTCGATGTTGTTTGTCAGTATTGCCATCCGTTCGCGCGAAACCCCCATTATAGTGAGATTATCGACGGCGGCTTCGGCCAGAAGTTCGTCTCCCAGATTGCTAAACCCGAAGTAACCCGCCAAAAGCACATCGAAGGAACGCGCGTCGGGGCGGGTCACGCGAACAGCCTTGCGAATTTTTTCCAGAGCGGGCGGCCCGCGTAATCCAATATCACGAGTGTGACCAAACCGACGGCAATCCCGAGTATCCAGCCATTTGCCACCCTTATGGCGGACAATATCAGTATCGTGTGAAAATGACAGAAGGAATTCACCGCGCTGGAAAAAGCCATGCTTGCTCCGAGCCTGAAGACCTCCCTGTAATGTTCGAGCCAGCCCCTTCTCTCTGCCGCGAAGTAAATGATCATGCAGGGATATCCCGCCAGAAATTCCTTGGTTCTGGGCCTGACCCACATGAGGCGCTCCAGGAAGTCGCGAAAATTGACCTCCCAGCCTGGAACGAAAGACACATTATCGCTTCTGACGGTCAGCATTACCGCCGCGCACAGGGCACCCCCCGCCAATACCAGTTCTCCCCAGAGCGGAGGACGGCGAAGTATATCCGAGGGCGATTCGGGGTGTATCCTGAGTTTCAGGTCGTTCGCCGCGATCAAGACCGGCGGAAGCAGCAGCGTCAGTTTGACGCCCGAAAATGGGGAGAGCCGCAGCATGGCCCACGTTGTCCCGTAAAAAGAAGCTATGGCGATGCCGCCCGCAACCGTCACCAGCAGGCCGGCCAGCAAACCGTAAGCGGGTTTTTCGTAGGCGTCGAGAGCCCACAGCGTCGCCTCGGCGGCTATCATGGCAGCCGTGAACCCTCCGAGTATTCTGGAGACAGCCGGCACATACCAGACGCACAATCCCAGCGCCGCGGCAGAGAGCAATACCACGGCCATTTCGACGCCGGATACTTCGTCGCTGTAACCGCAAAACCTCCGCGCGTATGACCACACGCAAGCGAGAAATATAAGGGCCACACCCAGGGCTGAACCGACCGACGACATTCTCATGGGGATAGTCTCGGGCCAACCCAAGGCGTATCCTCGGGATTCAAGGCTTTCCGCGATCGTCCTCGTATCCTCTATAAAGGGAACCATCTTGTCCACGCCGTACAATTCGTACGGGCGGAGAAGAAGCAGTCTGATGGAGCGTTCGTGCACGGCGCGCACCATCCGCTCGATCACCTGTGCCCTCGACATCCTCCTCGATATCAATTCCTCCCTGACGAGGCTGTGCAGCGGAATGATATACGGGGCCATGCCCGAATACAATTCCGAAACGCCTATCTGACGCACGAACTCCGCCTGGGCGACGGAAAGTTCCAGCTCTTTCAAGGTCCGAATCAGCGGCGCGAGATCGGGATAACCGGAAACCATCTGCCCCGCCGGTAGCACGCACGAAATAGACGGATAACGCTGTTTGAGCCATTTCACGCTCGCCGCCGTGTGTTCGCCGTCGACCCCGGAGGCGGACAGCGGGCGATACACGGCGCGCGTTCGTGTGCTTTCCGCGAAAGCGAGCGCGGTGAAATCGGGCAGGGTGCCGGCGTCGGCCAGCTCATCCGTCGCTTGCGGCAGGACGATGAGCGTCCCCTCCGTCATGGAAAGCGTGACGATCCCACTGTATCGCGTCCGCAGGTAATCGACAATGGTTTCGAGCATGGGGTCGGCGTTTTCCACAAGAATGGCGGCCCTGTCCAGCGGAAGCGACAAAGCGAAACGCAAGACGGGCCGGAACGTCGCGAGAGAGCCGTAGTACAGGGGCAAGAAACCGGCGGCGAGGTCTTTGCCGGTCAATTCCGACGCGCAGATTCCGACGGCTCCGGTATCCTTTATACGGTTCCATGTCTCCTCGGCCGATTCGCCGGTCTGCCGCGACAACAGGACGATATCCCGATATTCCGCCACGATGCCCACGGTCCTGTGATCGCGTTCGACCTCGATCCTGCGGAAGAGGTCGAAACCGGACAATATAACCGCAAGCATAAGAAATAACCAGAAGAGCCTCGCGAAATCCAAAATTTTTCTCACGAAAGGTTCTCTGTCGGAAATACGGGAATGAAAACCAAATCTTCTGACCGCTCTGCTACGCGGCAGTTCCGCTCCGCCGCCTGTGTGTTCGGGCTCCGTGCCGGAACTCTCGTTTTTTATCGGGTCATCCATCATGAAAACAACTCCCATCGCAGTGTCCGGAGAACGGTCATACACTCGCTCGCGCTCGCCGGGCGCGTTATCGGGAAGAATTTCCCAGCTGAACGAGCGTTTCCGGCGCCAGACGTTCGAGCATTTTTTTCAATCTGTATACCGGAAGGCCGACGACATTGCTGTAACATCCCTCGATCCTCTCCACAAGCATCGCTCCGCGCCCCTGAATGGCATACGCGCCGGATTTATCGTCCCCCAGGCCGGAAGCCACAAATTCATCAATCTCATCGGGCTTCAGGTCGCCGAAAAAAACCTTCGTCGTCTCCGTCCCGGACGCCGTCACGCTGCCGCCAAAGGCGGCCGCGATGCCCGTATGGACCAGATGAGCCCTTCCGTTCAGCATATTTATCATCCGTCTCGAGTCGGCCCTGTCGCGCGGTTTCGAGAGCGGCACGCCGTCCAGATCGACGACGGTATCGGCCCCTATCACCAACGCGTCTCGCATCCGCAAAGAGACCGCGACAGCTTTTTCAGCCGCGAGACGGCGCGCCGTGTCGCGAGGCGCTTCGCCGAAAGCGGCTTTCTCGGTTATACCAGGAGATACCGCCTCGAAATCCATTCCGATCGAGGCCATGATCTCGCGCCTTCGCGGACTCTCGGAGGCGAGTACCAACCGCGTCAACCGAATTACGCCCCCATCAGGAAATAAAATATCGCGAAACCGCCTACCGCGAAACAGTAAAGCGAAAAACCCCACAATTTGTCGCTCGTCACGAGTTTCGCCAATATTATCAATGAAATCATGCCCGAACAAAACGCAGCCGCTGTGCCCCAAATCCAGCCCTTCGGCAGCGAGGCGGCAAATCCCGCCGGCCCCAGATCGTGCAGCTCCAGGAATACCGCTCCAATAATGGCCGGGATCGACAGAAGAAAGGAAAACTTGAACGCGTCCTTCCGTGAGAGACGGGAGGCGAGTCCTCCCCATATCGTGGCGCCCGAACGTGAAATGCCCGGAAAAACGGCGATTCCCTGAAGCAATCCCGTCCAAATCCCGCTTCGCACGCCGATCGGAGCGTCACCTTCGGAAAAGAAACGCGACGACATGAGCAGCAGGCCGGTCACCGTAAAATTCACGCCGAGCCACAGCAAATTGGTTGAAGCGGACGTCACGAGCGGTTTCAACAAAATTCCAAGCGGCGCGGTGACGAGGGAACCCGCGATAACGGCCCATCCATACCGCCACCCTGTCCACCTGCGGGCGTTGGCGTTGATGAAGCCGTAAAACCACTCGAAGAGCATCAAGACGATATCCCGCGCAAAATAGATGATGACGGCCATAAGCGTGCCCGCGTGCAGGACTATATCGTACGCCATCGAGGCGTTGTCGAATGAGGAGACGATTTTCGCGAGAGAAAGGTGGCCGGAGCTGCTGACCGGCAAAAACTCGGTCATGCCCTGAACCAGACCCAGTATCAAAGTGCCCGTGCTCACCGTGCCGAAATCCATGTCATTTTACCGCCTGCCTGTGATGGATGACCTGTATATCCCTGACTATCAGAGCCACATTATGGGCGTGGTCAGCCACGCGTTCGAGATTGCTCAGGATATCTATGAACATGACTCCCACGTCGGGCTGGCATTTTCCGCTATTGAGGCGCTCTATATGCCGCGTCCTCAGAATCCGTTCCATCTCGTCGGTCTTTTTTTCGAGTTCCAGAGCTTCCTCCGAGAGTTCCGAACGCTCCCCCTCCAGCGCGCGGATGCTCTTTTCAACGGCGGCCACCACCAATTGGAACATCTCGTCACATTCGGAGGTGGCCTTGTGCGAGAATTTCAGCTTATGATCCGACATGTACTGCGCAAGTTCCGCCAGGTTTTCTCCGTGATCGCCCATGCGTTCGATATCGCTCACTCCGCTGACGCAGGAGTTCAGGAGAAGCGAGAGGTCGCGCGTCTGCACCTTCTGTCCCACTTCGGTGGCGTATCGGATTATCTCGTGCGTCAGTTGATCGATATTTTTTTCGGCCATGAGCACGTCGGGAATTGATTTCCAATCGCGCTCTATTATTATCCTGCGGCAATCTTTGATCATCGCGATCGCGATCTCGCCGAGGGACACCATCTCCTTGCGAATCGCGTCGATGCCGGCGGCGGGAGATACTTCGGCGAGATGCGTGTTGAGGAACCGGGCTCCTTGCGGCTGGGCGGCGGTCTGGGATCCGCTGGGAATTATCTTCTTTATCATCTCTGTGTACGGCGTCACAAACCAGAAAAAAATCGCCGTGTTGAATATGTTGAACAGGCTGTGCGCGTTCGCGATCTGGCGCATCACGTCCGCGGAGGTCACTTCGATGAGTTTCGTGTAATAAGGAAAAACAATCGGAGATATCATTATGCAGGAACCGATCACGTTGAACATGACATGGGCCGCGGCGGCCTGTTTCGCCGCCCTGTTGCCGCCCAGAGAAGCGAGCACCGCCGTTATGGTAGTCCCTATGTTGTCGCCGAATATGATCGCTATCGCCGTGGGCAGCTCCAGAAGCCCCTGAGAAGCCATCGCCATCGTGAGTCCGACCGTCGCGGAACTCGCCTGGACTGCCATGGTAATCAACGTGCCCGTCAAAAGACCGTAAATCGGCCTGTTGTTCAGGCCGGCGAACAGGTCGGCGCGCCCCTTCAGAAAGCTCATCGCGTCCTGCATCATGTCCATTCCTATGAAAAGCAGCGCGAAACCGACCAGCCCGGCTCCGGCCTGGCGCTGATTGGCATTCCGTCCGGCGAGGGCCAAAATCATGCCCGCTATCGCCGCGATTATCGAGTATTTCGTTATATCGAAAGCTATCAGCTGAGCCACGATGGTCGTGCCTATATTGGCTCCCATTATCACGCTGAACGCCTGCGCGAGGTTCATCAGGCCGACGTGGACGAAACTGACGACCATGACGGTCGTGGCGCTGCTGCTCTGAATTATCATGGTAACTATGGCGCCGACCGCTATCCCCTTCGCCGGAGTCCCGGTAAGGGAAGCCAAGAGGCGGCGCATATTGTCCCCGGCCAGATTCTGCAGGGCGTCCCCCATCGTCTTGATGCCGTATATCAGGAGCGCCACGCCGCCGAGAAGTTTAAGAACATCCATTTCGCGCAGTATTTGGGCAAATTGCGTCAACAGTTCTACACGACCTTTCCGCGTTTTTGTCGGGCAGGTTTCCCCTGAGCGCGCGGCTTATGGGACGGGCCGTTTTTGCCGCCCGCGGCGCGCTGATCGTCATTCGCCCCTATCACGCTCACCAGGGGCATGATGCCGGGGTAAGCCCTGTAATTCTTCCCTGTGACCTCTCTGATCTTCTTGCGAATCTCCGTGACCAGGGAGGAGCTGTCGACGGCGCCGCCCCGGACGTTGTCGAGGGCGCGTTCGACGGCCGACGCTATATCGGGCCGCATGTGCCCCTCCTCGAAGCCGTATATGCTGCCCCGGCTGTCTATCTGGGGCGGCAGGACGAGCCTGTACTCCGCGTCGACCACCACCGAGACAGCCATGACGCCGCTCTCCGACAATTCCCTGCGTTCCCGCAGCAGGCTTCCCTCGAATTCACCGAGCATCACTCCGTCCACCAACACCGAGCCCGACGCGACGCGCGAACCTCTCCTCATCTTTCCAGCTGGATCGAGTTCCAACACGTCTCCGTTGCCCACCACGAAAATATTTTTCGCGGATATTCCCATCTCCGAGGCAAGCTGCGAATGGCGCACCAGATGCCGGTATTCGCCGTGCACGGGTATGAAATATTTCGGCTTTACGAGGCTCATCAGTATCTTCTGTTCCTCCCGCGAGGCGTGCCCCGAGGCGTGCACCGCCATGTCGCGCTCGTATATCACGTCGCAGCCGCACATGAACAGCCTGTTTATCGTGTTGCTCACCAATTTTTCGTTGCCCGGGATCGGTGTGGCGGAGATGACGACCGTATCCCGTTCACCCAGACGAATTTGCTTGTGTTCACCCTTGCTCATCAGCACGAGCCCGGAAAAGGGTTCCCCCTGGCTTCCGGTCGTCATCACCACTGTCCTGTTAGGGGGCAGTTTTTCCGCCTCCTGCGGCGTCACGAAGAGTTCCTGAGAGATATCAATATACCCCAGTTTTATCGCCAGCTCCACATACGAGATCATGCTGCGGCCCACGAGCATGACTTTTCTGTTAAAGCGCGCGGCTATCGCGAACACCTGAGCGGCCCGGTAGAGGTTGCTGGCGAAAGCGGCTATCACGATCCTGTGGTCTTTGTGCTGCCTGAAAACGTTTTCGAGCGTCCTGCCGACGACGGACTCGGAGATTGTGAAGCCGGCCCGTTCGCTGTTGGTCGAATCCGACAAAAGCACGGTGACGCCCTCCTTGCCGAACGACGCGAGCGACGCCAAATCGGTGCCGCCGGTCCCTCCCGCGGGGGTCATGTCGAGTTTGAAATCGCCGCTGTGAAGCAGCGTGCCCACCGGAGTTCTTATAAAGAGAGCCATACAGTCGGGTATCGAGTGCGTGACGCGAATGAAACTCACCTCAAAAGGGCCGGCCTTTACGGTCTCTCCGGCTTTCACCTCGTTATACATCGGCTTGTAAGGCGTCCTCACATCGAGCAGCCTGTGCTCCACCAGCGCGAGCGTGAGCGGGGAACCGTATATCGGAGAATCCACGCGCGGCAGAACCAGCGG
>JAISXR010000153.1 GCA_031270375.1 Synergistaceae bacterium | reverse complement strand
CCGGAATCCGACTCCGTTATCTTCACAACCAGGCGCGCGAAGCGGTTCATCGTCGAGATGTACCAGAGTATCGCCGCGACGGCGATCACTCCCGCCGCAATCGTTGTCACCTGCCAGTTTTCCATAGAATTTCGCCTCTCTCACATACTGATCATCAAGTCCTTCATATATTTGAGGGCGCGGCCCGGTAGGGCCGCACCGGATCAAATCGCCTTTACTTTTTGCTCCGGACTTGGAAATCAAGGCTCCATTTGTCGAGCTTGAATTTGTATCCTTCTTTCAGCCCCTTGTTGTATACTTCCCAACCATAATACGGTTGAGTAATAATTCGGTTTAACGGCACTGAATGTTCGTACTTGTAAACCTCCTGTGGATACCATTCGCCTTTATACGGCTCCTTGCCATTCATAGAATATTTGACATCATGTCTCAGTTGCTCATGTCTCGATCCAACATCTGGAATCGTAAAAACCCCGTTCCAGCTTATTTTCCGGTTATAAATCGCCGTCAGTATTTCGCCGCTGTTACTGTTGTTGATGATGTCGAACTTCAACACCAGCGAGTAGTAATTACCGTCTTCGAGCTTTCGGTCTTTGTTTTTCCTCAGCGCGCTGCCGGTGTACTTCACCGTAACCCAGTTCGGCTTTGCCGCAGCCTCGTCCGCGAAAGAAAGCGCCGCAAAAATCGCCAGCAGTACCGCCAAAAACGCCGCCGTAAATTTCGTTCTCTTCATTTTTTACTCCTCCTCAGAAATATCTGTTTCGGATTCAGCCTCGGGCATTTTCAGCGAGTTCTCCATGTCGATGACGGCTATCTCGAATCGTTTTTCTTCGTCTTTGGGATACGAGAACGTGAAACCGGCCTTCATATCAGCGTTCACAATCACATATTCGTAAAAGATATGCTCCGTGCCGTCTTTGCCTCCGTCGTCGCCGTACTGAATGGAGTAATATTTCCCCGCGCTTCTCTCGGAGCCAGGCAAGATGTGGGCGACTCTTTCCTTGCTCTCCTCCAGCAGTGCGTCTCCGTCCTGGCCGAAAATGTTGTACCCGCCCCAGATGGCGAGGGTATATTCCCCGTTTTTCGACGCCAGTTTCACGCCGTCGCCGTTGTCCGGTTCGGTCTTCGTCTCGAAGATATCCGGGTACTCCATCGAGTAACCGAACCGGGCGTTGATGTAGCGCCGCATTCCAAATTCTTCGCGTTTTTCCGCGCCCGCGCCGGGAACGGCAAAAAGCGCCAGGGCGCAGAACATGAGAAATACCGAACCGCGTTTTATGTTCATCCTTCAGGGCCCCTTATCGTTGCCCAACCGCGGGTATTGGGACTCTTATCGTCGTTTGTTCTCTTTTGTCTGGGTCTGCCCAATCCTTCGCGTTCTTCACGGAAGTTTTCCATATCTCCAGTTCGCCCGCGGCGCGATCCACCGAGCCGAGCACGTAATCTTCCGTTGCCGTCGCCGTCACTGCCTTCACCGTCACGGGGTCAGCCATGTCGCGTTCGTACATGACGACCGACTTCCAGTCATCGTTTTCCGAGTCCGTACCGCGCGGGCCGTGCGAATCGTCGAGGCCCGTGAAGGCGAACCGTTCGTTGTCGAGCCAATCGACAGGCGAGATTCCAGTCAACGTACTTATGAGCTGAAGTCCGTCGAAAGCGTAGAGCGAGAAATCGCGGATGACCCCCGTTCCGCTGTCGAGTACGAAGAGTTTTCCATCCGGGCTGAACTTGACTTCACTCCACGGGGCGTCCTCCGTTTCGAGGCACGATATGAATTTTCCGTCATCCCCGAAGAAGTAGATTCCGCTCTTCCAGCCTTTATAAAGCCCCTCTTCGGAGACGTACGCTTCCGGGTCTGCGGCGAGCCAATATCTTTTCGAGTTTCTTTCGTCCTCCAGCGCTACCTCCACGACTTCCGCGCCCTCGAACCGCGTTTTCTTGCCCTTCGCGTCCGCCGTAAAGAGAAGCCCGCCGTCAACGATGAGCTTTTTCGAGTCGAATTCCTGAGCCGCGCCAACTCGCGTCGAGTCCGCCGAAAAGCAAACGCACAGCGACAGGAAAAGCAGACCCCATTTCCATAACTTCCGCGCCAAATTTTCACCGCTCTTTTTCAACTTCATACCCTCCTCATTTATTTCAATCTACTCAAAAGTGACCTTACCGATGTAAAAACCTTCGTCCTTGGGTAAATCTTTGAACGGAACGCTTTCGCAGCCTTCCGGCTCCCGCTGGCCCTTGCCCAGGTCGTATTTTTCCCCGCCGGCTTCTCCGTAAAGTCCTTCATCGCCGCGAACGCACCAAAAATCCTTTGTCGGATGGATCACATAGCTCATATCCCGATCTTCGTCTCCGCCCCAAACCCTGTTTCCCGATTTTGCGTAGTAGCGGCACATAGCCGGGTGGTTCGGGCCTATCGCCTCGTTGTCTACGAAAAAATCTACCCCGATCGTGTCCCCGGCTTCGATGCTGTACCATCCATGCGCTCCGGGCCTCCCGTCTCCGCCATCGGCTTCGGAGGCGATGGCCAGCATAACGGTCTCGCTGGTATTGTTCGTGAAGGCGGCTGTAAAGTACCAATTAGCCTCATACTTATCTAACTCTTTCACGAACTGGCCGTATATCCACCCTTCTTTCTGCATGGGAGAGAAGGTCACCTTATACCAGGGGTATGGCTCGCCTTTCGATTGGTAGGTATCACGAATCGAAAATCTGAATCCGCTGTGTACCTCTCCCAGAATTTCCGATTCCGTGTCGTGTCCCGCTCTGACGCTGAGCCAATCGCCCCCGCCCTCCGTCACCGTGCCGATCCTCGGCGGGTACTCCGCGAGCGCCGCCGGAACGCATAACGCCAAAATCATTAAAACAAACAATAATTTCTTCATCTTCGCTGCCCCCTCATATTTACGGAGCGCGAAACGCGCCCTCTATTTTTTCTCCCTCACGTACTCGCCGTCGATATAGACGTTAAGGCCCAGCCAGCCGCTGCCGTGGAAGGCCAGGGACGTTTCCACGTTCGCCGTCTCGCCGTCGAACGTCACCGTGACGGTTTCCGCGGGCTCTTCGCTCCCGAAATCGACCGTCATTTTATTGCCGTCCAATTTGCCTTCGCCCGTTACCTCGCCGCTGTTATACGGCTCGTCCTTCTGTATCGCAAAAATCGTGACCGCGTATCCACTCCCGTCATCGTTCTTCCGCACGGTCAAATAGCCATCTTGGAATTCGTCTTTCAGCGTGTAATAACCCTGTGCGCCATTCGCGTTTTTACGGAGCCAGTCCCAGGCGATCACCTGACCGATGTCGTCGGCCCGCAGGTTCCATGTCGTGCCCCATTCGTCCGGGCCGCTGTTGGATTCCTCCTCCATATCCTTCGCGGCATTCTCGTTCGCGCGTACCACGGCGACGTACTCCTCGGCGCCGAGTTTTTCTTTCGCCTCTTTCATCAGCGCCGCGAAACGTTCGAAAGACTCTTTGTAAAACTCGTTCTTCATCCATTCCGCGTGGTCTTTCGGCAGGGTGAGGCCCCCCGCCGCGAACGCCTCCGGCGTGCTCCTCGTAACGAGTGGCGTCAAAGCAAAAACAACCGCGAATAACACGACAAACCTTTTCATCAAAACTCGCTCTCCTTTTTTTGAGATTCCTCGATCAGCAACTTATGCGAGAGGTAAACGTCGCTGCCTGGGTCGAGGCGGATCAGGCCGTCGATGAGTTCCTCCGCCTCGTCCAGCAATTTTCCGGCTTCCTTCCATCGGTTTTGAGCCGCGCTTATCAGCCCGCCCGTCGTCAATATCCGCGCCCAGCCGAAGACATATACCGGCTGCGGGTCTTCCGCCACCAGGCCCCGCCAAAGCTCCTCTCCTGCGGCGTAAAAAAACTCCCCCTCGTCCAGCGCCCCGCCCTTCGCCGCCGCAAAAGCGGCGGTTTGGAGTTCATCGGCGTAGAACAGGCGCATAATCAGGTTCTTCGGGTCTTCTTCGTAAAATCCCTCGAAGACCGTCAGCGCCTCTCCAATATGTTCCAAAGCGCCGGTGAAATCGTTTTGCAAAATTTTCACGTAACCGTGCCCGGAATGAAAATTCCCGTACCTCATTCTCCAGAGCCACGTTTTGGTCTCATCCGGCCATTGGCGCAGCATATCGGCCCACATTCCGCCGCAGTCGCGGTAAAAAGCCTCCGCTTCCTCGTATTTTTCCCGCGCCGCCGAGAGCTTTGCTAG
This sequence comes from Synergistaceae bacterium, assembly GCA_031270375.1. Lineage (GTDB taxonomy): Bacteria > Synergistota > Synergistia > Synergistales > Synergistaceae > JAIRKI01. The sequence goes on along the minus strand of JAISXR010000153.1, from coordinate 7,841 downwards.
GGATTCCAAGCTGTCCGCGACCTGTCCCATTCCAGCCAGGGATTCGGGATGAATAGCCAAAAACGCCCGCGAGACGTCCAGGCCCTTTTGGTAAAAAATCCCCGCCCTTTCCATTCTGTCCAAGGTCTCGAACAAACGGCCCGCCGCGAGCAAGGTGTAGGAATATTCGTCGAAAATCCGCTCGTTGTCCGGCTCGGTTTCGTTCAAATCTTCGAGGACTTCCAGGGCTTGCAAGATCAGTTCGATGGCGCTTTCCTCTTTTCCCGCGATGTTGGCCTCGATGCTCCCCAACTGGTTCAGATTGACGGCGTAGGCAAAAGCGGCCCTGGGAGTCCGCGGCTCCCACCGTGCGTAATAGTCCGAAACCTTCTCCGTTATGGAAGCCCGCTCGGGCCACGGCAGCCACGCCGTCGTCTCCCTAATCACGTCGAAGGTCAGAAATTCCGCCAGTCCTTCCGTTTCCTCCCGCCATGCCGTGGCCCTGTTTTCCGCCGCCACGGCCCAAAGCCCCAAGCCCACGATCAGAGCCGCGAAAACAACCACGGCACGAAGCTTAAACGCCGTCCGGCGGCGGGAGGCCCGCAAGTGCGCTTGAAGCAGGTTCTCGTAGTCCACACGCAGAAGCCTCGACAGCAGGTGAACGAACGCCTCTTCGCGCCCCTCCGACGCGGCCACTCCCACCATTTCCGGCGGCAGAGAGGGCGGGCGTGGGAATTGGCCTCGCTTATCGGCCCCCTCGATAAAGAAGGGGATGATATTCTCCGCTCGCCCGGTCTTCACGAAACGGCGAACCTCCGCGTCCACGTGGGGCGAATCCGCGCTCCGCCGCGAACAGACGACGATGAGAAATCGGGAAGCATCCAGGTTTTCGGAAAGCCCTTGCCCCAAAGTGGAGTGAGTACCCAAGTCCGTTTTATCCCGGAATACACGGAGACGCCGCGGAAAAATCCTGTGCACACGCGTTTCTTCCCTCGGCAAATCGTTCACGGGAACACGGTAGCGTTCCAGCTCCCGCTGCAAACAGCGCGCCCGCGCTTCGTCAGCCTCTCCGCGTTTGTAGCTGATAAAGGCGAAAAACTCGTATTCGTCTTTCATGGAATCCGTCAATAACTCTCCGTCAGCCGCCATGTTTTTGTCCCTTTTTCAGCTTTTTTCCACCATCCGTCGCATATGCGAGGTTCTGATATTCCAGCGCTTTTTCGTCGAGCGTCGCGCGGATTCCCAGCGCCAACCACGCGCGAGAGTCGTGCCGTTCCTGATAATCCCGCGTTTTTTTGTCGATCATCGTGCGGATTCCCAGCGGCAGGCGCGGATCATTCCCAAAATCCCTGATCAAAAAACGCGCGATTTCGCCGGCCTCGTCCCGCCGCCGCGCGGCCTCGATTTCCCGCGACACCGCCCAGGCGGTCAGGCCCAGCAACAGAACCGCCGCCACCGAGGCCGCCGCCAGGACACGCGCGATAACCTCTCTTCGCTCTCGGAGGTGACGCTGATAGAGCCGGGAAAATTTCACGCGCAAGAGACGCGCTATGATTCTCATCAACGCCTCTTCCTTGCTTCCGTCGGCAAGGGTAACGCCAAGAAATTCCGCGCTCAGGGAGGGCGGATAGCACCGCTTCTCCTCCGTTCCGTCGAGTTCTCCGCCGATGATGAAGGGAATGATGTACTCTCCCCTCCCGTTCTCCGTGAAGGCTCGAGCGTCGCGCTCCACCCGTTCCGACCGGGATCCTCTCGGTGAGCAAATGACGATCAGATAGCGGGCCGCGTCCGAAGGCGAGACCGGGCCGTCCCCCTGATGTATCTCTCCGCGCGCGGCGCTGATTTTTCGGGGAACGGGTTCCGGGGAAATTGACTTCGCCGGCGCCGGCTCTGCGAGTTCTTCCTGTTGCAGTTTCGATACGGCGTCAACGGGGATTCGAAAATTCTCCAGCCTGCGCTGAATCCATCGCCCCCACTTTTCATCTTCCCCGCCCTCCGCGTGGCTCACGTAGGCGTAGAATTTGTATCGCCGGTTTTCCCTTTCATGCCGCGCCAAGCGTTCTTCCGGCCCTTCGACTTGAACGCGGCGCGCGAGGACAAGGCGCTCCTCCGTACCGCGGACCGTTCTCAGAGCGTCTTCTTTCAGTGTATAGTGCGCGTATATCCGGTAATCTTCCTGCCCCACGGCGTGGATAAATTCCGCGAACCGCTCGGGCTCTTCGTGCAACATCCGGTTTCTTCCCATGTTATGGCGGAGGTCGAAAAATTCGTCGAGGTTCAGTTCTTCCACAAGCGTGATGTGCAGGCCGGAGTTCGAATCGTCGATTTGACTGTATATAACGTCTTCGTAGAGAATATCCAGATAATCGCGCCTGTTGTGTATACCCCACAGGCGCAAATTCTTGCTTTTCTCCCACTGTGCGGCTTCGATACGCACGTCGCGGTAGATAATTCCCGCATTTGGAAATTCATTTCCCAACATGAGACGCCTCCGAAAACCATAATAAAAAATCGGCCCCGTCAGGGTTTTTCCTGACAGAACCGATACTAACAAATTTCAAGTTCAAAAGTGGATACTAAAGGTATCCACTTTTGAAGAGTATGACTATTTTATCCGAGTTACTCCTTGACACAGGCTTTTCTTAGTTCGTAGCGATCGGATAAGCCTGTTTTATTGAACACGCGCGTCGTCAGCCTTTTGACGAAAGCAAGAGAGTAAACCAGCTCTTCCGCGATATCTTGGTTGCGCTTGCCCAGCGCGATGAGCTTTGCGACGCGCTTCTCGCGATCATCGAGAGCCGTCGTCAGGCGCTGGAATTTCTCTTCGTCCAGTTCGACGAGAAGTCCGTTTTTTCTGGCGTTCCGCGTTTTGCGGCGCTCCATTCCGAGCTTTATATGGAGGCCCAAGCGGGCGAGCAGGATGTCCTTTTCAAAAGGCTTAGTGATGTAGTCAGTCACGCCGGTCTTCAACCCCCGCACCTGATCCGCCACCCTATTCAGGCCGGTCAGAAAAATAGCGGGGATATCTTCGGCAGCCGGAATTTCACGCAATTTTTCGAGGGTCTCATAGCCGTTCATGCCGGGCATATCAATATCGAGAAGGATGATATCCGGAATTTTCCCTTCTTCGATCAGGCCGAGCGCCTGTTCGCCTCCTTCCGCAAGCATGACCTCATACTTTCCAGCCAGTTGGCCGCTAACCAACTCACGCAGCCCCGCGTGGTCGTCCACCACAAGCACTTTATAAAGGCTTCCATCTTCGGAGCGGTAATTATCAACCATCCACTTTCTCCATCCGGTGTCGGATAAAATTGCCGAAGCCCTCGCAGGCCCTTTCCCACTTCAGGAACAGGAGCGACAGCGCCAGGCCCGCATATTCCACATCGCCGGCGCGGCAAGCAGCCTCAACCTCCAGCGCGGAGTCTCGCAATGCCGCCGCCCCCGTATAAGCGGCCCAGCTCTTCAATCCGTGGACTAGTCGCGCCATATCCTCCCAATCTCCCTCGTCCCTTTTTTGCTCTATGACCCGGCGATCCTCTGCGTACCTTTTCAAGAAAGCCTGGGCCTGCGTCTGGAACAGCGCTATATCGCCGCTGGCGTATTTGAGCCCCTCGGAAAGCGATATCCCATGTTTCGCACAGTCACTCTCCGTCAAGTCGTCCTTTGTCTTGTCGGCCCCGCATTCCTCCGGTTCGCCGGACGTTTCCGGTTCTTGCGGCCTTGGGGTATCCGCCCCCTGATCTTTCGGCAGCAGGGCGGAGATCACACGCTCCAGATCACGGCGGATAATGGGCTTTGAAAGGTAGGCGTCGAAGCCCGCGTTCAAAAATTTTTCCCGCTCCCCCTTCACCGCGTCGGCTGTGAGAGCGATGACCGGCGCGTCGAAAGCCGGGATTTCCTCCCAGAGCTTTTCCAATGTCTCTATGCCGTTCATACCCGGCATCATGTAGTCCATAAGGATGACGTGATAAGGCTCTCCTTCTTTTATGGCTTGTTTGACGGCGGCCACGCACCCGTACCCGTCCGAAGCGGTATCGGTTCGCAAGCCCGTAAACCGGAGAAATTCTTTCACGACCCGCAGGTTGCCGGGATGGTCATCCACCACCAGAATTCTGCCGTTGAGGATCTGCGCTCCAGCGAACTCCGCTTCACAGGGACTGCCGGGAAATGATTCGGGCTCCGCGCCCTCGGTAAATCCGGCGCGCCAGTCTCCTATTGGAGCGGCGTCTATCAGGCGCTGAGGAAGCGAAAGAGTGAAAGTGCTGCCCTTGCCCCAAACGCTTTCCACTTTGATCTCGCCGTTCATTAAATCGCTCAGTTGTTTCGCTATGGCAAGTCCCAGACCGATTCCTTCCACATACCGCCCGGCTTTTGTTATGTCCCCGCGGACACGGGAGAATTTCTCGAAAAGAGAGCCTATGTCCTCCTGTTTGATCCCGCTGCCCGTGTCGGAAACGGACATGCGCAAAATAACGTCTTGCTTATTGAAACTCAGGGAGGCGGAGTCCGCCTGGCCGCTTACGCGGTACTCGCCGGCCTCCCTGCCTGTCCCCGTAAGAGGAACGGCTTCCGCCAACAGCGTCACCGTTCCGCGTTCCGTGTACTTCGCGGCGTTGGTCAGGAAATTGGCGACGATCTGCAAAACGCGGGAAAAATCTCCGCCGAGTTTGGACGGCATACCGGGATCGGCCTGAATCGTAAAATCCAGCCCTCGTTTTTTCGTTTCCTGTTCTCCGATGACGGACAGATCGTAGAGCAGGTTCGAGATTTGATACTCTGCCCCGGAAATCATCTGACGGCCCGCTTCGATTTCCGATATGTCCAAAAGTTCGTCGATCAATTTTCTGAGGGTATATCCGGCCATCTGAATATCCGCGCTCCAAACGGCGACGGGTCCTGTGTGGACAGAGCTTCGGATCATTTCGTTCATGCCGAGTATGACGTTGAGCGGGGTGCGTATCTCGTGAGACACGCTGGCCAGAAAATTCGTCTTGGCCGAACCGGCCTTCTCCAATTTGAGCTGCTGATCTTTATAGAGCCTGAAATGCATGAACATGGCGGCACCCAAGATGCCTGATACGCAGACGAATGTGAAAACGATATCCTGCATCCTCTGCCATTCCGATTCGAAGGGGACTGTGAGTTCCGGACGGAGCCATGCCGCGCAACAAAGCGATATATAAACCAGGGCCTCGATTGTGGTTATGACAAGTAATTCCAGCCCTTCCAGCATGAAAATCGTAAATAATATTGCGAAAACGAAAAACATCGGCATACCGCCGTGATAGCCATCATTCAGAAAGAACAGGGCCGGGAAGAGTCCAAGAAAAATAACCCCGATTGATATGACATAACAAAGCCGGTAACGTCCGCTTCGATACGAATACAAAAAAAGCCCCAGAGCCAGAAGAGCCCCGGCTCCGTTGATGGCGACATTCATTCCCGATTCGAGAAGGAACGCGGCTTGGAAGGTCATGAATACACCAACGATTATCCCGCAGAAAGCCAGAACATTATAGAGTCGGACTCTGAAATCCAGCTTTGGACCGAAAAATTTTTGAAACCGCGCAAGGCCGGAAAAAGAAAGGAAAGGCATGCCCTTAACGCCCTTTACCACGCTTTGGGTTTGAAGCCCTCCGGCACATCAATGGTCATGGTATCACCAGACTGAGCGGCCACGTAGAATCCCATATTTACGGCGCGTTCCTTCACCTTTGGGCGAACAATGGCCGCGGCCACCGCGCCGTAATATTTTCGTTTATCCCCGTGCTTATCCGCGTAACGGCGCAGGATTTGCATCCGCTCGGCGTGGGCGTCGATGTCGGCGGTCTTCAACTGCGCTTTGACCTCCACAACCATAACGCAATCTCCGTTTTCGAGAAAGATGTCAATTTCCGCCAACAACTGTCCTTCTTCGTCTTGAATTTCAGTATTGGGGCTGTATCTAGTGAACTTAAACCCCCGCGCCCTGAATTTTTCCAGAAGATTGGGCGCGACAAGATGTTCGGCCAGCTCTCCGAATCGGTTGCCCAACCTTCCGATCTGCTCGTTGGTTTCTTTTATCCGCCGGTCGGTTTCCCGCATTTGTCGAGCGGTCTCCGTGTTCGTCTCCTTTATCTGTTTGGCGATTTCCTGAACTACCGACCAAACTTTCTCATAATTCAAGCTCATTTCCGATGTATGGGTATCCGGTGCCGTCGTCATTGCGTCTCACCTTCCACAGAAAGGATTTCACTAAAGGATTTTCTCATGCCTGTACTCATTTTATCATGGAGCAGGGCAAGTGCCATAATAGATACTTTTGTCAGATACTTTTTGCTCACCGATTCACACTCAAAACTCAAAGCCATGCGCCCTTCCTCGATCCGCGTCATGTCCAGAACATGGCTCACCAACGCGCCGAGCCTTCGTCGCTGTTTAACATCCTTGCTTTTCGGCAGCAACACCAGATGAAGCGCCGCCGTCCGCGCGTAGCTCGATACCGCCGTAAGAGGAGTCCGCGTAGGCGGCATGGTATCGCCACGTGCGGCGCGTGCGTATGAGGAGGGACACGGCCAACGCCGAAGCGAAAAAATTGCCCAGAACATTCACGGCGCCGGTTCCGGTAATCACGCCGATCACGCCGATGATAACGCCGGCGGCTATCCCGGCCAAAGCGAGCGGATTAAAAGCCTGGACGCTTAAATCCAGATTTTCGCCGAAATACGCGCCTTTGATTTCCGAAATTTTTTTACGCGGCACTAAAATCGCAAACCTCCGTCAGGATAATGAAATATAGACAATTATATCCCTCAACGGGTACGAGTGTCCTCCTATTTTGCTTCCCCTTTTGTCAAAGCGGTTTTGGCAAGCCTTACAGCATCAGCGACAAGTATACTCTCCCTGCGAAATTCTTCGCGTTTTTCTTTTCTCGGGATATACACGTCCCTATAAATAACCTCCCTCTTCCCGTCCCGGCAATCAAAAACGAACGTTTCGTGAAACCCTGCCGGGCAAAGCATGACGACTCCGAAAAATCCCGACCGCCATTGGTACACGTCGATCAGGCTGTAATCATCGTATCCCGTGAACTCAGCCATAAACTCTCTGTGCCGTGCGATGTTCAGTATCACCTTCGGTGCGTCATCCGCTTCGACTGCCCCGCAGAACAGGATAACCGCCGCTATTATCCACCGTATCAGCTTCCCCTTGGTTATCGTTATAGTCATTTAAATCCCTCCAGTAGAATCATTTCAAAGTTCTCCATTTCAAATGGCCGCCCGAACACAACCAGCGCGGAGGGGAAGGGCGCGGAACCCTTCCCCGAAAACCGCAGCCGCCCCCTTATGAACCATATCCTCTCAGCGCGGTTGAGGACATAATCGTGCCACCATCCCGTATCGGTACGCGCTGGCAGGAGGCATACGACGACCGTCTCACCCTCCAGGCTGGATTCATACGCTTTTCGCACCCACAGCGATATCTCCCGCCCGTAAGGAGGATTCATCCAGCAAGCGCCTTTCCAGTTCAGCGAAAGACCGTCATCCTCTCTCGTGTAATAACACTCGCACTTCGCGTTATCACTTGTCGCGCAAACATCGAGCGTGAAGTGAAATACAGCGTCAAGGACATCAAAAAATTTTTGCGGCGTCTCCCATTCGTCCGACGCGCTGGAAAACATCCCCCGGTTCAGCTTCGGCGCTCCAGTTTTTTCGAGAGAATTGAACGTATCGCCGCGCCGAACGGTCATTTCTTAGCTTTCTTCTCCCGTATCGCCGGTTTTCCGTCAATGTCGTCGAAAAAGTTCCCGCATTTATCGCACTTCCAGAACGGGCGTCCGTCTTTCTTGCTCACGAGCCGAACGGCCTTGCCGGAACAGCCTT